>JBPCVQ010000307.1:0-11168 GCA_051010395.1 Geminicoccaceae bacterium | reverse complement strand
CAGCACAAGCTCGCAACGTTATGATGTTGCTATGGCCATGAGCCAAACTTGAATGGAGAGCCGTATGCGCTGAAAGGCGCACGTACGGTTCGGGGAGGAGAAGCGCGAAAGCGCTTCTTACTCCACTGAAGGTCATTGGCCTTTCGCGGTTTCTTTGAAACCGCTGCCGGCTAAGAGCTGGGGTTGGACACCACCGGCGGCCACGTCAACGAAGGCTGCGAGCTGATCATGGGAAACTTGAGAGACCAGGACGCAATCGAACAGGCCGCGAGACATCTCGCAACCGAAATCTACGAGCGCGCGACGGGGAACGCGGAGGCAAGTGAGCTGTACGCGAGGGCGATGCAAGTCCTCCACTGGCGTCTCAGTTTCGGGCTAGCGACAGAAAAGTTCGTGCAGCGCGCCGAAGCTCGACGTCTTCTCAAGGCGGAGCGTGCGGTGAAGAGACGTGATGAAAAGCTGGTCGCGCAGCTCGGTGAATTCGGGATCGATCCGGTGCCGATCTTCGCTGACAATCCGCGAGACGACAAATGAGGCATTTTCTAGGGGAGCGCATGAAGTGACTTCTCCCAGGCGGTTGCTGGTTCGCGAGGTTGAAATGGCTTACAGCCTTGGCTTCACGGAAATAGAACCGTTTCGTCAGGCCTTGAAGTCAGGCGATGTCCCCGCTCCTAATGAGTATTTGGCGGGCAAACCCGTCTGGTATCGTCAAGATCTCGAGGCTCGATATGGCACTGGCACTTTTGAGGGCCTGCGCGAAGGCGAGAGTAGCCTCCTGCAGCACATCGAGGTTGCTCTCTGATGGTGAGGCGTAGCAACCGGCATTGGCGAAAGCCAAAATACGTGAAGCTCTACGAGAGCCACGGCCAGGTCTACACCTATTATCGCAGAGGTGGGGTCTCGTTTCGGATCGAAGGTGAAGTTGGCACAAAGCCGTGGTTCGACCGCTATGAAGAGATCCATCGGCAATTTGCGACTTCGAGAGGAAGATCCGAACCAGCGCCAGGTTCGGTCGACACCTTTATTGTCGCTTACAAAAAGAGTGATCGATATAGCGTTTTGGCTGATTCCACCAAGGAGCAGTATGGCTATGCGCTCGCAAAGCTGAGTAAAGCGATTGGCGCCTTTCCCCTCGCCAGCATCACGCGACGCGCTGTCGTCAGACTTCAGGATAAAATCGCCGAAACACAGCCCCGAAACGCCATCGAGGTCACCAAGCTCCTCTATCTGGTGTTCGAGTGCGCCTGCGATCTTGGCGAGGTCGACGTCAATCCCGCGAAGGATGTTAAAAAGCCGGCGACCTATAAGGCCAGCCAGCATGAAGCCTGGACTGACGATCAGATCTCGCGATTTCTTGAGGGGGTCAGGCCTGTTTGGCGTCGAGCCGTAACAGTTGCGCTTTTCACGGGCCTCCGGCGCGGCGATCTGATCAGGTTGTCGAGGGCAAACATCAAGGATGGCTGGATCAATACCGATATCAGCAAGACTGACGGCGAAACCTCCATCCCCATTCATACAGACTTGCAGGCTGAACTTGATCGACCGATGCCGGCGGCGAGTATAATGTTGATTCCGACGGCGCGCGGTCGTCAGATGAACAAGGACAGTCTATCGCACGGCACCAAAAAGGAGTGCGAGCGGCTTGGCATTGTGCCTAATCCTCCGCTTCACGGATTGCGGCGCAGCGCTATTATCCGCCTCCTTGAGGCCGGCTGCACGGAGGAAGAGGTCACCTCGATCACAGACCAGTCGAGGCGCATGGTTCAGTATTACGCTGGAAGGAAGCACAAACGCCGTTTGGCAGAGGTCGTGAAGATCAAGATGGAACGAAAGTCGGACAAAAGTGTCTAAATCTGGCCAGAAAAAGTGTCTAAAGGAGAATCGTGAAAATGGATAAGTCTTTGAAGGGAATGGCGCGAGTGACGGGACTTGAACCCGCGGCCTCTGGCGTGACAGGCCAGCGCTCTAACCAACTGAGCTACACCCGCTTGTAAGCGTTGAACTGAGGTAATTGACGGGGCCTTGGGTGTCAAGGCCCCTTCCAGGCGCGGAGTGACTTTATCGTGCCTGGCCCGGGACTTCCGTCATCAGATCGACCCTATCGGTGAAGATCGAGGTGACCCCCATCTCGAGAAGGGCAAGCGCACGGTCAGGGTCGTTGACCGTGTAGACCAGGACCGGCACACCGGCACGTCTTGCCGCCTCAACATGTTTCTTTTTGATCCATCGGTTGCTGACATTGAGCGTCGTGCAGCCGAAACGCTCCATTCTCGCCTGCCAAGCAAGCGGTACGCGGGTCACGAGACAGCCGCGCGGCCGATCCGGTGCTATAGCCCTGGCAGCGGCCAGCGCCTTCTCATCAAAGCTCGAGATCAACGGCGGCGGCAGGTTCAGGCGATCGGGCCAAGCTTCATCGAGCATTCGAAGGGCGATCCGCGCGGTCTCCTCTTCCCGTCCCGGGCAAGGCTTGAGTTCGACATTCATGCCAAGGCCGAGCTCGATGCAAAGCTCGAGCGTCGCACGAAACGTAGGCACTCGCTCGCCGGCAAAATCAGGCGCGAACCAGGACCCAGCGTCCAGTGCCCGGATCTCATCATAGGTTGCAAGCGCCACCTTTCCTTTGCCATCGGTTGTGCGGTCAAGCTGCTCGTCATGCATGAGAATGGGCACGTCATCTGCGGTGAGCTTGACGTCGAACTCGACCCAGCTCGCCCCCTCCTCATGGGCGCGGCGGATGCCGCCAAGCGTGTTCTCCGGCGCGAGATCAGCGGAGCCACGATGACCGATGATCGGGGGAAGGCTCAAGTCCAGGCTCAAAGCGTCCGTTCCATCAAGAGGGAGGGCATGATCAGACCTCCGCCCATGGGGATGTCGACCGGTCGGACCTTCTTGAAGCCGAGATGGGCGTAAAAGTCTACGGCGTTCAGGCTGGAGCAGCACGCGAAGCGCTGGATGCCCGCCGATCGCGCGACGGCTGCGCAGTGATCGATGATCATCCGGCCAACGCCCTTGCCTGTCCATCCGGGATGGGTGGCGACATGGCGGATGTGGCCTATGCCGGCGTCTATGTCACCAGATCCCGGCCTTTCCTTCGTCCACCCACCAGCACCGATCACGTCGTCTTCTGACGTCACCGCCAGATAATAGGTGTCGGATGCCAGGAGGTCGGGCTGCGCCTTCACGATGAGCGGCAGGAACGCGTCCAAGTGAGCCTGCTCATAAGCAGCAGGCATCAACCGCCCATAGGACACCTCCAGCAGCTGCGTCACCGCCGCTTCGTCTTCGGGCACCGCCGTCCGTAGCTTGAACCCCGTCAAATCAGCCGTCTGCCGGCAGGCAGATTGGGAAACGGTCGCGGATGGCTTGGTCGAGGTTGGGAGTGATGTGGCCCGGGTGGTGGTTGGCTAGGATCTCTGCGGTCTTGGCAATCGCCTTTTGCAGGACGTTGGTGGACCCGAGTTCCTCCCACTCCTTCGGGCTGGAACGGTCGCCGACCGTCGGGTAGACATAGGCGCTCTGCATCAGGCCCAGCGTTTGCTCGCTGCCGAGAAAGTGGCCGGGACCGTCGATGCAGGCATCCCGGATGACATCGACCGACAGCGCCTCGTCGTTGATCTCCAGGCCGCGAAGGGTGCGGAGCGTCGCACCGATCGCGTCGTTGTCGATCACCAGGCTCTCCAGACAGAAGCCGAGCAGGCTGGCATGCATGCCGGCGGCCTCGTAGATCATGTTCGCGCCTGCATTGGCGACCAGAGCGTAGTTGTAACCTTTCTCGTAGCCAGCTTGAGCGTCGGCGACCTTGCTGTCGGTCATGCCGGCGCAAACACCGCCTGTGAGGTCGTAATAATGCGCCATCTGAGCGCATGCCGCCATCAGCAGCGCCTGCTCGCCCGAGCCGCCGGACATGGCGCCGGTTCTGAGGTCGGAGACGAACGGCCAGGGGCCGAAGATCGCCGGCGCACCCGGCTTGATGCAATTGACGTAGACCAGCCCGCCCAGCACCTCGGCGACTTCCTGCACGACGGCACCGACAAGTGACGCGGGGCTCGTCGCCCCAGCCTGGCCGGCGGCCAGCAGCAGCACCGGCATGCCGCCGCGCACGCCCGCCTCCAGGCAGCGGCAGGCATCGGTCGCGAACTTCATCGGCGGCACGACGAAGCAGTTGGACATGGAGACGAACGGCCGTTCCCGCCATTTTTCCTCGGAGCCCGCGATCATGTGCAGCATCGAGAGCGCCTCCTCGACGAAGGCGGGCTCGGTGAAGGAGGTGCCGACATGCTTGGTCGTGCCTTTGACCGCGGCATAGCAGGTGTTGATGTCGAGATCGCGCGGATCAGTCATGTCGCGGGCGACGATCGAGCGCTGAAAGTAGTGGATATGATCGAGGCTATCGACCATGCGGGCAATGTCATGCAGGTCCTTGAGCGTCGATTCCCTGTACGCGCCGGTTTGCGGATCGACGATATGCACGGCAGCCCCGGCGGTCCCGAAATAGACGCGCTTGCCGTAGGGCTCCATGTCATGCTTGGGATCCTGGCCGAATAGCGGGAAGTGACGCGCCGCCTTGGCGATGGTGTCCTCGACCAGGGCGCGCGGAAAGCAGAGCCGGCCATGCTCGTTGACGAAGGCACCTCTTGCCGTCGTCATCTCGACGCAGGACGGGATGGCATCGGCGAACCCGATCCGCTCCAGCACATCCAGGGCTGCCGTATGGACCTTCTGGATGTCTTCCGAACTCAGAGGCCGATAACGCCCACCTTCCAGGCCCGGCCAGACCGGCCGTATGGCCTCTGCCAGAGGCTGCGCCCGCTCCATCCGCCTTGCCTCTCTGCCGCCACGCCTGCGCCCATCCCGATCCGCCATTGTTAGCCCCTCCATCCATATAAGAGACACCGACCGGAAGCGGCCGTATCGTCGCCGATAGACCTCATCCACCTCGCGATTGTGTCGGCAGCCCAAGCGATTGAACAGACGAGAATGCGACAGTTCTTGCTTACAACCGACGCGCGTCCGAGCAGGCCGATTGTCTCTCCAGGATCGCAGATAATGAAGACTGGATCTTGCTATCAAAGTTTGGTTGAGAAAGAGTTAACGCACCCCGAAATCCGTTGCAGGGTTTAAAGCGCGGTGCTGCGGTATTCGAAGAGCTTTCAAAACAGGCTGCGCTGGCAACCGTCCATGCGAATCGCATGGACGATGGCCCCGAAGCGCCTCAAAGAAGCCGGCAACGCAACTTGCGAGATCCTGAATTCCGATCCAGGTCAGGTTCCTGATCGCATCTCGGTGACAATAGCCTGCCACCGAGATGCGATCGCTAGTGGTATGACGACCTCGTCATTATGCGGTACGCCACCGAAACACGGGCGCCACGTCAACGCTGATCGGCGCTCCGATCCCGATCACCCGTCTTTGGGTTTCGGCATCTTGTCCGGACGCCCGCGGCCGATTACGCCATCAGCGCGCGCCTTCAGATAGGCATAGATGTCGTCGACATAGTTCATCACGTTCGGATCTTCACCGAAGGACGGCATCACCGACTGCTCGGCCTGATTGACGTTCTTGATGCCGTTCACGATTGCTTCGAGATAGCCTTCATAGCCGATCCTGGAAATCGATTCGATCAGCGGTGGCGCGTAGGTGCTGCCGAGGCCATCGGGTCCGTGACAAACATGACAGGAGGAGTGATAACGCCGAAAGCCGTTATAGGTGCCGAAGTCGACCTTGCCGTCGACATATTCATAAGGCTTGTCCTCCCAATCGACCTCCTCGCCTGCGCCTTCCTCTTCTGCAGCCTCGGTTTCGCTCGCTACCGTTTCCTCGGCAGCAGCGGCTTCCTCACCTTCGGCGGGCTTCTCTTTGGCGCCGGCCAGCGGCGCCGTGCCAATGCCGAAAAGCAGGGCAAGAGCCAGAACACCTGCCGGTCTCGATAACAGGTTTGAGAACCAACTATTCGTCATGGGTGAGTGACCTCCTCCGGGCGTAGCGGCTTCTCCGCAGCCGATTTCTTCACATGTATCTTCGCAATGATGGACAAACGGCCCAGCACCGCTTTCACGATACCGGGCCGCCTGCTTAACGAAACGTCCGCCTATGCGCCTGCTTACGGCAGGGTAAAGACGGTCAGCTGACCACCGAGATTGGTGTAGGAAGACAGCGCCTTGTAGGCACCGACCGCACCAAGGCCAGCGGTATCTTCGGTGAGACCAGCTGCAAGACCGATGCCGGCCCAGCCACCGATACCCGACAACACGCCGATATGCTGCTTACCGCCATGTTCCCAGGTGTTGACGTTGCCGATGATGCCGGAAGGCGTCTTGAAGCTGTAAAGCTCCTCGCCGCTTTCCGCATCCACTGCCTTCAGATAGCCCTCGAGCGTGCCGTAGAAGACGACGTCGCCGGCTGTGGCGAGCGCACCGGACCAGACCGAGAACGGCTCGGGGTTGGACCAGACGATCTCACCCTTCGCGGCATCCCAGGCGATGAAGTTGCCGAGATGATCGCCACCCGGTGCAGGGTACATGCTGAGCGTAGCACCGACATAAGGCTGCCCTGCGGTGTAGGACACCTCGAAAGGCTCGTAGTCCATGCAGACATGGTTGGTCGGCACGTAGAACAGGCCTGACTTCGGCGAGTAGGCCGCAGGCTGCTGATCCTTGGTGCCGAGTGCCGCCGGGCAGATGCCTTTGCTGTTGACATCAGCGCCGTTCTGGTCCGTCGAGTATTCGGCGACCACGTTCGGTCGGCCGGTTTCCATATCGACGTCGGTCGCCCAGTTCACCGCCGGATCGAACTTCTCGGCCACAAGGAGTTCGCCGGTTTCGCGATCCATGGTGTAGCCGAAGCCGTTACGGTCGAAGTGAACCAGGGTCTTCCTGGTCTCGCCGTCCATCTCGATGTCCGCAAGGATCATCTCGTTGACGCCGTCATAGTCCCACTCGTCATGGGGGGTCATCTGATAGACCCACTTCGCCATGCCGGTGTCGACATCGCGGGCGAAGATGGTCATGGACCAGCGGTTGTCGCCGGGACGCTGCACCGGGTTCCAGGTCGACGGGTTGCCCGTACCATAATAGACGAGGTTGAGGTCCGGATCGTAAGACATCCAGCCCCAGGTGGTGCCGCCGCCGATCTTCCACTGATCGCCTTCCCAGGTCGCCGTGCCGCTGTCGACGCCGACGGGCTCGCCGAGATGGGTGGTGTTTTCCGGATCCATCAGGGTCTGATCATCCGGGCCGGTCGAATAGCCGCGCCAAGCCACACTGCCGTCGGCGGTGTTATAGGCCGTGATATGGCCCTGAACACCGAACTCACCGCCGGAAATACCGATCAGCACCTTGTCGCCGATCACCATCGGCGCTGATGTACCAGTCTCCCCCTTGCTCGCGTCACCATTGGCGACCGACCACTTGACCTCACCGGTCTTGGCGTCGAGCGCCACCAGCGTGGTGTCGGCCTGATGGAGATAGATTGTGTCGTCGGCATAAGCGACGCCACGGTTGACAGTATCGCAGCACATCACCGGAATGACGTCCGGATCCTGCTTCGGCTCATACTTCCAGACAACCCGCGCATTGTCGTTCAGATCGAGCGCATAGACGATGTTCGGGAACGGCGTGTGCACATACATCATGTCGCCGATCACGAGCGGTCCGCCCTCGTGACCGCGCAACACACCGGTCGAGAAAGTCCAGGCCACCTTAAGGTCGCTGACATTCTCCTTATTGATCTCGTCGAGTGTGCTGTAGCGCGTACTGCTATAGTCACCGAGCGGCATCGACCACTGCGTATCATCGTCCTGCAGCGATAGAAGACCGTCATTGGCCTGCGCGGAGACACCCAGCGCCAGCACACCTAGCGCCGCAGCGCTAGATAGAAGCCATCCTTTTTTCATAGTCTGCTCTCCCATAGTTCCCCAATTGCGTCGGGGAAGGTTTTTCTACGTTCATTTCAGGCACCCGGCAGGTCTGCGCGGTGCAATCGGCATCGGTATCCGGAGACACAGAGGCCCGTCGTCGAGGAACGTGACAAGACGACGTTGATAGATAGAAACTCAGATTTCTGTGCACCACCTCCCAGCAGGCCAAGCAACTTTTGATACGCCGGCAACACCGCTTGGATCGAATTAGCGGTTAATTTGTCGATAATTTAGGAGCCGAACGTTCATTCGGCAAGGGCTGGCAACAGCGGTCAATTGTCACCCTGCAACCATCCCCCACCAGCCACCGGCGAGGGAGGAAAAACGTGCAAGTCCGTCGTCGCAACAACTCCGTTTACGATGCGCAGGCTCCTGAGACAGGGCGCTATCTGGCCTCAAATAGCAAAGTTTGCGGCTCGGCTCTTGCGCAGATAATACCTACCCTAATTCGTTAACACTTTGCCCACGAAAGTTAAGGCGACGTAAATGCAGAACAAAATCTGCGTTCGAAACTTTTTATTAATACAATTACGTCAGTTTTCATGGACGACGTTAATATGCATAAGGGAACGTTCCATGAAAATCTTCCAAGATCTACTGAAAGACGACAGCGGTGCCACTGCTATCGAATACGGCCTGATCGCCGCGCTGGTCTCGGTCGCCATCATCTCCGTCCTCTCGGCGCTTGGCGACAATCTCACCGGCACTTTCCAGACCGTGGCGGACAATCTAGGCGCCGCCGAAGAGGCGGCCGAAGAAGCAGCCGCCCCCTGAGTGATCAAGACTTATTGCTAGAGGCAATGGCATCGGTGGCTGATCGCGCCACTGATGCCTGACGCCTCGACACTCCCAAGCCCGAAGATTAACGCCATCATGCCGATTGCCGTGCCGTCGTCAGGAGAGTCCTGTGATTGCTACCCGTCAAAATGGGAAGCCCACCCCGCACGGCATGTTCGCGCGGGGACAGGCTCTTCGCAAGGCGACCGAAGGATCGGTCGCCACCGAATACGGCCTGATCGTCGCTCTGGTGGTCATCGTCATCATCGTTGCCTTGACTCAAGTACGCACGAATTTACTCAGCCTTCCTTTCCCGACACTCATTGCCGCCTTCGTGAACGCACTGTCGTCATGACAAGACTGAACCTAATGGCCGGGCTTCGTCAACAACCCGCCGCCGCGGGTCGTCATCCCACCGTCTTCGATCATCCTCGTTACGGACTAACCTGGTGATGGACGCCATCTGCATCGCCTTTTTGGCGGGTCTCCTCGTGACCGGCGCTCTTAGTGACATCGACTGCCGCCGCCTGCCTAACTGGCTGACATCGGCTGTGGCCATCCTCTACGCCCTCTTCGTCGCCGTCAGCCCGACGCCGATTGATTGGATGAGCGCCTTCCTCGTGGCCGGACTGGTCTTCGCCGCCGGCTTCGCCTGCTTTGCCTTCCAGTTCATGGGCGGCGGAGACGTCAAGCTGATGTCGGGCTTGGCCCTTTGGGCGGGTATTGAGCACATCGCCCTCTTTTTGATCGTGACCAGTCTTGCCGGCGGCCTGCTGTCGCTCGTCATGATCATACTGCGCCGATGGATACGGTCGCCGGCATTGCTGATGCTCATGCCTCTGGCCGGCCTGATCACGAGCAGGCTCGATCGACCAACATCTCTCGCTGGAAGCCCTTCGCCCGCCGGTCTGGCCGACGATCAAATCAACGAATCGCTGCCCTATGGCGTCGCCATCGCCGCGGGTGGGTTCGCCGTTATTTACGCTTTGCTGCAACTCTGAGGAGGCCCCCATGGGTCCGCGTCGCATACTCGTCTTACTACTCGCAGTCGTCGTCGCCGGCGTCACTGCCGTCTATGCCCGAAGCTGGATCAGCAACCAGCAACGGCCCATCAACATCATTCAGGCCGCACAACCCGTCGAGGAAGACGGCAGCGAGGTCCTGGTGGTCGAGACCAACATTCCTGCCGGCCGCTTCATCAAGCCGCAGGATGTCCGCTGGCAGCGCTGGCCAGGCGACGACATTCCCGACAACTACATCGTGAAAGCGGGCGACAGCAAGGATGCAGTCGTCGGCGCCGTGGTGCGTCGCGGCCTGTCTGCAGGCCAGCCAATCACCGACGGCAGCGTCGTCAAGCCGGGCGATCGCGGCTTTCTCGCTGCCGTTCTTTCCCCCGGAATGCGCGCTGTCTCCGTGCCGATCAATGCCACCTCAGGTAATTCAGGCCTAATCTTCCCCGGCGATCGGGTCGACCTGATTCTCACCCAGACTCTGGATGGCGACACCACCCGCCGGGTCAGCGAAACCGTCCTCCCCAATATCCGGATCATCGCCATGGGCGTCTCCACAGGCGACGACCCGAAGAAGGGCAAACATCACGAAAAAGCCCGCACGGCGACCCTCGAAGTCTCCCCCCGCGAGGCGGAGAGCGTGGCGCTGGTGACCGAACTCGGCAAGCTCTCCTTGAGCCTGCGTAGCCTCGCGAAGGACGAGGAAGACGGGAAAGCTGTGACCTCGGCGGAGGCTGACTACGCGCCAACTTGGGATCGGGACGTTTCCAGCGTCCTACGCTCGGGGCACGGCCCCACCAACCGGCTGCTCGTGCTTCGTGGCAGCAATGCGGAAACAGTGAACGTCGAGGGATCGAACTGATGACTGCCGAAACCAAACGAACCGGATCCGGCTTGCCCACCTTGGGTGTTGCGCTCTTGGCCGGGCTGGTCTTCTACCTCCCCGGGCTGATCGAGCCGGCCAAGGCTCAGAGCGAGCGTGTCGAGAAACTCGACGCATCGGAGCAGGTGCACATCGAGGTTGGCAAGGGTCAGGTCATTCGGCTGCCGAGGCCTGCAGCCACCGTCTTCGTCGCCGATCCGGATATCGCCGACGTGCAGGCTCAATCACCGAGCATCATCTATCTGTTTGGTCGCCGCTCCGGCAGCACCAGCATGTTCGCCGTCGACGAGAATGATAATCTGCTTCTTCGCTCGTCCGTTCAGGTCGACCATAACCTCGCCGGTCTCCGTGGTGCGATCGATCGTCTGCTGCCGAGCAACGCGGTCGATGTCAGCTCAGTCGATGGCAGCATCGTGCTCGACGGCAAGGTCGATAGCCCCACCGATGCTCAGGAGCTGCGCGAGCTTGCAAGCCGCTATCTCGGCGAAGACGAAACGCTCTTGAACCGCACCCGGGTTAGCGCCCCCACCCAAGTACACCTACGCGTGCGCGTTGCCGAAGTATCGCGTGAGGTCATCAAGGA
>JBPCVQ010000306.1:0-4331 GCA_051010395.1 Geminicoccaceae bacterium | reverse complement strand
TCAACAAGAGGCAAAAGACCACCTGATAACGACACCCGAGCCTCCCAAAACAAAAGGAAACTCCTTCATCCTCGGCAGATCATCAACCAGCAATAAGTCGCTCCAAAAATCGAAGGGTGGTGAGGCTCCTGCGAGACACTGATGCACTGAGATGGGTCTTCGGAACACTTCACCAACCAAGCCCGTATCCATGTACTACCATCGAGGATAGGTCCCCTCGAACAGATCGCCGAGCGCCAGTCTCTTCCGATAGGTGACCCGGCGCCGAGGGGCTGGTTGCGGGAGAGTGCGGAATGATTGCGCAAGCTGAGGTCTGGAAATTGATGGAAGAAGCTTGTTTCAGACATCCTGGTTTTCCCAGGAGATGTATCGTCGTTCGTTTCCGGCCCATTCATCGTCGATTTCGGCGAGTATGGCGGAGACGAGGCGCAGAAGTGATTCTTGGCTTGGGAAGACGCGTATTTTGGCGGTGCGTCGTTTGATTTCCTGCTGGATGGCGCGCTCCATCAGATTGGACGTGCGCAGCCGTCGTCGGTGTGGCTCTGGCAGGGAGAAGACAGCAAGGCCTTCAGGGACATTGGCTTCCAGCCAGCTGGCGAGGTCGGGTGCGGTTTTGGCATAGCTTTCGACCAGGCGCTTGAGCGTCTCCTTGGCATCATCCAGGTTATCGGCGTTCCAAACTCTTCTGAGCTCGGCGCCGATCTGTTTTTGGGTGGTTTGGTTTGGGGTGGGGGGGATAGCGTTTTGGGCCAAAGGAAATGGGCAGCGCTGCCAGGTCGCTCCCGCCAACACGGCCTTTCTGGCGGCGTTGAGGCCGCTGTGATCGTCACTGACCACATAGGTCACGCCGCGCAGACCGCGAGCGACCAAGCTGTCGAGGAAGTCGCGCCAGTGGACCTCGGCCTCGGACAGCTTCACCGACACGCCCAGGATCCGTCGCTTACCCTCCTTGTCGATGCCGATCGCCGAGAGCACGGCGGCATCACGCACCACGCCACCCTCACGGAGTTTCTCGTAGCGGGCATCGAGCATCACATAGAGGAAGGTGCCAAGCTCGCGTGTCCGCCAAGCCTCCAACAATTGAACCCGCAGGCGCCTGGCCGTCCAGGGTCCGGTTTGTGATAGAGAAGCGGGCTCGAGGGAGAACGGCCGCTTGAGCTCACTCCTGACCCTAAGGTGCCACTAGGTTTGGATGCAGCGAGTCAGAATTTGTCATTCTTTCGAGATCCGGATTTCAGGAATTGTGACAGCTGTCTGAATTCGCTGAAGAGACGAAATCCGTCACGGACCACCCAATATCTCTCTTGCTTTTCTCGACAATCAGCCGTGATCTAACATAAATCACTTACAAAAGCTCTGCATATCTCCTTAGGCACAAATTCGAGAGAGCAGAACACAGAAACCGGAATGCAATATGGCATCGAAAAAACTCTTCAGTCTAGACAACCTAGGGTTGCTATTTCTTAGCGCATCTTTGGTCATCTATTTTTCACAGACTGCCATTGCAGTTGCTCAGACCCAAACACCTGCTGCCGACCCGATACAGCCCTCCTCAACTGAACTAACCGTTGTGATAGGGCTCCTAGCCACAGCACTTGGGGCAGCGGTTGCTGGAGCAATTCAAGAGATTCTGAAACAACGGATTGTCCAGGGTTATTTCGCGCCGCCTAGCTTAGGACGCAATGCGCGTAGAAACTCAATAATTGTGTTGGGTATCGAGCGAGTGGGCAAAACCACACTCATTCGTCAACTATTTGAGGATCGAAATGCTAATCCATTTGAAACTACAAACGAGTATTCAATTTATTCGAAAGAAATGATCGTTGAAGACATAAAATATCATATGTATGCTTCTGACTATGCCGGACAAGACATCGGTTCTTTGATTGGTGCTTTCTTAGGACAACAGAAGAGACGTTATTCGCCGATGTCTTATGGACACGTTAATTCAGTAATCCTCATTGTCGACCTGTTCACAAAGGCTGATCGGGGTGAACCAGATCCAGAGACCCTGAATTCCCCACTTCAGTCTCAGATAGATAAACAGCTCGATCAATGGAATGACCTCGCGATAGATGCGGTATTTGGACTGCTTACAGAAAATACGTTTAAATATTTTTGCCTATTTGTAAATAAAATTGACCTGTTGAGTGATCAAAGTAAAGAGTCTCAGGAAAGATATGGCGCTTTATTTTCCACATTGAAAGATAGAATTATCAATAGAGCGAAGAAGGAAGCGCAAAATATTGAAGTGGATGTTATCGTTGGCTCAGCAGAACAAGGCGCAGGCACACATCGACTAAGAGAAAAGTTACGCGAGTATAGCGTTTCTTCACCCAAGAAGACATGGCTGCCCTGGGGATAGACACAATGCCATCAAAGTTTGACGGTGACGACGACTATAAGGCTACGTCTAAGGAAGCTGACCTCAGAATAGCTACAATTGAGGAACGCCTTGGCTCGCTTCAGAAGATGGGGATGTACGCGGTCGTAGTTGCAGCCGTGGTTGTAGCTATCTTCATGTCATTCTTACAGCTATCATTCGATAGCAGACAAAACGCTTTGTATAACAACTTAAAAGACAGATCTGAGGATACTCGATCTAGGTTAGGAGATCTTGAAAAAGAGCTTTCGTCTGAAATTGACAAAAGGCTAGATGAATTCCGACGCGCAGTCGCCGAAGCCGAGAAACAACTGAATAGTCAACTGCGTGAGTTTCCAATCGGTACAATAGTGCCAATTTTGGCCACGAGCCGCCCTCCAGAAGGCTGGCTCCCATGCGATGGTCGTCGGATCACAAAGGATGAACATCCCGCTCTATACGCCACCCTTGTCGCGCGCAATCCCGATCAGGCTGACGTGCGGATTCCTGATCTCACGGATGCATTTGTCAACAAAGCAAGCGAGGATATCGAAGGAAGGATATTCTGGTTCGTTAAAGCCAAATGAGTGCCGTTCAGCCTTCTCACCGCGTGCGATGGGTTTTTCCTGCTGCCGTCTATTTCTTCCTTGATAGATGATGTTATTGCGGGTGGGCACGTGATGCCTTCAGGGTCTGCATTTGGCACACCCTTGCCTCCCCGGCCACCGGCACCGAGTGACCATAGCTGCCGAGAAAAGCCGACGCTGGCGAGGTCATGTCAACCGAGCTCGAGGCCGTCTAACAAGTGAACCCGCAGGCGCCTGGCCGTCCAGGGTCCGGTTTGTGATAGAGAAGCGGGCTCGAGGGAGAACGGCCGCTTGAGCTCACTCCTGACCCCTTTCAGCCATTCGTAGCTGAGCGCCAATCCTGGTATCCTCATACATCACACTCGCGACGCGAAGCCCGCGAGGAAGGGAGGATATAGTCATTGGCTCAGGACAAGCCGTCTCATTTGGCCCAACCATACGGTGCTAGATTTCAATCGACGTCGGTTGCGGAGTGCTATCGAGCGAGGCCACCCTATCCTGCCGAAGTTTTCGAGACCCTGGCTTCGTTCATCGCCGATCGACCAGCCCATGTGCTGGAGCTTGGATGCGGGACCGGTGATCTCAGTCTGTCTCTAGCGCCGATGGTCGACCGGCTGGATGCCATCGATCCATCGTCGGCCATGCTCAAAGTAGCCCGCTCGCGGCCAGGCGCCGATCATCCGGCTCTTCGTTGGATCGAAGATTCTGCGTACGCCTCCGGTGAATTACGCGGCTACGCGGCTTTTCTGCTGCTCTGCCTTCCAATTCCAAGGGAGGAGCTGATCGAGCTGTTTGGCTGGATGTTCTGCGATACGTGCGAGGACATCGGCGAGCCAGGCTTGGGGATCGATATCGTTCAACTTTGCTGTGCCGATGAGAGTATAGATGGCGGCGGCCCTGTCACCGCCTCGATCAGATCCTGCGAATAGCCATGATTTTCTGCCCATCGCGATGCCTCTCAACGTTCGTTCGGCTGCGTTGTTGGTAAGACAGATTCTGCCATCCTCGATGAACCTGGAAAAAGCCTTCCAGCGTTTCAACATGTAATCCATAGGCCCGGCGACGGAGGCATGTTTGGAGAGCTTGGCGCGTTCTTCGCGCATCCAGGTTTCGAGCTCGGCAACCAGGGGGGCGCTGTGCTCCTTTCGGATGTTCAGGCGTTCCTCATCTGGTCGGCCGTTAATCGCTCGCTCGATATCGAACAAGGCGTCGATTCGTTTGACGGCCTCGAGCGCCATGGGCGAGATGACCACCTGCTTTTTGCTTCTGGCTTGCGATTTGATATCGGCAAGCTCGAAGAATTTGCGCCTGCTATGGGCCCAACAGAGCGCCTGTATGATCAGCCCTGGTTCTCGCTCGAGATCAAACAGCTTGTTGAAACC
>JBPCVQ010000305.1:0-63133 GCA_051010395.1 Geminicoccaceae bacterium | reverse complement strand
TCTTCAATCCCGGCGAGACGATCCCCTGGGAGCGGACCCTGGCCATGTTTCGCGAGCAGGCAGCGCTTGCCGAAGACGCCGGTTTCATCACCTGCTGGTTCACCGAGCATCATTTCGCCCATAACGGATATCTGAACGCGCCGCCCAATCCGATCCTGATTTGTTCGGACATTGCCGCTCGCACCCGACGTCTGCGCGTCGGCACCAGCCCGGTCGTGCTGCCCGACTGGCATCCGCTCAGGGTGGCGGAGGACATCGCCATGCTCGACAATCTCTCCGGCGGACGTGTCGACTTCGGCGTCGGCAAGGGGATCAACGAGCGCGCCACGATCCAGTTCGATCGGAACGCCGATCGGCGTGATAATGAGAAGAGCTATCGTCTGTTCAGGGAGTGTCTGGACATCGTTCTGAAGGCCTGGACCGAGGACGCCTTCACGCACAAAGGCGAGTTCTACGAGTTTCCTGTCCCCGGCTGGAAGGAAGGCAATCGCTTTTTCCAGCCGCTCGATCCCCGTTATCACGGGCCGGACGGCGAATACCGGGCGATGTATGTCCATCCGCGTCCGGTTCAAGCGCCGCATCCGCCTGTCTGGTTGATGTCGAATGCGCCACCGACATTCGATTATGCCGGCGCCAACGGCTTGAATGTCGTCTCGATGGCAGCATCCTTCGGCCGCATCCGCGCCTGCTGGGAACCTTTTCGCGACGCACGTATCAGTGCTGGCGAAGCCGGCGCCAGACTAGGGCAGGGGGTCGGCATCTGCACTTCGCTCTATGTCGCCGACAGCATGGAGGCTGCTGCTGACGTGCGCGACGCAATCAATGGCTATTACGAGTTCCTCTGCGGCTCGAGGCCTGCCGGCGAATGGTCGCGAAAAATGTATCTCGAAGAAGGCGCCGAACTCGATGGCGAGGACCGTGATCTCGACTGGTTCGACTTTCTGCAGAAACACCGCATCATCTGGGTTGGCACGGCGGACTACGTGACCGAGCGTATCGTGGAGGCCAGAGACGCCATCGGCTTCGATCATCTGGTGGCGCTGCAGCAGTTTCCGGGCGTAGCATATGAGAAAATCAGGGCGAGCTGGGAGCGGTTGGCCGGCGATGTCATGCCCAGGTTCGAACTTAAGCGCGTATAGAGGTACAAAAAATGCTGGAAATCTGGGGGCGACCCTACTCCTCGAATGTCATCCCGGTGATCTGGACCGCAGCCGAACTCGGCCTCGACTTCAGGCTCAATCTCGCCGGTGGCAGCTTCGGCGTGCTCGACACCGAAGCGTACGAAAAGCTCAACCCGAACCGTCTGATCCCGACGATCCGCGACGACGGCTTCGTCCTTTGGGAATCCCACGCCATCATCAGATATCTCGCCGATCGCTATGGCCAGGACACGCTCTGTCCAACGGACGCTCAGACGCGCGGAAAGGCCGATCAGTGGATGGAGTGGTGCGGCACGCGCGCCTTTCCCGCGGTTTTTCCGCTTTTTTGGGACACGGTACGCACCGAGCCGGAGAAGCGTGACATGGCAGCGGTGGCAGAAAAGGCCGAGGCGGCGGGCGCACTGCTCGCCATTCTGGATGCGCATCTCGAAGGCAGCACTTTTGTCGCTGGCGAGAGCTTCACCATGGGCGATATACCGCTTGGCGCCGTCGCCTATCGCTATTTCAACGTTGCCGTCGAACGCTCATCGCTGCCTCACATGGAAGCCTGGTATACGCGGCTCTCGGAACGGCCGGCATACCAAAAGCATGTCATGCGCTTTTTCGGCACCAATCCGAGTGAATGGCGGGAACTGGAGCGCCGCTCAGGCGAAGAATGGGTGTGTTGACCATGGATGCATCGGACTATCGCCGCGCTCTCGGCAGCTTTGCGACAGGCGTTACCGTTGTCGCCGCGTTCGATACGGACGGCGAGCCCTGGGGGCTGACCGCGAATTCCTTCTGCTCGGTCTCGCTCGATCCGCCTCTGGTCCTGGTCTGCCTGGACCGGCGGGGCCGAGCCTGGCCGGTATTCGAGGCAGCCGAGCGGTTTTCGGTGAACATTCTCGCTGCCGGGCAGAGGGAGCTTGCGCGGCATTTCGCCAGTCCGGCATCCAACCGTTTCGCCGACGTTGCCTGGACCCATGGCGAGGCCGGGGCACCGCTCCTGCCGGAAATCTCGGCCTGGCTGGAATGCGACACGGATCGGCAGATCGACGCCGGCGACCATGTCATTCTGCTCGGCGCCGTGGTCAGCTACGGCCAAAGCGACCAAACGCCTCTCGGCTTTTGCCGGGGCGCATTTTTCGCGCCAGATGTTCCAGACACGAAAGCCTAAGCGAGAGAAATCGCCATGTCCGACCCCATCACCTTCCACCATTCGCTATCCGCCGAGGAACTCGAAAAGCAATATAATCTCAGAGCCGGCAGGCCTGACTACGAGGTCACGGTGATTCCGGACTGGATGGCGCGCAGCGAGCAGGCGCGGGGCACCCTGAACGGACAGCTCGACGTCCGTTATGGCGAAGGCGAGAAGCAAAAGCTGGATCTCTTCACCTCCGGTGATCCGGCAGCACCGCTACTGGTCTATTTCCACGGCGGCTATTGGCAGCGGGGCGACAAATCGATCTACAGCTTTCTCGCCGCCCCCTTCACCGAGCGCGGGGTAAATGTCGCCATCATCGGCTATGATCTCTGCCCGTCCGTGACCATCACCCGGATCTCCGAAGAGGCGAGGGAAGGGCTCGCCTATCTCTGGCGCAACGCCGCCGAGCTTGAGATCAACCGCGAGCGAATCACCATCATGGGGCATTCCGCGGGCGGACACATCACCGAGATGATGATGGGCACGGATTGGCCGGCCTTCGGCACAGATCTGCCGAAAACAATAGTCCAAAGCGGCATTCCGGTCTCGCCGCTCAGCCTGCTGGAGCCGGTGCGCCTCACCTCGCTCAACGACAATGTCCGGATGGACGCCGAAGAAGCCGCCGCCGAGAGCCCCATGCTCAACCACTCGCCGGTCACCGACGTTCCGCAGTTGCTCGTGGTCGGCGGCAGGGAAACCGCCGAGTTTCATCGTCAGGCCAAGATGTATCAGGACGCGTTCGCGACCGCCGAACGCAAGATCGACCTCTACATCGTCCCCGACGTCGACCACTTCGACGAACTCAACATCCTCGCCAACCCCGACAGCGACTTTTTTAAGAAGGCGATGGCGATGTTGAACGCTTAGGCGCAGCGAGCCGTAAATATCTCAGCGATTTTTGCCCCGGATCAGCAGGGCCTGACTGGGTCTGGAGTCGCCACGAATAACCGCCTCCGGCGTCCACTCCAGCAGATGGCGGATTTGACCTAATGTGGAATCAGGAGCTGGTACCTATCTGTACTTTTGGGTCACCAGTTTGATAGAAGTTAAGAGCGAATCGGCGTGACTGCCCTATGCTGCATCTCCCCGGATAATTTCGGCATCGCTTACCCGTCAGTCCTCCCTTTCGGCTTGCCAATGCGAACCATCGTAATTGGCGAAGTGTCCATTTCCAGAGTCAACGAGGCCAGAATGCAGATCGTCAAGAGAGCTTTGTTTTTTGTTGGCGGCTTAGTTGCCGCGTTGGTTACTTTTCTCGTCGTCGACGTTTCAAGTCAGAATGGCAAAGCTGCGATGGCCGAAACGTCGAAGCTGATTGCTTACCAAGTCGTCGATAGGCGAGAGTCTGGCCCGACAAAACTGTCACTGACCGTCGAAGTTCCGTTGGTCGACGGACGAATTCCCTTTGAACGCGAGCTGCGGGCACTCTCAGATTACTTATTTAGTTTGGAGAAGCCCTATGACAGGAAGTTCGTAACCTATTACCTGCCAGGAATGAAACACAGCGAGGGGGCCTTTGCGACGGGACAATCCTACCGGGATCAAGCGAATGGTCAGGAACAACCAAAACTCGACGTTTTCCTTCGCCCGTATATGTTGTCGAAATATCCTGAATACGCGAAATTTGCGCAGTAGCGAGCCCAATGTCTCCTGATGGCAGATTTTGTTGAAGAAGGCAGAACGAATACTTGGAGTGGGATTTCGACAGAATCGTGTTCCTAATAGTTGCGCCCTAGGAAACGAATTCCAATAAATCGCTGTGATTGGAATTCGTTTCCAAGCTGCAATCGGCACCAAGCCGTCGAGCATCTTGTGGCCGCCTTCAATGGATATCGGAGGATTACAAAGCCCCGATCACCCAAAGCCCCGGCGAGGCGCAAGCCAACCGGCACCATGGGCGACAAGCCCCCGCAAAACCCAGGCAAGTCACTCCAGCCGCGGCGGCGGCTTAGTCTGGTTGGTAGACGCGGGTGGCCTCGGGGTCGTCGGTGCTGTGGGGGAGGGCGAGTACGTCCTGCCAGACTTCGTCTGCAATCGGCCAGTTTGCCCAATCAAGGGTCTGCTGCACCCGTTCGGGCTTGCTGACGCCGCAGATCGTGGAGGTGATGCGTGGGTCGCGCATGGAGAATTGGAGGGCGAGTGCGCCCGGCGGCATGTCGTGTTTTGCGCAGATCGCCTCGATCTTGCGCACAGGCTCCAGCATTTCTTCGGTGGCCTCCTGGTACACGTAGCGCCCGTGGCGCGCCGAGCCCTTGGCGAACACGCCGCCGGCATAGGGGGCGGCGTTGAGCACCGATATGTTTCTTTCGACGGCGAGGTCGAGCATCGGCTCTGCGTGGCGGTTCACCAGGGTGAAGCGGTTATGGGTGATCAGCGCATCGAAATCCCAGTCCTTCAGGATTGGGATCATGATGTCGGTGCGGCCGGCGGCAAGGCCGACCGCGTCGCACAGCCTTTCCTCCTTCATCTTGAAGAGCTCGCCCAGCGCGCCGTCTTTGCGCGTCACCTCACTGAGATCGGCTGCGTGTTCAGGGTCGTGAAGATGGAGGAGATGCACTCGGTCGAGGTTCAGCGCGTTTAGGCTTTGCTCCAGGGACTGACGGGCACGGGACGCATCGAAGCGGCCGGTGTCCATGTCCCGATCGAGCTTGGTCGAGATGATGATGTCCGGAGGCAGTCCGCCGCGCTCGGCAATCACCTCGCCGACCCGCTGTTCGCTGCGCCCGGCGCCATAGTTGCGCGAGCTGTCGAGGAAAGCTGCCGGCCCGTCGAAAATGGCCCGCACCGTTGTCCTGGCGCGCTCTTCGTCCACGCTGTAGCCGTAGGTATTGGGCATGTCACCAAGCGACGTCGTCCCAAAACAGATCCCCGCAACTTCGAGGGGCGAAGTGCCTAACTTTGTTTTTTTCATCATGGTTGCTGCCTGCGTTCCGTCATTTGATTTTCATGGTTGTCATGATTTGAAAAGCCAGCTTTTGATGGCCTCGGTCTGATCCGGAGCCATCAGGGCTGGTGCGTGGCCGACGCCGTCGACGGTGACCAGCTCGGCCTTCGGGCCGGTCTCAGTCATCTGCCTTGCGGTCTCTTCAAGCAGGAGATCGCTGTCGTCGCCGCGCAAAACCAACGTCGGGCATCGGATGCTCTCGAAGATCGGCCAGAGGTCGAGGTTCTCGACGGGGTCGGCTGCCTTGAAGGGCTCGGCGATCTTCGGATCATAGCCGAGGACGGTCTTGCCATCCGCGCGCGACCTCGCACTATGATCGGCAAGATGCGCCCACTGCTCATCGGAGAGTGGGCCGAAGGGGGCGTGGATCTGGCGCAAATGGGCTTCGAGGGCGGCTCTGTCATCGAACACCAATTCGAGACCGAGATAGGTGCCGATGCGCTCGAGTGCGGAACTCGGGATGAAGGGGCCGACGTCGTTCAGCACCAGGCGTTGGATTGGGTTCTCCTCCATCGCCGCGATGCCCATGCCGATCAGCCCACCCATGGACGTGCCGATCCAATCCACCTCGGACACGCCGAGATGTTGGATCAGCTGCAGCATGTGGCTGGCATAGGTGGGCACTTCATAGTCTTTAGGATCGTCCAGCCAGTCACTTCGACCGCGCCCCACGATATCGGGGCAAACCACAAACGCTTTGTCCGCCAATGCGCTGGCCAGCGCATCGAAGTCGCGGCCGTTGCGGGTGAGGCCGTGGACGCAGATGATCGCCCTGCCGTTGTCCGATCCGCTGCTGGCATCCAGCTTGCCGAAGGTGGTGTAGGCGAGGCTGTAGCGACGGCCGGGGCCGTCGACCTCAAGTGTTCTTTGATCCATACCGCCTCCGCTCAAAGATATCCTGACTGCCAATGTCAAGGTCAGCCGCTCCGAGCCGAAGGTCAACTGCCTTCATTTTCGGCAATTCACGCTGGTCGAAAAAAACTCTTTGCCAATCCTTCTTGTTCGGCAGGCCGGATAGCGCGATATGATGGGTTGATGATCATACGCCGAAACCATGTTGTCCTGTATCTCGATGAACCTGTTCTTTAGTACGGAACTCGCACCCTGCCCCTATCTGGAGCAGAAGATGGAGCGTCGGCTGGTGCTGCCGCTCAGCGCCGAGACCGGTGATGATGACCAGAACAAGCTCGTTCTCGCAGGCTTTCGTCGCTCCCAGACCTACGCCTATCGGCCGACATGTCCTGGCTGCAGGGCCTGTGTGCCCGTGCGCATACCGGCGAAGCGGTTCGATTTCACGCGAAGCTGGCGGCGGACGCTCAAGCGTAACGACGATCTTCACGCCGAGGAGAGGCGTCCTCAGGCGACCGAGGAGCAGTTCGAGCTTTTTCGCCGCTATCTCGCCAGCCGTCACGCCAGCGGCGGCATGGCCGCCATGGGCTGGAACGAATATCGCTCGATGGTGGAGGATTGTCCGGCGACCAGCCGCATCGTGGAGTGGCGCCGCCAGGATCGGAGCCTCATTGGGGTCAGCATCACCGATCATGTCAAGAGCGGCCTCTCCGGCGTCTACAAGTTCTTCGATCCGGATGAAGGCAAGCGCTCGCTCGGCACGCTGATCATCCTCTGGCATGTCCAGCGCGCCCTCGAACTCGATCTGGCCTTCGTCTATCTCGGCTATTGGATCGCAGCGAGCCCGAAGATGGAGTACAAGGCGCGTTTCAAGCCGCTGGAGCAGCTGACCAGCGCTGGCTGGACGGCGCTGGACGCTTGAATCGGCAAAACGCTCGCCGTGGGCGAGTGATGCATGTCTGCCGCAGATCAAGAGCGATCCAATGGCCTCGCAGATCCGTCAATTGCCAAAACTTGGCTTAAGCGCTAAATACCTGCGGTCTTTGGAATTCGTGGCCCTGTCAGCATAGGGAGGCGCATGAAGCGTCCTGTATTGGTCCTGAACGGACCTAACCTCAATCTGCTCGGCCGTCGCGAACCGGGCATTTATGGTACGCAGACGCTTGCTGATGTCGAGGCGATGTGCATCCGGGAGGGGGCGCGCCTCGATCTCGAAGTCACCTGTCGGCAAAGCAACATCGAAGGGGAGCTGGTAACTTGGGTCCAAGAGGCGGCGGGCGATTTCGAAGCGCTGATTATCAATCCCGGCGCCTATACGCACACCTCGGTTGCCCTGCATGACGCCCTTCGTTTCCTTGAAGTCCCGATCCTGGAGGTGCATCTATCCAATATCCACCAAAGGGAAGAGTTTCGGCATCGATCCTATGTATCGCTCGTCGCGAAAGGCGTGATTTGTGGTTTCGGCGCCAAGGGGTACGAGCTGGCGCTGGTCGCCGTCCACGATTTGCTCGAAGGGAAGGGGTAGGCCATGGCATCGCCGCTCGAAGATCCAAAGCTGGAACAGACAATGCCGCTTGATGCCGATGCGCCCGAGGAAGTGAGAGGTCTCTTGAACGTCGACACAGCACTGATCGAAAAACTGGCCGAGCTGCTACAGCGCACGGGTCTGACCGAAATCGAGCTCAACGAGGGTGAGGCGCGTATTCGTGTTGCCAAGCAACCAGCACCCATCGCGACCAATGCCATGCTGCAGCAGGCCCCGATCGCAGCCGTAGCGCCGCCGCCAGCACCGGTCGAAGCGGCCTCCGCTCGCCCGGCGAGCGCCGAAACCAACCATCCGGGCGCCGTGCGCGCGCCGATGGTGGGAACCGCCTACCTGACACCGGAACCTGGCGCTGATCCGTTCGTTTCAGTCGGCGCCGAGGTGAAGGAGGGCCAGACGCTCCTGATCGTCGAGGCGATGAAGGTGATGAACCCGATCAGGGCACCGAGGGCCGGGCGGGTGGCCTCTGTCATGGTCACCAATGGCGATCCGGTCGAGTATGACGAACTCCTCCTGATCATCGATTGATCGCTCGAACGACGGCCTGATTCCATGATTAATAAGGTTCTGATCGCCAATCGCGGTGAAATCGCGCTTCGGGTCATTCGCGCCTGCCGCGAGATGGGCATCGAGACCGTTGCCATCCATTCGACGGCAGATGCCGATGCGATGCACACGAGGCTGGCCGATGCGAGCGTCTGCATCGGACCGCCTGCAGCAGGTGAAAGCTATCTGAACAAGGTCGCGATCCTCGCAGCCGCTGAAATTTCCGGCGCGAACGCCATCCACCCTGGCTATGGTTTTCTTGCCGAAAACGCCGACTTTGCCGAGATGGTGATCGAGCACGGTCTCACCTTCATTGGTCCCTCTCCAGACCATATTCGCCTGATGGGCGATAAAATTCAGGCGAAGGAGACCATGAAAAAGCGCGGTGTCCCGGTTGTTCCGGGAACCGACGGTCCCGTGAAGAGCGACACCGAGGCGCGCGTGGCGGCTGATGCCATCGGCTATCCGGTGCTGATCAAGGCAGTCTCTGGCGGCGGTGGGCGTGGCATGATGATCGCCCGCAGCGAGCAGGAGCTTCATGAAGGCCTGCGTACCGCAAGGCGAGAGGCGCAGGCCGGCTTCGGCGATGATCGGGTCTATCTCGAAAAATACCTGGAGCGGCCGCGCCATATCGAGGTGCAGGTGCTGGCCGATCATCACGGTCACGCCGTCCATCTCGGCGAGCGGGACTGTTCATTGCAGCGCCGTCATCAAAAGCTGGTGGAAGAGGCGACATCGCCTGTGATCGGCGACGATATTCGCAGCGAGATCGGCGAGATCGTCAGCAGCGCCGTCGCCGATCTCGGCTATCAGGGCGTCGGCACCATCGAGTTTCTTTATGAGAACGGCCAGTTCTACTTCATCGAAATGAACACCCGCCTTCAGGTCGAGCATCCCGTGACCGAGATGATCACCGGTGTCGATCTGGTGCGCGCCCAGCTTCACGTCGCCAAGAATCTTCCGCTCGCGATCACCCAGGACGACGTCCGGTATGAGGGGCACGCGATCGAGTGCCGGGTGAACGCCGAAGACCCGGCGACGCTCACGCCCGCCCCCGGCACCGTCCACACCTATCACCCCCCAGGCGGTCCCGGCGTCCGGGTGGACAGCGCGCTCTACGCCGGCGCCAAGGTTCCGCCCTACTATGACAGCCTGATCGCCAAGCTCATCGTCTACGATCAGTCCCGCGAAGAGTGCCTGAAACGTCTTCGCCGCGCCCTTGCCGAATATGTGATCGACGGCATCAAAACTGGCATTCCACTTCTTCAGGCGATCACCGAAGATCCGGCCTTTGCCGAAGGCGACTATCACACCGGCTGGCTCGGCGAGTTCATGGAAGGTTGGACCCCACCCAGCTACTAAGGCCTGCTGACAATCCGCGAGCGCGATGGCTGTAGCTGCGATATGATCATGGTTTGGAAGCTGATGCCTGTTTTGTCGTAACGGGTCGCGGTCCCACGCAACTCCTTGACCTTGGCGAAGCCGTTCCCGACGAGATGGCGCCATCGGTACATGTCGACATCGTTGATCTGTGGCACTTAATTCGTGCCGCAGAGGTTTTTTCGAATTGTTCCCCAGCCAGGTTGTCCTGGGTAAGACAAGTTGACTGATTTATCGAAAAAGATGGGGCGAGCGACCGGAATTGAACCGGCGACCTCCAGAGCCACAATCTGGCGCTCTAACCGACTGAGCTACGCCCGCCATCGACGTTTGTTTAGACGGTCCATGTCGGCAACGTCAAGCGGTCCCTCGGCTTCGGAGCTCAATGGTTTTTGATGAATGTTTGGGCATGCCTGCCTGTTTTTTGCTCAGTCGCGAAATGTGACCCGTCGAAACCAACCCGTTCCGATGCGGTTCCACAGTTGGCATGATCCGTGCTTCGTCTTAACCAAGTTGGCGATCGGTCGTTTGTTCACGGCCATCGTCATGGGTGACACCCGCAATTGACGAGAAAAAAGGGTCATTCGTCCCATGAAAAAGATCGAGGCTGTGATCAAGCCGTTCAAGCTGGATGAGGTCAAGGAAGCTCTGCAGGAAATCGGGCTGAAGGGCATGACCGTGACCGAGGTCAAAGGTTTTGGCCGGCAGAAGGGGCATACCGAGCTCTATCGCGGTGCTGAATATGTGGTCGATTTCCTGCCCAAGGTGAAGATCGAGATTGCTCTGGATTCCGATCTCGTTGAGCGGGCGGTCGAGGCCATTCAGCAGGCTGCCAAGACCGATCGGATCGGCGATGGCAAGATCTTTGTCTACGACCTCGAACAGGTCGTGCGCATACGCACAGGGGAAACCGGAGCGGACGCACTTTGAGCTTCCCGAGCCCTGCTGTCTTTTGACACCAGAAGGACCGCCGTCACCGCCGAATGGCCCACGCAATCGAAGAACGGTGCCGGCCCGAAAACCTAAGAAACGACAAGCACAACACTGGAAAGGACGATCAAGCCATGATGCTGGGATGCACTTCAGCAGAAGACGTCGCCAAGGCGATCAAGGATCATGAGGTCGACATCATCGACGTGCGCTTCACCGATTTGCCGGGCATGTGGCACCACATGTCCTACCCGTCCAAGGCCTTCGACGTCGACATGATCGAAGAGGGGCTGGGCTTCGACGGCTCGTCAATCCGCGGTTTTCAGGCGATCGAAGCCTCCGACATGCTTTTGATGCCTGACCCGAGCACGGCGTTCATCGATCCGTTCTGTCAGCATAAGACCCTGGTGCTGTTCGCCGACATCAACGATCCTGTCACGCGTGATTTTTATACGCGTGACCCGCGCGGCGTCGCCAAGCGGGCCGAGGCTTATCTGCAGTCGACCGGCTATGGAGACCGGGCCTATTTCGGACCCGAGGCCGAGTTCTTCGTCTTCGACGACGTGCGCTACGGCCAGGACGTCAATTTCGGCAGCTACGAGGTCGATTCGGTCGAGGCTCACTGGAATATGGCCTCCGACGAGGGCCCAAATCTCGGCCACAAGATCCGCCCGAAGGCCGGCTATGTCCCCGTTCCCCCGAACGACACCCTCATGGACCTTCGCTCCGAAATGGCGCTGGTCATGGAAAGCATCGGCCTCACGGTCGAGGCCCATCACCACGAAGTCGCCACCGCCGGCCAGTGTGAAATCGATCTGAAATTCGACACGCTGGTGAAGATGGCCGACGACCTCACCAAGTATAAATATGTGGTCAAGAACGTCGCCAACATGCATGGCAAGACCGCGACCTTCATGCCGAAGCCGCTCTATGGCGACAACGGCTCGGGCATGCATGTGCACCAAAGCATCTGGGACGGCGACATCCCGACCTTCGGCGACGAGGCCGGTTATGCCAGGCTCTCGGACAACTGCCGCTACTATATCGGTGGGCTCTTGAAGCACGCACCCGCCGTGCTGGCGTTCGCAGCGCCGACCACCAACTCCTACCATCGCCTGGTGCCGGGCTACGAAGCGCCGGTCAACCTCGCCTGGTCGCTGCGCAATCGTTCGGCCGCCGTTCGCATCCCGATGTATTCGGACAGCTTGAAGGCCAAGCGCTGCGAGTTCCGTTGCCCTGATCCTTCGGCGAACCCCTATCTCGCCTTCTCCGCCATGCTCATGGCCGGACTGGATGGCATCCGCAACAAGATTGATCCGGGCGATCCTGTGGACAAGAACATCTACGACCTGCCGCCGGAAGAATTGGCGGAAATGCCGAGCGTCCCCGGCGCTTTGAACGAGGCGCTGGATGCGCTCGAAGCCGACCACGCATTCCTCACCGAAGGCGACGTCTTCACCGAGGACTTCGTGCAGAACTACATCGCTTACAAGCGCGAAGAAGAAGTGGACGCCATCCGCCTCCGCCCCCACCCTTACGAATTCGTCATGTACTACGACATCTAACCAGCCGCTGTCTGGACGGTTGAGAGGCCGCCTTCGGGCGGCCTCTCAAGCTTCGACCAGTTTCATGATCGTATCGATATTGAAGGCGAGACGCCGCTCGAGTGCTTTTTTGGTCATGAAGTCGCGTTCGAACAGGATGGAGCCGGTGAAGCGATTGGTCAGGTAGTAATAGCCGATCGCAGCGATGGTGATGTTGAGCTGCACCGGGTCGATGCCGGGACGGAACGCACCGTCGGCCACCCCGCGGTCCAGGATGCCGCGCACCATGGTGACGAAACGCCGGCTCGCGGTCCTGGTGCGCTCGGAGGTCTCCAGATGCCGGCCCCTGTGCAGATTGGCACTATTCACCAGCGTGATGAACTCGGGATTATCCAGATAGTAGCCCCAGGTGAAACGCACCAGGGTTTCCAAGGCCTCGCGAGGCGCCAGGTGATCGAGATCAAGCCCCTGCTCGGCGCTGCGAATATCGAGATAGGCCTCCTCCAGCACCGCCTGGAAGAGATCCTCCTTGTTGCCGAAATAGTGATAGATCATCCGTTTGTTGGCGCTTGCCTTCTCAGCAATCTCGTCGACGCGCGCGCCACCCAATCCTAGACGGGCGAACTCCGATTTTGCGGCGGCTAGAATTCTGGCCTTGGTGGCGTCCGCGTCGCGTGTTCGCACCTTCTTCTCCAGCATGGGCGGACGATCCCTTTCGGTCGCATTCTCAACGACGCGCATCGCTCTGCAACACTCCGATCCTCAACATCCCTGTCAGCTATAATGGACTTGCCAGCAAAGGAAAATTAAAAGCAGCTAACTGGCAAGTTGCTTGCTGAATCCATGGCTGAATCCGATATGGATTTCGAGTGCATCAAACCGCATCATGGTCACTTCGTTGGATTAGCCCTCATTACAGCGCGCGGGCTTTCCGTCTAGTTTTGGCTGTGAACCGCCTCGCGATCACCTGGACTGCAACAGTGGCGCCGCTAACTCGAAGGCCCAGCCTGAGACTATCGATCCGACAATCGCCAGTCCCAGATAAAGTAGGAATGGCTTCGGCTTGAGCACTGGGAAGATCGCCATTGCACCCCAGATACTCACGACACCGCCGGAGACGAGAAAGGCCATCGCGGCACCTTGAGACATTCCGTGATCGATCAGGGCCCTCGTTAGCGGCAGCGCCGCATAGCCATCCAGATAGGCTGGCGCACCGACAAAAACGGCGAACGGTACGGCCCACCAGACATCGTTCCCTACATAGGCCGACAATGCCTCGGGCTGCAGCATCTCGTTCAACCAATATTCCGCTGCGAATGCAGGGACCAGGCAAATCAGGATCAGCCGCGTCGTCGCCTTTGCTTCGAGGAGAAATCGCGCGCGTCCTTCGGGAGACCGCCAGACCGCGGCAGTGAAGCTGGCCGATCCGCAGTGGATCCGTTGGCCCAGCTTGCCGACGAGGCGACTGTTGCGCAGCGGCTGGTAGGTCCAAGACCGTCCCGCCAACGCAGCCGTGGCAATACCGCCAAATATTCCAAGCCCAAACGCCGCAAGTGTTTTTCCTACCGCGAAGCTAAGGCCCAGTGTAGCTGCAGTTGCGGCCAGCATGGCCGGATCTGTGATCGGCGAAGACAGCCAGAATGCCATCACCGGCGCCAAGGGAACGCCTGACGCGAGCAGGCTTGCCATTAAGGGCAATACGGTCACGCCGCAGACGGGGGTAATGGCACCGATCAACGACGCAATGACCACGGTGTGCAATAGGCGACCATTAAAGGCCTCGGCTATCCAATCGCCTGCACCGCTGGCGCTTATCCAAGCGGCTAGGATGATCCCCGGGATGATCAGTGGAGCGACGGCGACCAGGCCCCAAAGCACAAACTCCGCAGTCGCCTGGACCCGATCCGGAGCTACGGTCAGCGTTAACGATATGCCGATCACTGCGGCAACGATCGCGACCCGCAGCCATGGCGTTGGCTTCGATCCATCAGCGATATCGGGCATCTCGATCTCCATTCGCATCGGGTAATCGGATCGCAGTATGGGCTCTTGCGAGCATTCCATGAAACGCATAGTTTTAAGATCTGATATTAATATTTCCGATGACAGGCTCTTGAACAACCTCGATAGTGATCTCCTCAGGACATTCCTGGCTGTCGCCGATGCCGGCTCTGTTACTGCCGGCGCCGCGAGGATTTACCGATCACAATCCGCGGCGAGCGTCCAGATCAAGCAGTTGGAGGATTTGTTGGGGGAACCGGTGTTCAAGCGGCATGGACGAGGTGTCGTGCTCAGCCGGACAGGCGAAGTTCTCGAGCCCGTCGCTCGTCAGGTCGTCGCCGCACTTGATTCCGCTATGGCGGCAATCGGCGGCGGAGGATTAGAAGGCACACTTCGCATCGGCATCCCTGACGATCATGGCAAGGACGCCCTTTCAAGGATCATCGCCGACTTCACACGCGATCATCCCAAGGTCCAGCTAATGGTGCGCTGTGCCCTGAGCGCTGAGTTTCCTAAGGCGCTGCGGATGGGTGAGCTGGATCTGGCAGTTCATGAAGTTCAAGAACTTGGGGCAGGCCAGGTGCTTCTGCGCGATGACCCGATGCATTGGGTCGCATCACGCGCTCACAATGCGTTTCGCTGCGATCCGATCCCGGTCGCCCTGTTCGATCAAGCGTGCTGGTGGCGGGACGTGGCGATCAGGGCGTTGGAGGCAAGTGGTCGCTCCCATCGGATCGTCTACTCCAGCGAAAGCGTGACAGGCGTCGTTGCCGCGATCGAAGCGGGGATCGCCATCGGGGTCCTCAATCATTCTGCACTCAAGCCCGGCCTAGCCGTTCTATCCAGCACCGAAGGTTTCGGCCAAATGCCGACATCGAAGCTCGTTCTTGAATATGGAAGAGGCGCAGATCACAGTGTTTGCGGTGCCATGGCCGACGCCATTAAAAGGGCGTTCGTTGAGTTCGGAGGGTGATGGCATCAGGTCCTAACGTCGACTTAGCTGGCCTGGCTTGAGGTGCGAGCTATCCGTCTCCACGATGGCCTCGAAGAAAGCCACGAGCGCCTGTTCACCAACAAGTCTTCTGCTCGATGTTCAGACATGCGGCAAAATGAAATAATCCGCTGCGGATCTGCTCTGTTCGTGTAGATATGCATTGTCGGACAGAGGATGCCGCTACTCCGATGGCTGCACTCGACAGCTCTCTCTCGATGCCATGCGGAGAAGCTCGAAAGACCGACAAGTTTTCGGAAAATGCAAGGATATCATCACCCGCAAAAATTCAGCACTCGGAAGATCGATGAAATGAAGCGCACAAAAATTTTCTTCGCGATCGCATGGCTGGTGTGGCCGGGCACTTCTGCCCTGGCAGACGACCCGTCCTCGATTGAAGCCTTCTTAGGTAAATGGAAGGGCGATCAGGTCTCATCTGAGACTGAAAGCCTTCCATCAGACGCACTCGATCTTCAGGTGCAATCGGACAGGAATGGCTTCCGCATCTCTTGGCGCGATCTCAGCACGGGCAGTTCGGGTGGTCCTGGCGCCCAGAAGGTCAATGCCCATTTCCAGCGCACCGGTCGTCCGGGCGTCTATGAATATGTGGAGGAATCGGGCTCTTTTTTGACACGCATGTTCGCCTCGCCTTCGACAGGCAATCCGTTGGAGGGCGAGACACTGCTTTGGGCGCGGGTCGGTGACCTCACGCTTACGGTCTACAGCATGTCGGTCGAACCCAATGGTGGCTTCAATCTGGATCGCTATAGCTGGGTCCAAACCGAGAGCGGGCTGCTTTTGAGATACAGCGAACGAACGGAAGATCTGGCTGACGAGACCAAGATCGAAGGCGAACTCGTAGCTCTGGGAAAGTAGTCTGATGGATGTAAAACGACCCTGTTCGTTGTATGCCGGCTCGAACCTGAACGCTGCTTTGGCCTGTGTCACGCTGGCGGTGATGCTCCTCGTCCTGCAGGGAGCCGGACAGGATGTACGTGCCAATGAGCTGTCAGCATTCATCGGTAGTTATGTTGGCCGAGCGACGGTCGAAGACCTGACGACAGGTGAGCAACACCAGCGCGATCTGGATATCGTGGTTGTCCCGCATCGCAATGACGGACTGCGCATCGACTGGATCACGGTGGGCCTCGTGGATGGACGACGCGATGTTCCGGGGGTCAAGCGTTGGTCACAAACCGCATGGTTCGAACCCTCGCCTGACAATGATTTCATGACTGAAGTGGGTAACAGCAATGTCTTCCAGGAGCGTCAGGCTCCGGTGCTCATAGAAGGCGATCCCATTCGCTGGACGCGTATTGATGACGACACCCTCCATACCTGCTCCTTCGTGGTCCTGGAGGATGGTCGCTATGAGCTGCAGGTTTACCAGCGTATCCTGACCGATACCGGCATGGACATTCACTTCGAACGGATCGTCGACGGCGAAATCGTTCGTCGCGTGACCGGAAGGACCGCGCGCACCGACTGAGCGCGCCTTCTGTGCGAAGCTGGAGATGAAACCCCGCGCCATCTCATCCGCGTGCTCGCAAATATGTGAAGAAAAGCCATGCGGTGTGACAATTTTCACATCGCTATCCCGAATGATATGCCAGGCTGACGACGATGACATGTCCCATTTGAAAGGACGCCATCATGACTGTCACATCGGCGATCGTTCACGAGTCACGTGGGAACCGGGTTTTTCGGCGGGTGGCCCCGATCGCCATATTGATCGCTCTTCTCGCCCTCATTTTGAGCCCGGGCATCCTTGCTGCGATTGTCTGATGCGCCGGTCTATTCCGCTGCGGTTTCGGCGGCATTATCGGGCAGCAACGTGAAAAGTTCCTGCTTGGCTTCGATGCCGCGCAACTCATGTTCGCCAAAGGAAAGCACTTTGCCACAGAAGCTGTCGGCGAAGGCGGCAGACAGCAGGATGGGCACGTCGAGCGCTTTGCACATTTCCTGGATGCGGGCGGCCTGATTGACCGCCGGGCCGATGACGGTGAAATCGAGGCGTCCGGATGAACCGATATTGCCGTAGGTCAGATCACCGCGGTGCAGCGAAATGCCGTAGCCGAGGCGAGGCCTGCCCTCGGCTTGCCGGTCTTCATTGAGCTTCGCCATGCGCCGTTCAGCATCGCGCGCGGCTTCGATGGCGTTTGTCGAGGCCGCGGGCTGCTTGCTGGTTGGATCGTCGATCGGATAGATCGCGAGCACGGCATCGCCGATGAATTTGAGCACCTCGCCGCCATGATCCATGACGGTGCCCGCCATGGCATCAAAAAAGTCGTCCAGGAGCGCCAGATAGGTTGCCCGCGGCAAGGTTTCGGAAAGCCTGGTGGAATCGCGAAGATCCGAGAACCAGATCACCGCGTGCACATCCTCGCCATCGCCTCGCTTGATACGCCCTTCCAGTACCCGGCGTCCTGTATTGCGCCCGAGATAAGTATCGAGCAGCGAAGCGGCGGTTTGGTGCAGCGCATGCACTTCCATGACCCGAGCCAGCATGGGCAGGATCTCGTATAATGCCCCCAGATGTTCGGTGGTGAAGCCGTCTGGCGCCTTTGATACGAGTGTGATGATATTGAGCTGGCCGTCGGAAAACTTGAGCGGTATGGCGACGTAGTCGGTCGCACCTTGCTGGCGCAAATCATCGAGAATCGGGAAGTCCAGCCGCGGCGAAGGCCCATTCAGGCGGCGGCGAATGCCACCTTCACCGCGGAGAATGAGCGCAAAGGGGCTGTCTCGGAATTCCCGCTTTTCCAGCACCTCGTAGGTGGGGTGATGGACCTCGATCTGATCGAAATCATTCTGCCAGGTGTAGACGCTCGCCAGCACTTGAGGATGGAGAGTTCGGATCATGACGCGTAGCCGCCAGATGGGCTGACCTGCAGCGGCAAGCGTGTCGGCAAAACCCTGGACCAGATCCTCCGGCGTCTTCACATGCGGTGCTTTGCGCATCAGCCAGTCGACGAATGGATTGACGCTGGCGTCCGCCGGCGGCTCTGGATGCAGCATGCGGATGCCATCTTCGTACCAGGCATCCATCTTCTTCCAGTAAAACGCGACATAGCCCTTGATGCTCATCGCTTCTTCAAATGGATCCTCGTAACTCCAGGCCACATTCTCGGCCGTCCGGTCACCGACCCGCACATTCCAATAGGCAGCGTTGCCTTTGAAGGGGCAATGGGTGTGCAACTCGGTAGGATGGAGCAGGTCCATCCGCACATCGTCTCTGGGGATATAATAAGCTGGCGTCAGACGCGTCTCACGCATGACCACGGCCCGATGGCTGTCAACGATGGTCACATCATTGAACTCGATCCGAACATGCTTCGGCGAGGGCTCGATATCGAAGCGATAGCCTCGATGGATCGCCTCCCGCCCTTCGACTTCATTCGAGACAACAGCAGCCAAGGATGCGCCCCTTTGGAAAAAGCCAGATTGTCGCCGAGCGTCCAATTTCATGACTATCTAGAGATAGGAATTAGAAGGAGCTTTTGCCAGTGAGCCTGATGGCGCCATCAGGCTGGCGGTTGGCAAGGGGCCAAAGAATAAAGGCCGGCTCGGGACAGGCCACCCACATTCTTCGACCTGGAAGCCGCTCCAAGGTTTACCAATCCGGCGCATTGCCTGGCCAAGGGAAGAGGCCGGCCAGCCGGATCATGCGGGTAAGGGCGGGCGAATGGCGTCGTCCGGCAACGGTGGCCAGGGAGATGGTGCGGCTGACTTCGGGTTCGGCGACGGGGCGGGTTGAAATGCCGGGCAGAGTAGGGAGATATTCCGGCATAATCGAGCAACCCATCTCGGCGACCACCAGCGCCTGTATCCAGTCCTCGCGCTCCGAGGTGTAGCGCACATTGACCTTGAAGTTCTTTTCGAAACCGAGGGCGTCGAAGTGGTCGGAAAACTCGCAGTGGACACGCTTTAGATAGTCGATGCCGTCCAGTTCCGCTGTTGGTACGGCGTTCATACGCTCGAACGGGTGACCTTTGGCGAAGGCGATCGTGTAACGTTCGCTATAAAGTGGCAATACACGCAAATCGTCCGGCAGGTGCGGCAAACCGATCAGGCCGGCATCGATCTCTCCCTCTTGCAGCGCCTTCACGAGTTCATGGCCCTCCGCCTCCTGAATCCTGATCTCGATATTGGGGTTCTCTCGGCGCAGCTGTGAAAAAAAGTCGACCATCAGCGACGGGCCGATGGTCGACATGACGCCGAGATCGATGGTCATCGTCTCCTCGGTATGAAAGCCGTCGGCATCCGCCTTCGCTGCAGCGGTGGCGGCGTAGACCGTTTCGAAATGGGGCCTCAGGCGTCGGCCAAGGTCGGTAAGGTTGGTTCGGTGCCGTTCTCTATAGAAAAGCTCGCCTCCGAACTCCTCTTCCAGCTTCTTGATGGCCTTGGTCAGCGAGGGCTGAGCCACATTGCAGGCTTCCGCCGCGCGGGAAAAATTCTGAGCCTCACAAACCGCCAGGAAGTAGCGGACCTGATGCATTTCCATAGCCAATGCCTCACGAAATTACCTTGATAGCTCACGCTACTGTGAGAAATAGAGTTAAATAGCCAATTTGTATACCCAATGGCTATCGAACTGAGAGGCAATCGATATTTCATTCCCGGCGAGCCGTCAGGCATGGTCGTGGGGTCGCTCAGGCGACGCACGAAACATTGAACCGGCCGCTGGATTGCCCCCTCCCTCCGGCCTGAACCTCGAAGGGACACCGATTATGATGAAGACCGCGACAACAGGAATGCTCGCCGCGACAGCACTTCTGGCCACCGCCTGGTCAATTGGCCCGATCAGTGCCGCCACCGAAGCGACGGTGATCGACCTTACCCAGACCGCCTGCCAGTTCGTCGAGGCGGAGGGCATGGATCATGGCTTTACCTCGACCAAAAAGGTCGATTGCGAAACCATCAACGGCAAGTCCGGCGCTGATCGGCTGGCGAAGTCGGAAACGCTGCAGCTCAAGCCCGGCAAATATGTCTTCCGCGTGAAGAACGAGAACGTGCCTTACGAACTCGGCTTTTGGCTGCGCGGCGATGGCCTGGTCAATCGCGCCACGTTGCCGAGCGTTTCCGGCGGCGGCCTGCACGAGGGTGCGACCCAAGACTACGAGATCGAGCTTTCGGCCGGCGAGTACGTCTTCTCCTGCCCGCTCAATCCGACGCCTGACTACAAGATCGTGGTCGAAGGCTGACGCCAAAATACGCTTCCCATCGTGTTCGAAACGCAAACGAAAAGGTTGATGAGATGACAGATCAACACGTCATCAAAGCCGATCTGGCCATTATTGGCGCCGGCTCCGGCGGTCTCAGCGTCGCCGCCGGCGCCGCTCAGATGGGCGCCAAGGTGGTGCTGATCGAGAAAGGCAAGATGGGGGGCGACTGCCTGAATTACGGCTGTGTGCCATCCAAGGCGATGATCGCCGCCGGAGAAGCGGCGGAAGCCGTGCGCGCCTCCGGGAAATTCGGCGTAAATGGCCACGAGCCGGCCATCGATTTCGCCAAGGTCAATGGCCATGTCCATGACGTAATCGCCGGTATCGCGCCCCACGATTCAGTCGAGCGTTTCGAGGGTCTGGGTGTGCAGGTAATCCAGGCCGCCGGCCGCTTCGTCGGTCCGACCGAGATCGAGGCCGATGGTCAACGAATCAAAGCGCGCCGCTTTGTGATCGCCACCGGATCTTCCGCATTCATCCCGCCGATTCCTGGCCTCGACGACGTCCCTTTTCTCACCAACGAGACGATTTTCTCGCTGACCGACGCGCCGGAGCATCTGATCGTCGTGGGCGGCGGGCCGATCGGTATCGAGATGGCCCAGGCCCATCGCCGCCTCGGCATCAAGGTGACGCTCGTCGAGGGCGCAGCGATCATGAGCAAAGATGACCCGGACGCCGTCGCCGTGGTGCGCAAACGGCTGATCGACGAAGGCATCGCCTTGCACGAATGTGCCAAGGTCGAGAGTGTTGTGCCACGCGGCAATGGCGTCTCGGTGCTGGTGAGCCAGGACGGCCGCTCGGCGCCGATCGACGGCTCGCACCTACTGCTCGCCGTCGGCAGGCGGCCGAATGTCGACGGGCTCGGCTTGGAGGCTGCCAGGATCGAGCATAGTCCTCGCGGCATCAACGTCGATGCCAGGCTTAGAACGAGTAACAAAAAGATCTTTGCAATCGGCGATGTCGCCGGTGGCTACCAGTTCACCCATATGGCCGGCTATCACGGCGGCATCGTCATCAAGAACGCCTTGTTCAACCTGCCCGCCAAAGTCGACGAACGGGCTGTTCCCTGGGTGACCTATACCGATCCCGAGCTGGCTCAGGTGGGTTTGAGCGCAGCAGAGGCTGCCGAAAAGGGCCTTTTGGTGCGGGCGTCGAGCTTCGACTTCGCCGGCAATGACCGCGCCAATGCCGAGCGGGCGACCGAAGGCTTCGTCAAGGCCGTGGTCGGCAAGCGCGGCAAGATCCTCGGCGCCACGATCGTCGGCCGCCATGCCGGCGAGTTGATCCTGCCTTGGGTACTGGCCGTGCAAAAGGGCCTGAAGATTGCCGACATGGCGAGCCTTATCGCGCCTTATCCGACGCTTGGCGAAGCCTCGAAGCGAGCCGCCGGCGCCTATTACACGCCGGCGCTGTTCTCAGGTCGGACCCGATCCATCGTCGGTTTGATGCAACGCCTGCCCTAAGACCGGGCGTCCTCTTTTCTGGAGACAACTCATGCCCACGACGACAACACTCGCAATCGATAGCCAGTCAAGTGGCAAAGTGCGGCGCTTCCTGCCGCTGATCGTCATCGCCGCCGCCATTGCCGCAGCCTTCGCTTTCGGTGTCGGCGACTATCTCAGCTTCGAGGCCTTGCGCGACAACCGCGACGTTCTGATGGCGTTGGTGAAGGACCACGCCCTGCTGACGGTCCTCGGTTTCATCGCGCTCTACGCCGTTTCGACAGCGCTTTCGCTTCCCGGCGGCGCCGTCCTGAGCATTGCCGGCGGTTTTTTGTTCGGATCGAGCGCTGGCACGGCCTGGATCGTGATCGGCGCGACCCTCGGCGCGGTCGGCATCTTCCTTGCGGCTCGGACAGCACTTGGTGATGCTCTGAAGGCGAAGGCAGGCCCCTGGCTTAAGAAGATGGAGGCCGGGTTTCAGGACAATGCCTTCAGCTATCTCCTGGTGCTGCGTCTGGTGCCGATCTTTCCCTTCTTCGTGGTCAATCTCGTGCCGGCCTTTCTCGGCGTCGGTCTGCGCACCTTTGCGATCGCGACCGTGCTCGGGATCATTCCCGGCGCCTTCGTCTTCGCCTCGGTCGGCGCCGGCCTCGGCAGCGTATTCGAGCAGGGCGAGACATTCTCGCCGTCAGCAGCCCTGACGCCTGAAGTTATCACGGCGCTCATCGGCCTCGCGATCCTGGCCCTGGTGCCGGTGGGCTACGAAAAGTTCAAAGCACGGCGCGAAAGCAGCCAATAGAGCCGTGTCCAATCAAGCAAAAACGGGAGCTAACGATGACGAACGTCAACAAAAAAATTCTTATCGTCGACCATGACGACGGGGTGCGAAACACTGTTGCCCAGCGGATAACGCTCATCGAGGGGTATATCGCAATCCAGGCGGCGACCGGCGAGCAGGTGCTGGAGTTGGTCAAGGATCAGCATTTCGAGATGATTTTGCTGGATGTTGACCTCCCGGACATCGATGGGCGCGATCTCTGCCGCCTGATGCGCCGTCAAGGCGTCAGGACTCCGATCATCATTCTCGGCAGCGATGATGCCGACGCCGAGGTCATCCTCGCTCTGGACAGCGGTGCCAGCGACCATGTCACCAAGCCGTTTCACCTGGGCGTCCTTCTGGCGCGCATCAGAGCGCATCAGCGACAGTTCGAGCAGTTCGACGACGCTACCTTCCCAATCGGCCCTTACGCCTTCCGTCCCAGCACCAAATTTCTGATCAATCGTGAGACCGACAAGAAAATCCACCTCACCGAAAAGGAAGTGGCGCTTCTCAAATTCCTCTACCATATGGGGGATCGACCGGCGGAGCGGAAAGCGCTGCTCGACGAGGTCTGGGGTTATAGCGCCGACGTCACCTCTCACACGCTGGAAAGTCATATCTATCGGCTTCGGCAAAAGGTCGAGCCCGATCCCGCCAATGCTCAGATCCTGGTCACCGAACGCGACGGCTACAGGCTGGTGAGGTAAGAGACTTGTGGTACGGCCACGTCAGAAGATGCACCCGGCAGGAATCGTAAAGTGTCGATTTAGAATACAATTCCAGCACCCTGAATGAATCAAGTGACGTGGCCGTACCACCAGTGGTGCGTTCGGTACGAGAGACATCCGAACCTAAGCCGAGATAAGCGTGCATACCCTCGGCGTTCTTGGTGCTTTCTGCGAATGCGGTGGCAACCAGATGATGTGGTCACACCACCAGAAGGGGAATTCCGTGGCGTCCAAGCGAAAACCCGTCAACCTCGCCTTACAGGGAGGCGGCGCCCACGGCGCGCTTGCTTGGGGTGTGCTCGACAAGCTCCTGGAGGACGGCCGCCTCGAAATCGTGGGGCTGAGCGCCACCAGTGCAGGCGCGATGAACGCCGTCGCATTCGCCTATGGTATGGAGGTTGGCGGCGTGGAGGGCGCACGCGAACAGCTCGATACTTTCTGGCACGAAATTTCCCGCGCTGGCGAACGCTACAGTCCGGTGCGCGCTTTTCCCTGGGAGCGCTGGCTCCACGGGTTCAACATGGAGAACTCCCCGAGTTTCCAGGCGTTCGAGGCGGTGACGCATCTGTTCTCACCTTACCAGCTCAACCCGTTCGACTTCAATCCGCTGCGCGATGTGCTCGAGCAGGTCATCGATTTCGATCGGCTTCGCCAATCCTCGAAGGCGCCGGCACTCTATCTCAGCGCCACCAATGTTCGCTCAGGCAAGATCAAAGTTTTCGGTAATGCGGAGATGACGTCCGACGTCGTTCTCGCCTCAGCCTGCCTCCCGTATATTTTCAAGGCGGTCGAGGTCGAAGGCGAGCATTACTGGGACGGTGGCTACATGGGTAACCCGGCGATTTTTCCGCTGATCTATAAGGCTTCCTCGCGAGACGTCATCGTCGTCCACATCAACCCGCTCGAGCGCAAGGAACTGCCGACGACGGCGCCCGAGATCTTCAATCGCATCAACGAGATCAGCTTCAACTCCTCACTCATGCGCGAGATGCGCGCGATCGCCTTCGTCACCAGGCTGATCGACGACGGCGCGCTGGATGGTAAGGATTTCAACCGCATGTTCGTGCATTCGATCCAGAGCGACGAAGAGATGACCCGCTTGAGCGTCGCCAGCAAGCTCAGCCCGGACTGGATGTTTCTTTGCCACCTCCGGGATATCGGCCGGCAAGTCGCGGAGACCTGGCTCGCGGAGAATTTCGAGAGGGTTGGCGTGGAATCGAGCGTCGATATTGCCGATGTCTACCTCTAACGAACTCGCGACCATCAAAAAAGCCTGTCCACAACTTTGGCGACGAAACCAGCTGGAGGCCAGGTGGATCTGAGCAATAGCTTTATAACATTGCGCCTGTCGTGTCGGTCTGTGATCCGTGCATCGAGCGTCTGATTGTTGCCGCTCCGGATTAACGAGAATTGCCGGACGATCTTTCTTGACGACGATCGTTCACCTGGCCGAAGGAAGCTGTCCCTGGCCACGTCCTTCAGCGAGGTAGGCCTCTTTTAGAACCTGAAGCTCGTTAGTGAGCTTGCCCTTGTTCAAGGTGATCACTCGATCGGCCGACCGGATCGTTTCGGGTCGATGGGCGACGATGACGCGGGTGGTACTGGTCGTCCTGATGGCCTCGCTGACGGCGTTTTCACGTTGGACATCCAGATGGCTTGTGGCCTCGTCCAGAAAGAGGATCGAGGGGCGTCGGTGCAACGCTCGAGCGATCAGAACGCGCTGTTTTTGTCCGCCGGAAAGCACGGTGCCCATATCGCCGATCAGTGTGTGATAACCCATGGGCATGGCCATGATGTCGTCGTGGATGGCGGCAAGCCTGGCGCAGTGCTCGATCAATTCCTGATCCGGGTTTTCGGAAAAGAAGGAGATGTTGTCGGCAATCGATCCGGCGAACAGCTGATCGTCCTGCATGACGACGCCGATCATGCTTCGATAGACATCGGTGCCAACCCGCTTGATCGGCATGCCGTCGATCAGAATGTCACCTTTGGTTGGTGTCAGAAGGCCGGTCATGAGCTTCAGGAGTGTGGTCTTGCCGCAGCCCGACGGGCCCGCGATCGCCACCGATTCACCAGCTGAAATCTGAAATCTCAGATCGTCGAGCACCAGAGGATCGTTCTCGCCATAGCGAAAGCCGAGATTGCATACCTCGATCGACAATGGCGCGTTGCTCAGGCGGTCGCGTGGAATCAGATCTCGCGGCTCCGGCGCGCTGAGCGCGATGTCGGCTAGGCGCTCGGCATGCAGCTTCAGCATCTGCAGCTCGACCAGACGATCGATCAGGGCGCTCACCCGCGACATGAACTGGTCCTTATAGGCAATGAAGGCCAAAAGCATGCCGACGGAGAACGCGTTGGCCAGGACTTCTCTTGCACCCAGCCAGACCACCAGCAGCGTCATGCCGCCGAGCAGCAGGCTGTTGGCGGTCTTGAAAAGGATGCCCAGCTTTTGCGTGGTGAGCTGTCGATTGATTGTCTCCACCAGGAGATGGAGCCAGTGAGAGCGTCGGCTGTCCTCTGCGTTGAACAGCTTGATCGTCTTGATGCCGCGCAGTGTCTCGAGAAAATGGCTGTCGCGTTTCGCACCCCAGATAATCGTTTCGGCTGAGGCCTGGCGAAGCGGTGCATAGAATGTCCAACGCAGAATGCCGTAGAGCACCGCGCCCGCCACCACCAGAAGGGCCAGGACCGGTGCGTATAAAAACATGATCATCAATGTCAGGCTGACCATCAGCCCGTCCAGCACCACCTCGATCAGCTCGGTCGTGATCGCCTTCAGGATCGTGCTCTGCGAACCGAAACGCGACATGACATCGCCCAGATGCCGAGCCTCGAAGAAGCTCGCCGGTAAGGTGACCAGATGAGAGAAGAGATTGGTGCGCGCCTGAACTTTGATCGACGCGCCCAGGGTCATCAGCATCCAGCTGCGCATCGTCGAGACGGAGATGCGGATCAGCAGAAGCAGCGCAAAGCCGATCACGAGCGTCAAAAGCAGGTCGTAGTCCGCCGATATCAGCGCATGGTCGACCACCCACTGCATGAAGAGCGGGCTTGCGATCGCGAACACTTCGATGGCGAGCGCCAGCATGAGAAGCTGCAGCAGCGACCGCTTCAGGCCGGTGAAGCGGCCGAGCATCTGGCGAAGCCGCACCCTCGGCGGGGCTTCGGCGCGGGCAAAGCCGCCAGTCGGCGTCGCCTCGAGGGCAACGCCGGTGAAATGCTTGGAAAGCTCGACCATGGACAGGCGGCGGAGGCCGACAGCCGGGTCGTGGATGACGGCGCTGTTGCGGCCAACACTTTTCAGAACGACGAAATGATTGAGATCCCAATGCAGAATGCAGGGCGTCTTGACCAGCGGCAGCTCACCAAGCTCCAGTCGCATAGGCCGGGTGGCAAGGCCGATTTGATCGGCCACACGAACCACGTCCTTGAGCGTGGCGCCCTTCAATGAGACGCCGAAACGCCGCCTGAGTTCGGCAAGATCTGTGCGCTGGCCGTGAAAGCCGATCAGCATGGCGAGACAGGCGACACCGCACTCCGCCGCTTCGGTCTGCAACACCATCGGCAGACGCCGCCCGATGCCGAAATTCACGCCGTCGAGCATGCTCATCCCGAAACGCTCCGGGCATCTTCTGTCGGCACGCCGCCATTTTTCTGGCGGCCGGTGAGAGTGAAGAGGGGCTCCAGAACCCATTCGAAGAGCGGACGGGTCTCGATGTGCACATCGGCTTCGAGCTGCATGCCCGGCTGTAGCGGCACCGGCTTGCCATAAGCGGTCGCGGTCTGGCTCCCGAGGTCGACGGTGACCGGATAGACCGGGCTTGGTCCGCCTGAAGCCGTTGTTTCAGCACTGCTTGGAAGCTGCCTTGTCAGCTCGTCCGGCATGATCGCCGATCGGGCGATCCTGGCGATCGTTCCTTCATGGTGGCCGAACTTCTGATAGGGAAACGCGTGATAGCGCAACAGCACACGCTGGCCTGGCCGGATGAAGCCGCGTGCCCGGCTCGGAATGTAGAGTTCGGCCTGCAATGTCGATCCCTTGGGAATGATGCTGAGAAGCGGAACGCTGGGCTGAGCCGTGCCGCCTCGTTTCGCCTGGATCGACGTCGCCGTGCCCGCCTCGGGCGCTGGGATAACAATGCGCCGCCTGGCTTCAGCCTCCGCGATCTCCTGCTCCAGCGTGGCGACGTCGCGATCGATCTTGGCAAGGTCGATCTGGTGGTTGAACGGCAGACTGTCCTCCTCCGCCTTCAACGTCAGCCATTGCTGATCGGCTTCGGCGCGCTCGCGCTCCAGAGCTTCGAGCCGGGACAGGTTGTCGAGACGCTCGTCCTCGACCTGCTGCCATCGCTGTCCTGCGATGAGGCCGCGCTCGCGCAATTGTTTCAGGCGTTCGACATTCGCGTCCGCAAGATCGACTCGCTGACGCTGAACATCGATCTCCTTGCTGCGATGCGATTTCTCGATATCCAGGCCGACCAGCCGGTTTGCTATCGAGATGATCGACTGTCGATAGATCGCTTCCTTCTGGCTGCGTTCCATGATGAGGCTGTTGCGCCGGCTGCGCAAACGGCTGGTGACTTCCTCCAGCGTGGCGCCGACCGCTTCACTCCGGAGTTCGGTCGACAGCACCAGGAGCGGCTCGCCTTTGGCGACGTCATCGCCGTCTTTGACCTTGAGTTCGGTGATCACGCTTGCTTGCGGGGCAAAGATCTGGATCAGGCCCTGATCCGGCACCAGCCAGCCCTGGATGCGTTCCTTGCGTGTATAATCTCCATAGAACAGGAATCCGAGAATGGCGGCAGCGGCGACGATGGCGAACAGCGCGAACAGCTTGTGTGAAATGCTGGGCGCCAGCAAAACGCTTCCCAGCCACTGGGTTTTCTGCTCGGCAAGCGCCTCTTGACGAAACAAAGGTTGATCGATGTCAGACCGGCTTCGCTCGATGCGTTTTTGCGATGGCTGATCCGTCATCCGACCGTTCCTTCACGTCCGCACTTCGAAGTCCCGGATCTCGAACGTCACCTCGATCATCTTTTTGGTCTGGTGAACCTCGAACACTGTCGAGACTCTTGGATCGAAAAAATCCTTCAGCAAAGGCGGTCGCTTGGAGGCAAAGTAGAACGTCGGATCATCGGCGACCTCTCGCTTGGCCGCGACCTCGATCTCATCGCGGCGTGTGACCGTCTGGATGATGCAGGGGGCATGCGTGATGCCGCGTGCGCGCATCGCAAAGGCCCGATGATAGCCATTGTGGAGCAGAACGCGATCGCAATAGGCGATGCCGGTGAAAAAGTTGGAACCGAAGCCGACCGGGAGGCCGATATAGGCGCTGACCGGGCCGAAGGTTCGATGCCCGCTGATCTGTTCGGGTTGAAGCAGAACCGGTTCATGCTGACGAAGGTCTGTCGAAGCGGATGAAAAAACATAACGACGCCTGCCGACTTCCTGCACGTCAACCAACGCCGAAGACCCTGCCGGCGGCTGGCAGAAGCGATAGAGGGCAAGGGGGTTTTCAGGCTGGTCGAGGCGTTCGATCAGCTTGTTTGTATAGCCCTGCGTCAAATGGGACTGATAGACCACCAGCCGGTCAAGCTCGACCATGGCGATCTCGGTCGGAAACGTATCGAATGCATAGCCATATCTCGGATCAGCTTTGGTCTCGGCCATGAGGGGTTCGAGGATGGGATCGGGCTCGCACACGTCGATTTCATCGGCGATGCCACCTTCGCGTTCTTCCAGCGCATGGTAGTGATCGTTCGCTTCACGCCATCGGTCAGCGACCTCGGAGGCGTCGATCGATGCGCCGTCGACCACATGATGACGCACGAAAGACAAATGATCTTGAAGGGACGGCTGGCCAAGCAGACGGATCTCGTTGGCGACGCTTGCGGCGCGCTCTGCCGAAGCATCTTCTGCCTGAAGATGGCCGTCTTCGACGCGGATTGAGGGAACGCTTGTCGTTTGACATGTATCGGCTGACCTGGTGGCGATTTGATTGTTCATTGGCTTGATTCTTCATTGACCGATGGGCCTGGTCGTTTTGTCACCGAGGTAACGGCAGCATGCATTCAGCTCGCCGAGAAACGCCCCCGCCACAAATTGACGGGGGCGCCCTCGCGCGACCGGGCTCTTCCGCTGGGGGGGGAATACGAGCCCAATCGCCTTTCAGCGGGTAGCGTGGAGGGCGGGTTTAGCTGCTGCTGCCGCCCTTCTTGCCGCCGCCGCTGCTGCTGCCGCCTCTCTTGCCGCCGCCGCTGCTGCTACCGCCTCTCTTGCCGCCGCCGCTGCTGCTACCACCACCGCGATGGTAAGAGTGCCGCCGCCGACGGCGACGATGGCGACGACCGCAGCCTCCAGCACCATAGACTTGCTCAAGTTCTTCAGGATTCAGATCACGCATTATTAGGCTCCTTTTGCCTTTTAGTTTTGCTCGATCGTGATCGCGATCGGCTATGAGGGCTAGTGATCCACATTGTGTGTGTAGATTGCCCACAGGCATTACAGCAACATGACATTATGAAGGCAAGCCATCAGGCGAAAAAAATTCGATCCTTTTCGCCTTAGGCTAGCTTCGGGGCTTCGTCTCGGCGCTTTTCGGGGATTTCCGGTGGCGATACGCCTCGTAGCCCTCTGGGTCGTAGATGAGATCCAGAGCGGGAACGAAACTCAGCTCCCGGCCGCCAAATTTGCGCTTGAAGGTGCTGATGTTGGCCCAGCGATGATCAGCTCGGCCAGGTGGTGCGACCCCGTAGAAGTCGTACCAGCGACAGCCGAGAGCTTTGGCTTTCTGCATCGCTTCGAAATGCAGGAGATAGGGCGCCATGGCCTGGCGATGCGCCGGCAGCGAACCACCGAAGAAATAGGTGGCGCGATCGCCGGAGAACACCACCATCGCGGCTGCAACACGCTCTCCGCCCAATTCTGCGAAGAACAAGCTGCCACAGGTCCTCTCGGCGAGAACGTCGATCAAATCGAGGAGATACCCTTCTCGCTTGCCGCCCAGCCCATGACGGCTCATCGTTTCGCCGTAGATCCTAAGGAAGTCCGCTTCGCCATGCTCCGACATGTCTTCGACGACGATCACCCCGCGTTTGCGGGCGACCCCGATATTGTAGCGCCCCTTGGGTTTCATCTGCGCGAGGATATCCGTGATGGAGGGGGCCAGGTCGACGTGAAGCGTGTGCCTGGGCTCGAGCCAACTTCCAGCTTCGCGAAAGCCCTCGACGAAGGCAGGGCGCCTTCGCCATCTCGGCTCCAGGCGAAGGTGGCTCACCAGGCCTGGATGTTGCGCTCGTTTCTTGTCAATGAAGGCGAGCATCGCTTCAAAGACCAGCTTTGCGTCGTCGTTGTTCTCGGGAAGCACAGGGCCTTCGGGCACATAAAAGTAACTTCGTCCCGAAGCGAAGGTCCGGGTCAGCACGCGGGCGCCGCCAATGATCTCCCCGCCGTCCCGAAAGAAGACGCCGAAATGTCCCCAACCGCGATCGGCGAGAAAGTCTGCCCACCAGGACGATTGCATGAAGCCAATGTCGAGCCTGTTGGCGCCAAGATGCCGGTCCCAGGGATCACACTGTCTGTTGGCGGTCGTCGTTTCCACGTTGTTCATTCCGCCAATCTGTCCGGCCTCGGCAATGTTCGGACGGCGGCGTTCAGGTAACCGCCTGCGATTCAATCGTCATCGTCGTCGTCGTCATCATCGTCGTCGTCATCATCGTCGTCGTCGTCGTCGTCGTCGTCATCATCGTCATCATCGTCATCGTCACCACTGCCGCCAGTCTGGCCGCCACCCTGACTTCCTTCGCTGTCCTGCCCATCATCCTGACCGTCGTCACCAGCCTGGTCGCCGCCCTGATCTTCGTCATCGGACCGACCACTATCCTGGTTACCACCGCCGTCGTCGCCTTGATCTCCATCGTCGTTTCGGTCGTCCTGATCTTCATCGCCGGTCTCACTGTCTTCTTGATCTTGGCGATCGTCCTGATCCGTTTCGTACTTCCAGGCCGGTGGCGTCAGCTGCTTTGGGGCCTTGCCAGCCCCTTCAGTCGCGCTGGTAACGCCTGTCCCTCCGATGCCCTGGCCATCACCTTGATCACGAGAACCAAAGCTCTTGTTCTCGGCGCGCCCGCTCTCGACGCCAGATGGGGCCTCCTGGCCCTGATTGATCGTCGGTGGATTGCCGCCGGCATGCGTATTGTCATGGGGGGCATCTGAGCTGAAGGGATGACTTGAGCAAGCCACGAGAGCTGACAGCAGAAGGATCTGCGCCAGAGGCAAGGCCATGGGCATATGATGGCGGCGCGCTGCCCGTTGTTGCCGGCCAGACTTAATGCTCACGTTCAGGGCTTTCCTTGATGCGGGCTGAATGGCCGATGTAATCGCCTAAGGTGATCGAGCTGAGCCGGAAGTCTGTTGCTTGGTCGATGAGACCGTGATTCAGGCCGATCAGAATTCGACATCTGCACCCAGGTCTGCTTACTTTCCGGTGTTTGCGACCGATCGGTCGTTCGAAAGACCGATCGGTTAAAGCTGTGAGGCTTCATCATTGCGCTCTTTTGCTATTTTTCGTTTGAACGAACTACAGGATATGTGTGTTTATAACACACATCAAGCCGTTTCGATCCAAGGCCGAAGGGGAGGTGCGATAGGAAATCACGATCACGGTGCCGAAAGACGTCAAAGCCTTTCCCTCGAAGCAGAGTTCTTCTTTGTCGAACAAATCCGTTCCTGCAACTTTCGTTCATAGCGCGCTTCGGCGCCTGCTACGTCCGCTTGTCAGGGTGCTCGTCAGCCATGGCGTGGTGTTTCCCGCCGTCGTCGAGCTCTTGCGCGAACTCTATGTCGATGTCGCGAGAGACGATTTCCTCGTCGAAGGCAAGGAACAAACCTTAAGCCGCCTGAGTCTCATGACGGGCGTCACGAGACGTGAAGTCCGCCGTCTGATCGAACAGCCGAAGGTGGATGACGTGCCGCCGCATGCGCTGTCGCTCGGTGCGAGGATCATGACCCACTGGCTCGGTGACCAAACCTATCTCGACAACCGAGGCGAGCCGCTGCCCCTGCCTTTGACCGCGCCTGACGATCAGCCTTCACTGGACAGGCTGGTTTCTTCGGTCAGCAAGGACGTTCGTGCGCGGGCCGTCCTGGACGAATGGCTGCGGCTCGGCATCGTCGACATGTCCGGCTATATCGTCCGCCTCAAGAAAAGCGCCTTCGTTCCAGAAGAAGGCTATGAGGAGAAAGTCTACTATTTCGGCCGAAATCTTCGCGATCACATCGCAGCCGGCGCTCACAATCTGGAAGGCGAGAATCCTCCCTTTTTCGATCGCGCAGTCTATTATGATTGCCTGTCATCGTCATCACTAGAGGAGCTCCGGCAGTTTTCCCATGATCATGGTGCAAAACTAATGCTCCGTGTGAACCAGAAGGCCCGTCAACTCGCCGATAGAGACGCAGCTGCAGGCGGCGATGTCTCTAGCAGGATGACACTTGGGGTCTACTATTTCGGCGAAGAGGAGATGAAGATCGACAATGGCTGAGTCTCTTCGTTGACAATATGCTCGCAGGGCACTGCCAAAGAAAAATGTAATACTATATTCGGAGGCACATGAGAAACCTGCCAGCTTTGATTCCCAGTGATTTTTCGAAGCTGAAAAACCAGCTTCAGCCAGCTTGTAATTGCGGGGAGGAGGCGAGGAAGGCGCCGTAGGCCTCAGCATCCGGGTAGCCGAATTGCCGGCCAACGGTTTGAGCGTTTCCATTTCCTAGCGCTCATATCCGGCAGATTGGGATTGACCGCCAAGCGATAGCCCCGATATTGCCGGGTCATTTCTCGATGATGGCGCTTTTCTTTATCTATAAATGGGAAAATCGCGTGGGTGCGCGGCAAGGCGATTGGGCGGCTTTCTTCCACCCCGTGGTTCGATCACGAACCCGACATGGCCGAGATCACGGTAATCAAGCCATGCTTCTTCGAAGCGATCCAGCGGCATGGTGCGATTGCCATAGGCGGGGTCAGCCAAGAGAACACGATTGCCGTGGACACCCCTGAGAATCACGAAGTGGTTATAGCCGTTGAACCTCACTGGCACCATGATCGGGGTTTTTTCGAGCGCACTATCGAGGTCGAGCTGCCCGAGGCCAACTCCTTCATAGCCGAGTTGATCAACATATCGTTTCAGATCGAGCAGAGAGAATCCATGTCGATAGCGGATGTAATTGGGATCGGTTAGATATTCCTCTCGATTCATCAGACCTTTAGCGACCGTTCGTTCGGTCAAGTGCTCGCCATGCTGGAAATTGAGAAGCGTTGCGAGCGCTGCAGCGCCGCAGCTCAGATCCCAATTCTGAAGGATCACCTTATCCTGACGTATTTCCAGGAGAGAACGCACGGCTGATCGTTCCTGGGCTGAAGATGGATTGGTTGCGCCGAGCCCGAAAAATAGGCAAACGGCGATCAGCGGCAGCAAACGGCGTGCTGTGTTTGATAACATCAACCTTTATCCCCCAAAAAATCACGCCCCATGTGTTGGAAAAGATCCATGGGGCGTGACCTCAATCACCATCCGAGTTTTGTGGGTGACTTGGATTTACTCCAACGGCTTCGGATGGTTCTGGTAGCCTCGATCATAGACAAACGGCATCGCCGCGGACTCGGATCCGGACACCGAGGTCGAATAGTATTCAAGCGCATTGGTGTCGGTAATCGCGAATGTCAGCGTTTCACAATGGGCACCAAAGCAGTTGGCGGCACCGTCCGCATCTGCATAGAAGCCAAAGAGATCCACCCGCTGATAAATATCTTTGTGTTTCCTGATTTTGACATCCTTGTGGATGTTCTCATCGATATAGACCGTTTTTTTGGCATCGACGTAAGCTGGGCCAGCTGCCGAAACTACGTCCATCTGGCCCTCGGTCAACATAACAGGTTCGGCCTGAGCAACGCCTACGATCATGGCCGAGCTGGCAAATAGAAGAGCAATTGTTTTCGACATGTCGCTATGCTCCATTGGGAGTTGAGAAACCTTAGGGATCGATTATCTTTCCCCTTGGACTAGGCTTACCTGCGACACGAGTTTGATCCGTGTGTCGGCAGGCTACTGGTCGTTGGCCTTATTTTGCCGCCGAACCAATATCGAAATCCGTTTCGCGATATGAATGTCGCCATCACCGCTCACTCCGTTGCCTGTGATGCGGAGAGATCGGTGCTGGGCTGATAGGTCGATGGAGGTGCCAGCTGAAGCTGGCTTATGTAGCCTTTGGTCGCGGCCACAAGCTCTTCGCGTGACGGGCCGGAAAGGGCAAGAACAATGCCTTGTGAAATGCCGAATTTCGTAACGCCATCGCTCCCATAGACCGTGTGCGTGTCCTCGAACACATAGTCGCCCATACCCGATGCAGTTATATCCAGCTGCACGTCGCCATCGCCACCGCAGCAAGCAACCGCCTCGCCGGCACCAAAGCCGTAACCAACCTGTTTGGGGCCGAGGGCGACGACCCCGGTGATGACGTCGGTGTTGGCCTGGCCAGACGATCCTGACACCAGAGCCGATGATTCGATCTCCACACTGACGCCGGCAGCAGACACGCGATCCATGTCTAATGCAGTCAGTATGGTCGGCGGATGAGACATCGTTCCTGGTCTCACGTGTTTAGATGGATGGATCGGTGTGCAGGCACTTGTCGCGAGAAACACCAAGGTCAAAGCCAACGTCGCAGACGAAGCGTAAATCTTATGAACCCATGAATATCTTGCAGACCAACATTGGTTCCAAATAAAACCAGCCACCATGGCAGTGCTCCTCATCGACACAGACCAAAGTCGTTTCCTGAATGCGGCTCCATTTTTCCACTCTAGAATTTAAAGCGGTTCATTTTTCTTTCCTTCTATAATTGATGTATATTTTTCCATAGTGGGAATAGCCTATAATTCGTTATGAAACTTTATATTAACCAACAGCTATCGAAAGATACTCTCAAGAAAGCGGTTTGCCTGCCCAAATTCCCATGAAAATCAATTGGACAAGCAAACACCTCTGATTCCAAAAGAGAGGATAATCACCCGATGATAAGTGGCCATGATGAATGTCATGCTGTCTAGTTAGCGGCAATTATATCAACCCAAAATAGAATATTATCTAATATTTTATGATGGTATGATAACTTTAGATATATAAAAAAGTGATAATAATTCTGTTGGAATTTTTATTGTCTTTTTCTGATCTTGATGGTTAAATAAACACAATACTTCACCATTGGGGTTTAAGTGCCTGTTCGGAAGTTTTTCGAACGGGCTCTGAGATTTGATTGTTTTGAATGCACAAATAGAAAATTGAGAAAGAAGCTGGAGCGTCATGTCCAAGCAATTGAGCTCTCTTATAAAGGCGTTGCCGAACATCTTTCCAATAAAGCTGGGGCTGTTGCTCGGGGTTGTCGGAGCATATTGCTTCAATCAGCAGTCTGTGGCTTCTGCTCAGCCTGTTATCGAAATAGCTCCTGACGGCGTAGCGTCTCGAGACGTTTCCCCCGACCAGCAGGAAGATCATCGATCAGCCAATGCTGTCAGCGTTCAGGGCGGGCGTCAGGCAATGGGCGAGAGCGATGCAGCTAGTCCAGATGTCAAGGTGCACGCCGCCGCTCATACCGGGTTCAGCCGGCTGGTGTTTGCTTGGCCGTGGCCGATCGGCCACGAGATAATGCAGCGGGGCGATTATATCGTCGTCACGTTCGATCGGCCGGTGAGCATGGATGTGTCCTCTTTGGTGGGAGCGGCAGGCGGGCGACTGGTCGGCGCCATGGTCGAGGAGGGCGGACGGCGGGTTCTCATGATGACTCAAAGCGACCTCGACCTCGAGATTCGCAATGACGAAAGCGATAGGCTCGTGCTCGATCTCATCACCTCTGCCGAGCGCCCGATGATCAGTCCAGCAAGTCTGGATCGACCGAACGTCGACGTTCGTGCTGGTGAGCATGCAGGGTTCAGCCGGCTGGTATTCGACTGGCCGGCGCCGATCAGCCACGATGTCCGGCAGGGCGGTGATCACATCGTGGTCACCTTCAATCGACCGGGGCGCATGGACGTATCGTCTCTGGTGGCGCGGGCGGGCGGGCGACTGATCGACGCCACGGTCGAGGACAACGGGCGGCGGGTTCTCCTGAAGACCCGTGGTGCGCTCGACTTCCAGATCCGTGATTATGAAAGCGATCTTCTCGTGCTCGACCTTGGCGCTGCCATCTCTGCTCCAGTGCCGATGGGCAGAGCGCTTCTTGAAGACGATGTGAAAGATGTTGCTGCCTTCGACGACATCAACACCGGGTATTCGCGGCGCCGCCCTGTCGTCCAAGCGACGCTTGAAACGCCGCCCGCCACCGAGCCTCTCGAACGTCCAAGCAATGGCTCTGCCGACGTACCTTCAGCCGCCAGTCAAGCTGGGCCCGGGCAATTCGATGTCGACGAAGATGCCCTTGACCGCGCCCTGGAGCGGACGCTCACGCGCGAAGGCGTCCTTTTGCTGCCAACCGGCAAAGTAGAAATCACGCCCAGTTTCACCTATCGCCAACGGGAGAGCCGTGCGCCCACGCAGGTCGATCTTTTCGGCTTGTTCGCCCAGGTCCGTGAAACCGAGATTCGTCGCGAAGAATTTGAGGCCGGAATTGCGGTCGATATCGGATTGCCCTTCGACTCTCAGCTCGAAATCAGCCAAGCCTACAAGCATATCGATCAAACGACCATGACGTCTGCGGGCTTTGTCGGTCTTGAAGAGTCCGAAGAAACGGCCGATGCCTTCGATGATCTCGTCGTCGGCCTGGCCAAGGGGCTTCTTCGGGAGGGCCGCTGGTGGCCTGACCTCGTCGGCCGCATAAGCTGGGATAGTGACACCGGGGATGGCAGGGATGGTAAAATTGGACTGGGCGGCGGTAATCACGAGTTGACTGGCTCGCTCTCCTTCGTGAAGACCAGAGATCCCCTCGCTTTCTTCGGCAGCGTAAGCTACCGGCATTCCTTCGAAAATGATGGTTTCGATCCCGGCGACCAAATCGGCGTTTCGCTCGGCACGACCCTTGCGGCAGGGCCTGATACATCGCTTCGGCTCGCCTTGAGCCAGAGTTTTATCGGCAAAACCGAAGTCAACGATACGAAAATTCCAGGCTCGAAGGAAACATCGGCAAGTCTGACCGCCGGCGCTTCGCTGGTTCTGGGCAGGGGGGTTCTGCTCGATACATCGGTGACAGCCGGCTTGACCGATGAAGCTCCGGACTATTCAGCGAGGGTTGCTCTTCCGGTTCGTTTCGATCCTTTCTAAGCGCGTCGCCGCACATGTCGAGGACACGGGGGCGGTCCTGCGCAACTCACTCGTGCAGTGCCATTGATTGGTCACCTCATCGCCGAACCGACATACGGATCAATTCGCGCTCGGCAGCCGGCTTTCGAAATATCTCAGCGCCAGGCAGGCGACCTCCGTGCGATTGGCCGCGTTTAATTTATTCATGATGCGATGGACGATCACCTTGACCGTACTTTCGGAGAGATCGAGTTCGTAAGCGATAACCTTGTTCGATTTGGCCTGGCGCAAAAGGTCGACGACCTCAAGCTCTCGAGGGGTAAGATCGACGAATGGCGAGGCAGGATCAGGCAGGGGTTGATCGTTCACTGCTGTTGAAGGGGCGTCTGGAATGATGCTTGCTGGGACGAACGTGCCGCCCAAAATGACGAAGCGTAGGATCTCCGCAATCTCTTTCTTGTCGAGGCTGGTGGGTATGTATCCACGTGCGCCATGTCGAATACCTTCGGCGATATCGGCGACCTCTTCGCGATCGGCAAGCAGCACAATCGGTACATTGGGGAACATCAGCTTGATCCGTTCGAGATCCCCAAACGCATTGGACTGCGAGAGGGCCAGGCTGCCAATGCTCCATACGACGAGATCGACGGATTGTTTGTTATTCATCCGCGGTGCAGTGTCAGTCGATGACGAAAGCGTCACCACCCGAAATACATCGAAATCTTCTTCCAGCCACCTGCTTAGACACCACTGCACAAGAGGTCTCGACTCGATCAATATAAGAACTTGATTTTTCTTTTTATCAAACATTTCTCCATTAGCGGGATTATCAACGCTAATAGTTGTGATCATATTAGCATCTTCTCTATCTTCTTCAAAGTTAGACGGTATCATTCTTTTTCTTACTTCAAAACTCTCTCGTCCGAAAGATTTGAGCAAATTTACAGTACTCAGAGGATAGCCTCAAGCGAAAACTCGACATCCTTGTGTTAATAGAGATCCGAGATACAGCCGGGTGCTAGTATGTAGATATTGTGTCTGGAATTTTGGTCTCCCATAAATCCACTTCATCACAACGCCATGCCTAGGAATAACTGCTAATTTCGGGATGGCTAATTCTGCTTGGCGTCTCAACCGAGGTCGGGTAGCTGGGCGCACCTTACGACCCACCCAGCCCCTTAAGAACCGCCTGTGCCAATTTCCTGGTGACCGGTTCAAGCATCTGCGAAGCCCTGTTGACCAGAGCCGGTTATTTACGTCGTTCGAGGCTATGGACTTGCTGGTGGCAGTTCGGATGTCGGTGTATCAGATTGGCGAGATTGTTCATGGCATCCAAGGTCATGGTGGCGAGCGTTGATGAGATGGTTCCTCCTTGCGGTCGGCCTGCCCCATGGAGCGGGCATACGGGCTTATCGTGTTTCGTGTCAGTAACACTGGAAGGTTAGGCGCCGGCTCTGCGCTGGAAACCGTTCTCTACGGCTCGGATCGCAAGTAAACAAATCGCCGTGAGCTGATGATGGATGTCGTGAGTATCGGACTATGTTGGAGGCATTGGCGCTGATCGACACGCTGGTCGCGGTCAGTGTTGCCGCTATCCGGCCTGCTATGGAACTCTCGAATGCGGACTCTCATTGCGACTGTCTTTCTCGGCCTATCGCTAGTCGGATGTCAGCCCCAGCCGGTCACATATAACGTGCCTGAGAGCCGGCCCTTTTCGCGAGATGCCGCCGTGATTTGGCCGCAAGTTCTTGCCTTTCTGGAGCGAAATGGTCTTGTCCTTGTTGAGATGGACCAGGCGCAGGGCTCGATCTTGGCGACCCGCGCGGCTTATCAGGATGAGGGTTGGGCTGATTGTAAGCCAGCTCGGGTCATCGATCGCCATGACGACAAAAACCGCCGGGGCAGAGGCCGGCCAGTGAACCGAGACTTGCGCCTGCAGGTCCGTATTCTAGCGGGCAATGGCGGTACCGTTGTCCAGCCGAGGGCTGATTTTACCGAACAACAGATCAACCCATTTCGAAACCTCCCCTTCACAACGCGTTGTCGTTCCAACGGCACCTTAGAGAACGCTCTTTTCAAGGCCATCGCCGAGAGTCGTTGATCGACTCCGGACACCACAGCTTGCTTCCGCAAAAGGTCAGAGTTTCGCATTAGCGCCCTGACCTGCAATGCGGACTTATCGATGATCGCGACATGCGGCTCGATCCCTCGCTCCTCCACCAGCCAGCCAAAACGATAATCGCGTTATGAACTTCGGCGTCACCTCGCTCGCTGCCCCAAAGGCGGCATCATCGAGGCTAAAGTCGTAAAAGAGACGCGCTGCTGACGCCCGCCTGCCCATCATCGTTCCGTTCTCCCAACCGCTTTGTCATGAAGAACGAATCAGTTCGACAGGGCACGGTCAACACCCGACTAGATCTGCCAGCTCCAGACACTGTTTGTCATAGGGGGATACGGCGTCGCGTTGTGCTCACGACGCCGAAGCCACACGCTACAGACCTAGAAAAGCAGCAACATGACCGATGATCTCGGTATGCACTTTCGCACGATCCACACTCACGGGATCGTCGCAGATCGGGTCATCCTGCTCGGCTTCAAGAAGTGCCGAGCCCTCCGGCTTGCAAAGGCCGAGGAAGGTGAAGTGGTTCGCTGGTTCGACCACGGCATACTCGACCTGCTGCAGATGGTCCTTCAGCCTACTGCCGCGCGCTGTGACATCGACCGCGCGCCAGCGCTCCTCGCCGCCTAGGTTGATCAGCAACACTGGCTGATCGATGGTGGCGACGCTGTCCAGCTTAACAAGTCCGTTGATCGGTCCAGGATCGACCGCGATCGTGCCACGTATTCGTGGATCGCTCAGATCGCCTTCGATGGCTGCCGGCAAGGCGTCGAAATTGACGCCACCTTTGGCCAGGAAGACACAATCGGTAGCGCCTTTTCCCAGCCCTTCACAATAGCCTTGATAGGTCTCGCGATCCACGCGCGCGCCGGCTAGGTTCAGGACCGTGGTGCCACCCAGCGAAAATCCAAGCGTTGCGATGTGGTCCTGATCGACATGTGACGCGAAATTGGGGTCGTCGAGCAGCGCATCGAGCGCTGCCGAAAGGTCAGCCGTGCGCTCGTGCAGGAGAAGGGATCGGCGCGGTGATGAGTCGCCAGTCATGCTGCCTTGATGGTTAACCCCAAGCACCATGGCGCCACGAGCGGTGAGGGCTGAGGACAACCATGACAGGCCATCCATGTTGCCGCCCGAGCCGTGGGACAGCAGGACCAGCGGATAGCGGCCCTCGGCGACGGCCGCACCAACATAGGCGGGCGTGCCGTGAAAGACGGGGCCATCGCCTATAAGGCCGCGATAGGTCTTGATGCCGACGGGATACCAGACCGAGGCCTCGATCAGCCCGGCACGATGGGGGGCCTTGACAGCCAAACGATCGTAGCCGGCGAGGGTATCCGCCGAAGCGGCGCCGGCGATGCCGACGGCAGCGAACGTGGTGAGAAGAAGTTGCCGCATGGAATGCATCCTTTCCAGAGTTGCACTATTCGGCAAATCTGAAGGCTGCGTTCGGCCAGCGCGTCCTAAAACCGGATCGAGGTCGAGCGGAACCGGATTTTGGTCTAAGCCGCATGACAGCAACACAAAGTGATCCATCATGCTCGTCCTGCCGATACCGCTTGTTACGTCGCTTGCCCTGCTCTTTCTCCTGCTTCTGATAACCTTGCGGGGCAACAGGCCATGGTTGTTTTCTGCCCTCATCGCCGCTTGTGCGCTGCAAGGCGTGGTGACGTCGCTGGCGCAGCATTATGACCTTACGCCGATGCGGTTCGTGCAACCGATCACGGCGATGATCATCCCGCCGCTGGCCTTTGTCGCCTTTCAAGCGACGGCCATACGTCCATTCGATCCCGGACGTGACCTTGCGCATCTGGCTGTGCCGGCCTTCGCGGCATTCTCCGTCGCCTTTGCCCCGGCAACGCTCGATTTGACCGTACCGGGCACGTTCATGATCTACGCCGTGCTGATTCTTTGCGCCTTGCGCAACGGTGCCGACGCCTTACCGCTCACGCGTCTCGAAACCGGTGATCGGCCAGGAGTGGTCTGGCGATGTGTCGCCTTCGCCCTGATCCTATCAGCCGTCTGTGACTGGCTGATCGCGCTGGCGGCGATGGTCGATGCCTTGTGGCTTCGCTCCTGGATCATCAGCCTGGGATCATCGCTTACTCTCGCTCTGGTCGGCGTGCTCGTCCTCTCGGAAAGCTTGATCAGCGCCGCAAAAAAAGACGCGCCCAATTCTTTGGATTCAACCGACAGACGACAGGACGCCGACATCATGGAGCGGCTGAACGCCCTGATGGACGAGGAGACACTCTATCTTGACGCCGATCTGACCTTGGATCGCCTGTCGAGGCGCCTGCGCGTGCCGGTCAAGCAGCTGTCCGCTGCGATCAATCGAGGAACGGGCGGCAACGTCTCCCGGTATGTCAACGCCTTTCGCATCCGATGCGCCTGTCAACATCTGCAGGCTGGCGATACCGTCACGAACGCGATGCTGAGCAGCGGCTTCAACACCAAATCGAACTTCAACCGCGAATTCCTGCGCCTCAAGGGCTGTTCGCCAAGTATATGGCTAGCCAACGAAGCTATGCAGGGCATCGAAAGCTAATGGCTGCTCAGGGTGTGCGCCGCGACAAGGCGGCGCTTTTCCACTAAATAGAGGACGCAGGCTGCTGATCGAACAACGTGATGCGTCGGCTAGCCGTCTAGTTGCAGCCCTGGTTCAAACCTGACTTTAAGCTTGCCGGCCGACGTTAGTCCGTTCACCGATCTGGAAGCGGCTACGGCAGGCCCCAAATATCTCGACGCGGGGCCTGCCTTCGCCATTCAGGTGTTGAGATCAGGCTTCAGCCATTTCGATGATCATTTCGGCGCAGGCCTTCGCAACATCGCGATCGCCTTTCTCGCTTCCAGGCATCGTCGCCCATCCGCCTTTTTCGATGAAAGCAGAACGCTGATAAGCCCGCGTTTCATTTAGCTCGATCATTTTGGCTTCGAAGCTGGTGTCGGCCTGGAACTTGGCCGCGCAGATCGGCGCCAATGCCGCCACAGTAGCGGATTTCGCTTGTTTCTTGGCCATTGCCTCGGCCGTGCCGCCAGTGACCCAGCCGCCCCAACCAAAACCAACAATGGCGAGCGCTACGGCGCCACCGACGGCGCCCATGAGAACAGGTTTGATCATTTCGGCGTTGAACATGAGGACGTCCTTTCTTGGGCGCAGGAAGAGGACTCTTGCGCCAACGTCTTTAACCATGTGCCAATCGGCCCGTATTGCCACCACAATCAGCAGAGAATCGTACGTGGCTATTCAGAATGATTTCACGCGCTGAGCGATGGAGATTCGAGACCGGAGCCGTCCAACAGAGGACGCTAAACCTTTAGCGTACATAGCAATATCCCAATAAAAACCTATTCTTATCCAAATAACAACTCCATGCACGTCATGTTCAATCAACTCAGTATTGTGATATGATTTGATGTCTCGACGGATAGATTTTACAAGATCTTGAAAGTTCGCTAATTGTTCCAATTTAGGGAGAGACGGAGCGGGCCCTCGTTCGAAGACAACTAGAGGATCCGGCCATGCCGGTAGGCAGGTGACAATGGAACGATTGTACAAGATTGCCATGTTGGTTGTTCTGGCGACGCTGGCAGTTACCACGCTGCCATTCGCCCCAGCCTCCGCGCAAGGAGTCAGTCGTTGTGGTCTGCGGGCGGGAGTTGTAGCCGGACTCGAGCAACGCCATCAGGAGGTGCAGACAGCCCTGGGGCTCACTGCCAAAGGCAGTCTCATCGAGGTCTTCGCCAGCCCTTCAGGATCCTGGACGATCATCCAGACGTCGCCGAACGGCATGAGCTGCGTCATGGCTGCAGGCAGCCGATGGACACAGTACGCCTGGCCCCCGCGCGACGATGGGCCGACGGCGTAGCCTGCCTGGCAAAGCTGTCGATCCAGCGGGGGTTTCCTGCTTGATGAGAGCCGCCGCTCAGGATCACAGCAGGTCCAAACGACCGTGGTTCCATGAGCCAGAAGCAACTACTGCAGGCCGTCCGCCGACGTCGACGAATGTCACGCCACCGTTTCATCGGTCCTAGAGCGAGAAAGCAGAAGTGATTGGGCGAACCCTCTGGCTCCTGATAGAATTCTCGGGATATCTCGCCAACTAGCGGAGATGCGTCATGGCTAGAGCTCTTCTGCTCGCCACCGGTCTTGCTCTTCTCCTCAGCATTGCCGTCATGATAAATGCTTTTGCGGCGCCGGTTATCTGACGAGGCAGCGGCAACCACTCTCCGCCTCGATAAGCTCGCCCGCTTACGTTCCCAAGATGCCCCGCATCATGGGCCCCATTCTGTCGGATCGAAAAACACCTGATCCCAGGGAACAATCGGCGGCGGATTCGACTGCTCAGCCCATTCTCGCATCGGCGGAATCCTTCCAAATGCGATTCCGGCGACATAGCGATGATTGCCATCGACGATGACACCGTTGCACACCAAAATACTCGCCGGCTCGCTACCCCCTCCAAGAGGTCGTAGTTTCTCTGAATGAATGGCAAGCACATGTTCTGCTGCCGCGTCTTCAGCACCGCCTTTTTCAGCGCTGTGCGAAGCATTCTGACGTCAAGCTGAGGCATGAAAAGACAGACCTTCGTAAATACTGGAGATTCCCGCCCGCCGCTTCATCGGGGGTGAATGCCAAGCTTCGTTCAAGCGCTCTTCGATGCTAACAATTTTGGCCTGAATCACTGAACCAGCCCAATGGTATCGGGATAAATCCGAACACCCGGCGCACCTTTTTCATTCTTGACCGATTGTCTTCACCCTCGGGAACAGAGACCGTCGTGCTGCTACTCTTATCACTTTGGCATCTGTCAAACTTGTAGCCATCAAGAATCACCAAGGCAAATATGAACAGCGCAAATAACATAAAGAAGAATTTGACCTGCCCCCGATGTTGGTGCCACCTGCAATGTTAGTGCAGGCGGTGGTTTGAAGCCTCGGGCGGTCTGGCGGAGCGTAGCGGAGCCAGGGCGGCCGAGGGGCTGGCGCGATGGTTTCGGGCGCCGGTGGTAGGTATCCGAGCGAGCTATGGGGACGATGAGCGTTGTACAACGAGACGACGGAACGCCCACGGGACTGAAGCCCGCGAACTTTTCTATCCATGGCATCCCTGGTCTGGATGCGTGGTCCACCTTCATGAAGTGACCGAGAAGTCTGGCGGTGAGGTTTTCCGCTGCAGCCTCTCGAGTAGGGCATCGGATCGCTGGCTGGAGGTTCCGGCCTGGATGTTCGATCGGGTAGCCAGCGCGTCTTGGCGTCTCGGGGCTATACCTCATGTTGAATTGCGCGCGCTCCGATCTCTGGCGGCGCTGCTGCAGGAGGTGACGTCCACTTCGGATAGGCCAACGCAGCACTGGATTTCGGGCGCACTATGCGACTCTCACGACATCCATCGGGGAGACGTCCATGCCGCACCGGCCCAACACCAATCAGTTCGATCTGTTCCTCAACCTGCACGACGCCAAGACGGTGCGAAGACCACACTGGCAGACATTGCCTGCCGAGGCGCGTCAGGCGCTGACGAGACTGATGGTTCGTCTGATCGTCGACATGGCCGTTTCCGCGATAGCGATCTCTTTCGCCGCGTGTTCGAAACGGTTGTCCAACGCTGCATCGACGAGGGGTTTGTCGGCGGCGAAGGCTTTGCGGTCGATGCCAGTCTGATCCAGGCCGATGCCAACAAACAGCGTTCCGTCCCTGGCAGCGAATGGGATCCATCCGATATCCCTGTCGACGCCCACCAGGCGGTACGGGATTATCTGGCTACGCTGGATGATGCCACCTTTGGAGCGGCGAGCAAGGTGACGCCAAAGTTCGTCTCGCCATCGGATCCTGCAGCCCAGGCCATGATTGAGCGGGTCATGGACCGGTTTGGTCTCTTCCCCAAGCGTCTTGCCGGCGACAGCGCCTATGGCGCCGCCGAGATGGTGGGCTGGCTGGTGGAGGATCAAGGCATCGAGCCGCATGTGACCGTGATCGACAAGTCCGAACGCAAGGATGGCACCTTCTCACACAGCGACTTCACTTACGACCATGAGAAGGACGCCTACATCTGCCCGGCGGCCAAGCTCTTGAAACCACGCCAACGCAGGTTCCGAGATCGGACGACGACGATCAACAAGGATGGATCACGGAACTATCGTGGTCTCAAAGCCGTATGCTCGGCCTGCCCTTTGAAAATTCAATGCTGCCCGAAAGATACGGCACGCCGGATACGCCGTTCGATTCATGAGGGCGCAAGAGACATGGCGCGCGAGATCGCCAAAACCGATGCCGGTCAAGCCTCGAGGTGCGATCGCAAGAAGGTCGAGATGCTGTTTGCCCATCTGAAACGCATTCTCAAACTTGGTCGACTTCGGTTACGGGGGCCTTGCGGTGCCAGTGATGAATTCCTCCTCGCCGCCACCGCCCAGAACCTCCGAAAACTCGCCAAGCTCAGACCAAAACTCCAACCAGCCGCAGCTTTGGCGTAACAACAAAGGAGAACTGATCGATCATGGACACTGAGAAGTAAAAAACTGGGCAACAGCCCGGCACCAAGCCTATGATCTCATGTCAAAACGGGCGCCACGGCCTCAACTAAAAGCGACTTTCTCATCAAAATCTGCCATAATCGGCCATTAGTCTTAGTGATTTCGGCGGGATAGTTTGGTCTCTGCAGGCGACCTTAAGCCGTCGCCGTACGAGGCACTGAGCCAAAGTAATTCAGCCTGAAAACTCAATCGAAGGCAGTGATATTCGCATTATTGAAGATACTACAGTTTGGCTAAGGCCGCAGCAAAACATGTCCCTTGCAGCTGCATCGCATTTGCGCAAAAATGTAATTGATTGGTCCTTGATGATTTTAATCAGGGTTGAATAGGGCTCTTGTCGATCGGCGGTGTGCAGGCTTTGTCCTGTAATTGATGTTGCCTGGTGCTGACACTGTTCGAGAACGGGATTGGAATTACACATATGACAAATGTGCGCTCTTTCCGTCTGGGTGCGGCTATCATTGCAGGCCTTGCTTTCGCAGCTCCAACGATGGCCGATGATCATCTGAACGCCGCTTTCATTTATGTCGGCCCGGTGGGTGATGCCGGTTGGACCTATCGGCATGATCAGGGTCGTCAATGCCTTGAGGCGGAAGGGATCAAGACAGCATTTGTCGAGTCCGTGCCGCAGACCGCTGACGTCGCCACGGTCGAGCGTGATTTCATCGACCAGGGCTTCAATCTGATCTTCGCCACGGCTTTTGGCTATCAACCCTTCACTCAGGAAGTGGCAAACGAGAATCCAGACAAATTCTTCTTCGGTATCACGCCGACCATCGCGCCCGCCGACAATATCCTGAATTTCTACGGTAAGCTCTGGGACGGCCGTTACCTCACCGGCCTGGTCGCTGGCTCGATGACCGAAAGCAACAGGATCGGCTTCGTCGCCGCTCATCCGATCCCGACCGTCCTTGCCGGCATCAACGCCTTCACCAAGGGTGTGCGCGAGGTCAATCCCGAGGCCGAAGTTCAGGTGGTCTGGACGCTCTCCTGGTTCGATCCGCCAGCGGAAAAGCAGGCCGCTGTTGCCCTGGTCGAAGGGGGAGCCGACGTCGTCGCCCAACATCAGGACACGCCTTCGCCAGTGCAAGGTGCCGCCGAAAGCGGTGCATGGGCGATCGGCTCGGAATCGGACATGACCAGCTATGCGCCTGACAAATATCTGACCGGCACGATCTGGGATTGGTGCCCGTTCTACAAGCAGGCGGCTGCGATGGTGAAGGACGGCAGTTTCGCGCCCGGTGAGTTTTACGGCGGCCTTGCTGATGGCACCGTCTCGATTGCGCCGCTCAACGATGCCGTACCAGACGATTTGAAGTCGCTGGTCGAGACGAGACGACAGGAACTGATCGATGGCAGCTTCGACTACTGGGCCGGGCCGGTCAGCAGCAATCAGGGCGATCAGGTGGTCGCCGAGGGCGCAACGCTCGCCATCGACGACATCAACGGCATGGACTGGCTGATCGAAGGTGTGATCGGCGAGGTGCCCAAATAGCCGGAGCACCACCGGCTACCGTCCAAGCGGTTTCTGACATCGAAAGCGGGGTGACGGCGCGCAGGCAGGCGGCTGCGCGCATCACTTTTCAGCGGATCTCGAAAAGCTTCGGTGACCTGCAAGCCCTTGCCGACGTGTCATTCGGCATTCCGGCGGGCCGGGTCGTTGCGCTCCTTGGCGAAAACGGGGCCGGCAAGACGACGGCGATGAACGTGCTTGCCGGCCTCTACCTCCCGGACGGAGGCGAGGTCCTGGTGGATGACAAGCCGTTGAAGGCCGGCACGCCTCGTGCCTCGCTCGATGCCGGCATCGGCATGGTGCATCAGCAATTCAAGCTGGTGGACACACTGACCGGCTTTGAAAATCTATCGCTCGCTTTGCACCGAGGTCGTTTCGTCCAGCCGAAAAAGGTAGACTCTGATCTTGAGCGGCTGATGGCCGATCTCGGCTTCGATCTCGACCTCGAGCGTCCGGTCTGGCAAATGCCGCTCGCCTTCCGTCAGCAGCTCGAGATTCTTCGCGTGCTTGCCACTGGTGCCAGCACGCTGATTCTGGACGAGCCAACCTCTGTCCTTTCCCCGCTGGAGACGGAGAAGCTGTTCGCTCTTCTTCGCCGCGTCAGTGAAAGCGGCCGTTCGATCATCCTGATCAGCCACAAGCTCGCGGAGGTCATGGCCGCAGCTGATCAGGTGATCGTCATGCGCGGCGGCAGGGTTGTTCACGAAGGCGATGCCACGTCGATCGATCGGGAAAGGCTTGCTTCGCTGATCGTCGGCGATCGGGGGATTGCCGAAGGGCGAAGGCCAAAAGCAACGATCGGCGAGACGGTCCTAGAAGTCAGCGATCTTGTGGTCGATGGCGACCAGGGCTTACTGGCAGTGCGCGGGATCTCGTGCACGGTCAAGGCGGGGGAGTTGGTTGCCTTGATCGGCGTTGCCGGCAATGGCCAGACCGAGTTTCTGGATGCGATCGGTGGCCTTCGCCCGATCCGAAGCGGCAGAATCGAAACGCCGATGGAAGATGGCAGACGCAGCTTCGCCTTCATTCCAACACAGCAGCTCGGCACGGGCCTCTCCCCGGGCCTCGGCGTCGTCGATAATGCCCTTCTCGGCCATCAGCGAAGCCGTGCCTTCGGCCGATGGATCAGCAGCGAAGCGGCATCCTCCTTTGCTGCCAGGATCGTCAAACGCTTCGGCGTGAAGGCCATTGGCTCGGGGCCAGTCAGCCGGCTTTCCGGCGGCAACCTGCAGCGCCTGGTGCTCGGCCGAGAGTTGCACAACGCACCTCAACTCATTGTCGCAAGCTATCCGACCCGCGGCCTCGACGTCGGCTCGGCCGCTGCGATCCGCGATACGCTGATCGGCGAAGCGAGCCGCGGTGTCGGCATCCTGTTCGCAAGTGAGGAACTGGACGAGTCATTGGCAATTGCAACCCGCCTTCTGGTCATGCAGGGCGGCCGGATCATCGCGGAACGCGATCCGAGGGATGCAGACCTCACTGAGATCGGGCGGCTGATGACCTCGGGAAACACCTGATATGAGGGCCTTTCCGAGCGTTCGTCTCGAGCCCAGAATGACGGAGGCATCGCTCCTGGAGCAGACGTTTCGTCTCCTGTTCGGAATCGCGCTTGCTCTTCTCCTCGGTGCTTTGCTGATGGCGGCCTCGGGACATGATCCGATGGCCGGCTATGCCGCGCTCTATCGCGGCGCCTTCGGTTCGCTTCGGGCTTTCCAGGCAAGCGTCAACAAGGCCGTGCCGATCGCGCTCTGCGCTCTCGGCATTGCTCTAGCCTATCGTGCCAAACTCTGGAACATCGGCGCCGAAGGGCAGCTCTACTTTGGTGCCTTTGCCGCCGCCGGCATCGGTCTCGCGCTTCCTGAGGGCACGTCGTCGCTGTTCGCTGTGCCCTTAGTTATAGCGGGTGGCATGACGGCTGGCGCGATCTGGGCGCTGATTGCCGCGATCCCACGCGCCTTTCTCGGCATGAATGAAATTCTTTCAACATTGATGCTGACCTATATCGCAATCCTCTGGGTCAGCTATCTCGTGGACGGTCCTTGGGCCGACCCAAGCGCATTTTCATTTCCCTATTCGCGACCTTTGATCGAGGAAGCGCGGATCGGCCGGCTGATCGGCAATATCCACGGCGGCGTGCTGGCCACGCTTACGGCTGCGGCGTTCTTGTGGCTGCTCGACCGCGGCCTTCGCTTCGGCTACGAGCTTCGCGTCACCGGCGATGCGCCGCGCGCTGCGCGCTACGGTGGCATTCCAACCTGGACCACGCTGATCATCGCCTTAACACTTGGCGGAATGCTGGCCGGCCTCGCAGGTGCTATCGAGGTCGCCGCATCGATCGGCCGACTGCAGACCGGGCTTTCGCCCGGCTACGGCTTCATGGGAATCTTAGTTGCGTGGCTGGCGGCCGGGCGACCACTGCCGATCATTCTTGTCGCGGTTCTCTATGCGGGTCTCTTGAACGGCGGCTTCGCGCTCCAAGTCTCGGGCATCCCGCCGGCGATCGGCAACATTCTCCAGGCCCTTTTGCTGCTCGGCGCCCTCGCGACCCTCAATCTCGGCCACTACCGGCTGCGCATCCTGCCCGACACGGGTGCTAAGGTAGAATGAGCCCGTCTCTAATCTTCGCCGCAGCTCTCGTGCTGGCAACGCCTGTCCTGCTCGCTGCCCTCGGCGAACTCCTGGCAGAACGGGCGGGCGTGCTCAATCTTGGCGTCGAAGGCACCATGCTGATTGGCGCTGTCAGCGGCTTCGGCGCGACGCAGATCAGCGGCTCGGTCTGGCTCGGCATCGCAGCAGCGTTCACAGCCGCCGCCGCGTTCGGCGCGCTGTTCGCATTCCTGGTGGTCGGGCTGAAGCTGAACCAGATCGTGACCGGCCTTGCCTTCACGCTCCTCGGTGGTGGGCTTTCCGCCTTTTTTGGCAAGCCCTTCGTCGGCCAGGCTCCTGTCGCCACGGTGCCGAAGGTTGATTTCGGAGCACTCGCAGAATTGCCCTGGATCGGCAAGGCGTTCTTCAGCCATGACATCCTGGTCTATCTCGCGTTGCTGCTCACGCTGCTGATCGCGCTTTTCATTAGCCGCACGCGACCCGGCCTGATCCTGAAGGCGCTTGGCGACAGCCCGGAAGTGGTCGATGCGCTCGGCCTCCCGGTGACCGCAATGCGTTATGGCTATGTCATAGCCGGTGCGGCGCTTGCCGGCCTCGGCGGCGCATATTTGTCGCTCGCCTTTACGCCGTCCTGGATAGAGAACATGACGGCTGGGCGCGGTTGGATCGCTATCGCGCTCGTGATCTTCGCGACCTGGCGGCCCTGGTGGCTGCTGGGCGGTGCGCTGATGTTCGGTTCGGTCGACGCCCTTCGTTTTCGCGCTCAAGTCAGCGGTCAAAGCCTGATCGATCCGCATTTTCTCAACATGCTGCCCTACATTGCGACGCTTGTCGTCCTGGCGCTGGTCAGCCAGTCAACGCTTCGCCGCCGGCTTGGCGCACCCGCCAGCCTCGCCATCGCCTATGAACGCGAGCAAAGATAAACGGAGGAGAACTCATGACAGGGAAAATTCCTGCTTATACCTATGGCGAGAAACGGCCATTGCCGAACGGTTTCGAAGACTATTTCAACCCCGGCCGCACGGCGATCGTCTCCATCGACATGCATCAGGGCCATCTCGCCGATACGCCGGATTGTCCTTGTCCGGCGCCACGTGCGCGAGAGATCGTCCAGCCAATCGATGCCTTCCACCGGCAAGCCCGCGCCCTGGCCGTGCCGATCATCCATGTGCGCGCTGTCTTGCGAAAAGGCGGGGTAGACGACGTCAAAGGCGGCTATGCCGCTTGGCGCCGGGTTTTCCCGCTACATGTCGGACCGATCCCGAATTCCGTGGAACATGCGATCGAAGGATCGCGCTGGACCGAGTTCGTAACCGAGGTCGAAGCGGACGATCTCTTGGTGCAGACCAAGAAGCGCCTTACCCCCTTTTACCCGACCGACCTCGATTTTCTATTGCGCAATATGGAGGCTCGCGTGGTTGTTCTGAATGGCGTCATGACCGACTGCTGCGTGCTGAACGCCGCATTCGATGCAAGCAACCACGATTATCGGGTGATCGTGCTACAGGACCTGGTGCGTGGCACCAATGAGGAAATGGAGGCTGCGGCACTCAAGATGGTGTCCCTCCATCTCGGTCTGGTGATGGACGGAGGCGATCTCCTGGACGTCTGGCATTGGCATGGCACAGAGAACAAGCCGAGCTAGAGTGGCATAGCTCCAACCGCTATATGTCTGCTGACGATCGTCTGTTCGTTCTTAAGTCCGCAGTGGGTTCACTGGACGAAATCGCTACGCGATAGTTAGCTGCGGCGGTTCGAGTTGCGGTCGGTATTACATTCATCTGCCGTAATGAAGGTTTGAGCGACTTCCTGAAGATCGAGGTGTGAACCTCAATCAGGGAGTTGTTCGATGACGACACGTTCGATCAGTCCTTTGCGCCAGCGCATGATCGAGGATATGACGGCGCGCGGTTTGCATTCCGGGACGCAAAAGGGGCACATTCGCGGCTGCAAGCGGTTTGTTGCGTTTCTTAAACGTTGGCCCGACACCGCCACCCCCGACGACATCCGCCGGTTCCAGCTGCACTTGGCCGAGTCTGAGGAGGTGAGCATCTGTCACCGCAATCGGATCATGTCCGGGCTCGGGTTTTTGTTCCGGGTGACGCTCAAGCGGCCAGATCTTCTGGCAGAGATCTATCATCTTCCCGAGCCGCAGCGGGTTCCCCGGGTGTTGAGCATCAACGAAGTGAAGCGTCTGTTGGCGGTCGCCCGGCCCCTCAAAGCCAAGGTGATGCTGAGCATCGCTTATGGAACGGGCATGCGCGCCGGCGAGGTGTGGCGGCTCAAGGTCGGCGATATCGACAGCAACCAGATGATCATCCGAGTCATCCAGGGCAAAGGCAAGAAGGACCGCCAGGTCAAGCTGCCGAAGGATCTGCTCGGTCTGTTGCGGGTCTGGTGGTCGGTTCGATCCAAGCGTCTCGATGCCGGCACGCCGCTTCAGGAACGCTGGTTGTTTCCGGGCGGCAAGGACGAAGGACCGACTTCACCCCGCCAGCTCAACCGCCTGTTCCGCGAGACCGTGAGGATGGCCGGCATCACCAAGCGGGTGACCTTGCATTCACTGCGCCATAGCTTCGCCACTCACCTGCTGGAGAGCGGTGTCGATATTCGCGTGATCCAGGCGATGCTCGGTCACAGCAAATTGGATGTGACCGCGCGCTATACACAGGTCGCCACGGATCCTGCTGACTGTAAGGTCCCCGGTCCTCCTTTGCATGCCGACGCAATTGCGATCGTTGATATGGACACGGATACGGACGCAAGAGGCAATATGGAAGCGGCTATCGTCTTATTATCATTGCCTTACTACGCCGCCTTGCTTGTCGCACCCGTCATCGAATGAGCTCGTTGTCTGTGAGATACTGTTGAATGGCTGGAGGTCGCAGTAGGAACGGAGATTGCAGGCCGATATCCGGATCCGACATGGCGGCTGGGGGGTGGCACCCATGATAGCCGGGACGGTCATTCAAGAACGGGCCTTCCAGATGATAGCCTGGCACCATCAGAGGACCCAGGCGACTGGCGGCCAAAGCCGAATCGAGCGCTTGAAAACGTTCTTCGAACTCTTCTGAACTGGCCGTAATGATCGTCGGCGGACATCCGGTAACGCCATCTGCAAGCATGGCTTCCAAAGCATGGTCGACCGTTTTCGACGTGATCGAGGGATTGTTGAAATCGACGCCGGCATAACCATTGACCTGAAGATCGAAGAGCCCATCCGTGATCACGGCACTATTCCAGCCTGTCCGCACTGAGCATGCTAGCCGCAGCTGGATCGAGATGGAGACAGCAGTCACCATGTTGACGAATAATGGATGCAGGATGGGCATTGGTGATCGGACCTTCGATGGCGTCCAGGACGGCTTTCGCCTTGCGCGCATCCGACACGGACTGGATCAGCCTCCTGGACATCATCATTTGGCGAATCGACATCGAGATCGCCTGGGACGGAACGTCATCGAAGGTCTCGAACCATCCCTCACCCATCTGCTGACGACGGCAGGTTTCATCAAGCTCGACCAGGATGAAGGATTCATCGACATCGAAATCCGCCGGCGGATCATTGAAGGCGAGATGACCGTTTTCACCAATCCCAGCGAAACAGACGTCGACTGTTTCCTTGGCAATCCGTCGATTGAGCCGGGTCAATAGAGCGTTTGGGTCGGCTGATGTGCCATCGATGGCCACGAATTCACCGAGCCCGCTCACATGCCGGACAAAGCGCTCTTCCAAGTAGCGGCGAAAGCTTGCTGGGTGCTCAATGCCCAAGCCGACACACTCGTCGAGATGGAAGGCCGTAACCTTCGACCAATCGATCTCTTCCCGAACGAGGACATCCAGCATCTCGAACTGGCTCACACCGGTGGCGAGAACGATTATTGCCCTGCCCCTGGTGCCGATGGCGGCGCGAATAGCATCAGCGCCTTCGCGGGCGGCAACTTGGCCCAGCATCTCTTTGTCGTCGTGAATGCTCAAGCGCATTGTCGCCTCCATGTTGACAAAAGATGTATGGCCGCATTCCTGCAAGCGATTGTGGCTCAAACCGAGCTGTGCCTCTACGTCCGGAATTTGCCAGGCATGTCGGCTTTCAGACCGATCTCTGTCGGTAGGTAGGTGGCGGCCAGGTGCACAGATTTGGTCGTTGCAGTGAGGTCAGTTCGCGTTTGCCGTATTTCCTAATCACTTGGCCCAAGTGATCGCAGGCCTGCGTTTTTACAACTCGCCGACAAATGTACCAGCTATCATCGTAAATGATCGCCCCTTCTTTCGATGGGAGTCGCCGCCTTCGACGATGTAGAATATGCTTGTATTTGGTGTACCTTTTTTCGTTAGCAACGCTGGTTGCTCTGCATCATGCCAAGTCGCTTTTTCGACTAGCTTTCTTTCGTAAGCGATCACCACATCGTCACCCGTCAACGTTTCAGCACACCACCGATCGTTTTACAATCTCAAGTTGACGATGCACGAGAAGACGCCGACAACATGTTTCCCGATAATCTAACCCCCGCATCAGCAGAGTTGCAACGGCTCGACATGACGACAGGGTATGGCTGCACGATATGAGGTGGTTGGATGCCGTCGATCGCGTTGTCCTCGAGCCAATCGTTCGACGCCGCTTTCCCGAGCCAGTCGACAGACACATCGCCGCCATAACCGTGCATTCCGGCCAGGGTAACATGCGGTTTCTCTGTCTGCCGGGTGCTTTTTGTTTAGACGCACCGTCCAACTGGGCAGGCTGGATTAGATCACTGCGTTGCGAATTCCCGACGGCCGAAATCGTCGTGCTTAACGGATTTTACTACTATTGGGTGAGCGAAAAATATCTGATCGAGAAAATCATCGATCTTGGCAGATCGGTCCTCGCGGATCGAATGCCTACCTATATTGTTGCCTTCAGCTTTGGTGGGTTGCTGGCAAAACGTATAGTCGTGCCGCCTTCGGAACACGAGGTTCGCGCAGTCATTACCATGGCGACCGAACATCGTGGCCATCTGCCGAGGATCGCTGACATGCGCGACGTCAGTCTCTCTGTGCCTCTCGATATCGACCTGCCGCTCTACACTTTTGGTGGTCTTCTGGATCCGATCGTCTGGCCGTGGACGGCCTACACCGACAGATCGTGTCATCGCACACTGACGGCAGGTCATTTCTCCTTCATGCGTTCGGCGAGAACGCGACAGGTGGTTATGGCTCATCTTCGCGACATTATCGCTGGGCGGCGTCAGGCACGATAGGTGCCAAACACTCGATCCCAGATCATCGTGACCACGCCAAAATTGCAACAGTTCTTGGGCTCGACACCGTGGAAGCTACTAGCTTGGTGGTGCAACATATGGTGCCGATGTAGCACGGGCCAAAGTCGACGCGAGAGCACGGAGTCGCCGTGTTGAAAGTCGTGTAGCTGTAGGAAAAAAGCATAGCCGAGAGCACTGCCGAATACTGTCCAAATGGCTATGGAAGACCCAGCGACCCACGACAGGAAAAAGAGAATCAGTGTGTGCACAGTCAAGCCCGTCGAAAAAAGCAAGGCATGCGGTTCGGCAGGGTTTCGATGATGGTTCCAGTGCCCCGTTACATCGAGGCCGTGGAGGACCCATCGGTGCACGCCGTACTCGACGAAGCTGTACATGACGAGACCAGCGACGCCACACAGAATAGCCACCTCAAGATGACCCGGCAGATTGCATAGAGCAATGCCGAGAAAGCAGAAAGGCGCACCAGTGTTGAGTGCAATCGAGAGGCGGACGTTGAGTTCGTCTGTAGACTTCTGCTCGAGAGTCGCGTCATTCATTTGGAGACCTCTTTGTCGTTTCATCCAGCGTGCGGGATCTCTCTCGTTGGCGAAGTCTAAAGCAAGGCGGTTAACGAAGTTTCAAAACGAAGCAAAATTTTTGTCGTGATCCGTTGCGCTTCCTTAGGCAGGAGATCGCCTTTTTGCCTGCCGCTAGCGGGCCAAAAGCTCGCCGACACTTCCGGCGATGAGGGGCCGCCCGCAGTAGAATCCCTGGACTTCTTCGCAGCCCTCCTCACGCAAAAATTCGATCTGAGAGCCAGTCTCCACACCTTCAGCGCTGGCGCACATGCCGATCCGGCGGCCCAGTCCGATTAGAGCATGAACGACAGCATTTGCCGCCGCAACTTGGTTAAGGTCTTTAACGAAAGAACGATCGATCTTGATCTTGTCGAAGGGGAAGCGGAGCAGATAGCTAATCGATGCGTAACCGGTGCCGAAATCGTCGAGCGCTACCCTGACACCCATTGCGCGCAGTCGCTCCAAAGTATCGATTGCTGCCTGATCGTCGTGAACGAGAGCGCTCTCGGTGATCTCGAGTTCAAGGCGTTGAGGGGTCAGCCCCGACTTACTCAGAATCGTCTCGACCGTCTTGGCAAGATCGGACCGTTTAAGTTGTACGGGCGAAATGTTTACTGCCATCGTGATGCCTGGCCAGGCAGTCGCCTGGCGACATGCCGTGGCGAGCACCCATTCGCCGACAGCGACAATCAAATCGCTCTCCTCGGCGATCGGGATAAAGGACTGAGGCGGAATCCAGCCGCGCTCGTCATGGTTCCAGCGAAGAAGCGCTTCGACACCAGTGATGCCGCCGGTACTCAGGTTGATTTGTGGCTGGTAGTGCAGCTGCAGCCGTTCCTCGACAAGGTCACGCCGGAGATCGCGCTCTAGTGACTTTCGATCCTGAATACGTCGATTCATCGACTCTTCAAAGAAACGGTAAGCACCGCGAGCGTCGACCTTCGCTCGGTAAAGTGCAAGGTCTGCCTGGCGGAGCAGCACATCGGCGGATGTCGACTTCGACATGCCATGGTCATGCACTGCGATCCCAATCGATGTGCCTACATGCACGACCTGATCACTCAAATCGAAACGCTCCTCAAAGCTCTTGGCGATGCGTTTTGCCAGCGCTGCCGCACTTCCAGGATGATCAATACCGCTTTGCACGATCACGAACTCGTCACCACCCAAACGAGCAAGCGTATCGCTTTGGCGAAGGCAGGCACGAAGCCGCTGTGCTGTCTGCTGCAAAAGGATATCACCAGCCGCATGACCGAGCGTGTCGTTAATTGACTTGAAGTGGTCAAGATCGAGCAACAGGACAGCGACGATGCTCCTCTCTCTTTCCGCCGAGCGGATCGCTTGTTCCAGTCGATCCTTGAAGAGAAGGCGGTTTGGCAAATCCGTTAGAAAATCATGTTGGGCGAGGTGAAGGATGCGGCTCTCGTTCCTCTTGCGGTCAGTGACGTCTGTCGATGTGCGCACGAAACCACCACCGGGCATCGGGCTGTCTTCGATTTGCAGGAAGCATCCGTTCGGTCCACGACTTTCAAACTGGGACGGCGTCCGTTGTTGGTCAGGTGACTCAGGCGGGTCGATACCTTCTTGCTCCGCGGGATAAGTACATCCATCATGCTGTACATCTCGGCTGATCGGTTGTTTGGCACACAACTCCCTGTACCGCCTGTTGCACGTCACTAGACGGTCGTTCTCGTCGAAGACCGCGACACCCTGATTGATGTGCTCGAACGTCGCCTCAAGCTGCGAGGATTTCTCCCCTAATTCCTCAGACTTCTGACGGAGCGCGGCAACCAAGTGTTCATTCTCATTGGCGAGGCGCACGGAATCCTGAAGATATCGGTTGAATGAACGACCGAGCCAACCGATGCCGATCATGTATATGCAGACGGCTACCCCCATGGTTAGATGGGCGTGGTCACCCTCCCAAAGGAGCCGAAGTGCATAGGGCGTCGTTAGGCTGACGTAGAAAGCCACAAACGCTGGCATGCATCCCGAAAGTCCGACAAGCGACCCTCCCGACATCCCGGCCAAAACGAATGGCAAAAACACCTGAGCTGCCAGAGACTGCGGTTCGTAGAAGAAGATGGCCGCGAGGCCCCATGCTGCGCCATTGAAGCCTGCAGTTGTGGCAAACAAAAAGGTCCAGGACGTTCGTCGATAGCGTTTTCGGCAGGATCGATAATCGTGCCAAATCTTGAGACGTGTGCCGAGCGCGACCAACATTATCGTGAACCAGAGGACGAGGTAACTCATCTCGGCGACTGTCGATAGCGCTACGAACGCGCAGATCGCGATCATCAGGTTGATGCAGAGCACTTGTGGTAAGCGATCGAATAGGCTTGCCAGCAGGATGGACTCCGCTTTCGTCGATGTTTCGGCGTTCATCGCAAGCGCTCCCTGAAACAGCGAATTGACGCTAAGGTTTATTTACATACCAAAAAATGCACGTCAAGATTTATTAAAAAATCGCTAAAGAACTATCTTGCAAGGTGCCGGCAGGCTGCGTAGGCGAATTCAAAGATCTGATCACATACGAAGCTTCAGCATTGGCTCAGGAGAGCGAAAATTCGGATTTAACTCGGGAGAAACTGAAAGGCCTAGGTAGTTTGATAGAAATCGCTCTCTCTGCGTTGTTGTGTAGGCTTGATAAAAGGCTGTGCCCGGCAGATCGCCGAGCGACCCCAATCCCGATGATCCACTTGACCGGTGTGGCCAAAGGATGAGAAGTGTGGCCGCGACTTCTCCGGGCCAGATGGGGGGCCGTGTAATGCCACAGATTATGAAACCGATGGGCCGTGATGAGAACTGCCTGCGGTTCATAAAGCCTATCGGGTTCAGATCTCCGGAAAGCGCAAAATCCGTCGACGGGCGTTATGACAAGTTTTCCCAATTTGAGTCAGATCACAGGAGTGTATTCACAAACCGCGGCGTGCCAAGACAAACAACAAACAAATAGAACCCACCGGCATTTAGACCGACAGGCGAGAGCTTTTACTTCAACGAATCCTCGTCTTTGAGATACACCAACGATGCCTCGACGTTGGTCAAATTCCGTTTCGCCTTGGCCTTGTGGTCCATGAAGAACGTGAACCGAACACCGACGCGGAAGAACTGGCCACGCCTGAGTTCGGCTATTGTGTAACGTGTCAGATGGTCATTGATGATCCCCGCCGGTACACGCCTCAGCTCTACAGGCGTTGCAGGGGATGAACCATCAGCCCGATCTCCAAGGGCGACATCTGAGCGATGACGTCTTGGGCGATGTCTTCGACGGATTGCACCAACTCTGGGGCCAAGCCGTGATCAGTTGAAAAGCTTCGTTGCCGTTGGCTCAAAACCATGGATTACCGGCGGCCTCGACGGTCACCTTGGCAATATCCTGCATGATCGGTATTTGAGCGAGGGGGCGGCTTCGATGTAGTTCGCGCCCCATGACGAAAAAATCCTGCCAGGGCGAGTCGCCCTGCTGCTTCATCCAAAGCGCGGTCCAAAGGAACCGCTCGGCCCATTTCGTCCGGCGAGGCTCGAGAACCGACGTGGTGATCGCCTTGATCTTACCCGGCATTCTTGACCTCGGGCTTTGGTCAAGAACCTCTTCAACCAGCGCATCATTCTCAAACCAAGAGTCCATGAAATCGTATCGATTGAGCCAGTCGGTGCTTCCCCGCACGAGCTCGTCAACGGCTTTCGGATCAAGCACCTCCGGGCCGATATCCTTAGCCATCTTAGTGATCAAATCATCGACGCTCAGCGCCTCTGGGTGACACGTCTCGATGCCCGTGGCTTCCACAAACTCGAGCAGACCAACCGACGGCGCCTTGCCGGCATCCACCCCAACGGCCAGATGATGCATGATCAGTGCGCGGACAAAGCCCAGATCGACTGCGACGGACTCGGTCTGGGCCTGGATTTGCGTGAAAAAGTCCAAGACCTCAGCCTTCGACTGATCGCGAAGGCACCAGGCATCCGCGATCCCGACCGCTTTCTTGACTAGCAGGCTGGCAATGATGTGTTTCGGTCCGTCCTTGATGACGGCAAAAACGCTTTGTGCCCCGACACCGTCGATGTTGGAGGCCTGGATGTCCAGAACCCGTCTTTTTGGCCATGAGCCGCAGTCAACGTGCATTTGCCGCGCCTTCTTGATTGCTGCATCGAGGTGATGACGTTCCTTTTCGGGTAGCCAATTGCGCACCGCAATCATACGACGCAAGGCGGTCGGTGAGATCACATCAGGAGATGCGTTCGCGGCCATCGCCTGACAGAAGCTTTGGCGCACTTCCGACGATGGATCGAGCAGATAGAGCGTGGCCACGTCGCGCAAGATTGGGTTCTCGGCGGTCGCGATCTGCGGCAGCATCCCTTGACGAAATTCCAGCGGGAGAGCTCGACTAGCCTCAGCAAAAACATCATAGATTTGAAACGGATTATCACCCACCTCTTGCACCAAGCCTTCGAACAGGACGCCGATATCCGAGGGCATGTCTGTAGGCTGCTCGTATTTGGCCTCCTCAAGCGTGATCTCGCCAATCAGCTGGGTGAGATCCTCGCCGGGGTCCAGCTGGGCCTCAATGAAGCCATTGAGCAGGAGCATCAACAGACCAGGGTCAACGATCCCATCCTCGGCCAAGAGACACAGCACATCCCGAATATCGTCGAGTAAGTCTTCCGCCCACTCCTGCCCACGCTCGATCTGATAGCGGAGCATTTCGAGCCCGACGGTAAACATATAGCCATAGGCGTGGATCAAGGCCTGATTGGGCTTCTTGCGACTGGCCGTTTGTTGAATCAGGCCGATCACACCCAAAACAGCATCCGGGTTCTCCTCCATGAGATCCCTTGCCAGATCGCTATGGGTGGTCGCTTTGCCAGCCTTGATGTCCTTCGCGACAAGCCGGGCATGAGCCCTAAGCTTACTCTCGGTGAGCATGACGTGACGGCCTCTTCTTGATCCGAGCTGATGCGCTAGGCCGCTGGCGTACATCCTGGAGCGGCATGGTGCAAGCTGAACGGGCGGCCGGGATCACCTAGGTCGGCATCGAGGCTCAATACAAGAGTATCAGGCGGCCATCTTATGTTGCATTCAGTCTCAGGAGCTCGCTCCCCTGCCCTGCTCATAACCTTATCGCGAAAACGAGAAACGCTGACGTCAATATCCCCGAGGACCGGTTATGGGATAGGGAGGGGAGCAGAAGCTGGGGCTATAAAACGCGCAATCGGCCTTCTCTTTTCAGTGCAATTGGACTTCCGATCACCCTGGCTGCGGTCATTCTGAATGGAAGCAAATCAGCCGTCGGAATTCGACTTCGAAGTGCGATTCAAAATTCGGGATTGTCGAGCTTCGCTTTCATGGCGACGATCTGTTGCGCGAGACTGAGGGCATCGTCATCTTCCAGATCAAGGCTCGCCGCCGAGGATCCGGTCTGCCATTCCGACAGCTTGATGTATTTTCTGCCATGGTAGACGCGCACAGCCTCAGCAATCTCTGGCACCAACTGGCGAATACGATTGCCCATCGGCTTCGCGACATCGTGAGGCTCCGCTTGATTGTCGACGCATTCACCGCAGACTTGGCGCATTTTGAAATCGAGCAGTGATTGAACCGAGAAGAGATCCAACGAGGAGCGCTTGCAAGCTGCGCAGATTTTAACATCCTTGTCGTCGGGAAATTGGCGAGTCATATGATGTGCCTACTCTAAATGGCGTTGCGTTGCCATCGTTTGCGAGAGGGGCTAGTCGAAATGTGCTCGAGCAGATCGCCAATGGGTCAGAGAGGCTAGACCGTCGATGATATTTCTTTCCACAGGGCTCCTGAACCGACCGCATATTAAAGATTCAATTGTCTGATGTCGCCAAGGCTACGAACATGACGGCACATACAAAGTGAAGCCCTAATAAAGTCGTCAACATCTTTCGAGCCACCCGGATTAGGTTTGTGTCACCTTCCCAGAGGTCCTCATCGGGATAGGCGTCACGTCAAAGTGTCTTATCTGTAGGACCGTCGATGTGAACCATTCATGAATTCTTCTTTCTGTGTCGAGATCTTTCCCATCTTGAAATTCGGTGGCCCAAGAGCTATGGTGTGAATAAGTGTTACCAGTGAGATTGGCCCATGACTGTACGTTCTTCTGTTGCCTTCACCGATAAACAGCATCGCCTGGCCCAACGGCTCGTGGACGAGGGGCGCTTCGCCTCGGTCAGCGCCGTCGTTGCCCATGGTCTGCGCCTGGTTGAGCAGGAACGTAAGGAGCAAGAGGCCGTCATCGCGGGCTTGACCAACGTCATCCGCGAACGTGCGGCAACGCCTCTTGATGAATTCGTTGCATTGGAGTCCGGTGCAACCCACCGCATAGCTGAAGCGGCTCTGAAACGCGGTGGCCCGACCTCTTAGCCGTGGGCTATCGTCTTCTCTTCCACCCGGCCTATGAGCAAGATGTCATCGGCATGGTGCGCTTTATTGCTGAGAACGCGGGCGATGACGCCGCATTGAAGGCCGCGGATCGTGCGGATCAGGCCCTGGCGGCGATTTCCGATAAGCCTCATCTCGCAGCACCGCGGAACGACATCCTGCCAGGCCTACGGATTGGCCTTTTCCGACATTCGGGGGTGATCCCCTATCTCGTCGACGACACCTGCGAAGAGGCATACGTACTCGGCGTGTTCTATGGTGGCCAAGAGTGGGATCGCCATATCCTGGCGCGTCGCTAATGTATTGTCATGACTAGGTTTAGTCTCGATATCCTATTTTATCAAGAATTAGAAATCATCCACTCTGGTTAGGAGCTTTGACTGCGCTGCGTCTTGTCGTTGAGAGCCGCTGGCCGCCATGGCGGATCACCACGGCGGCCTGTTGTACGGGTACTAAGTGTTGGATCGATCGAGGAACGCCAGAATCCGCTCGGCCATGAACTCGAGATGGGTCTCGAGGGCGAAGTGACCGGTGTCGAGCAGGTGTTTCTCGACGTTCTCGAGGTCGCGCTCATA
>JBPCVQ010000304.1:0-9086 GCA_051010395.1 Geminicoccaceae bacterium | reverse complement strand
TCCGCCCGGTTGAACTCCTTCGCCACCTTGGTTGGAATGCCGACCTTACGGGCGAATGCTGGATTGTGGGCGGCTGCGGCCATAGTGCGGCGTTGCTTAGGCGTCTTGCTAGGCATCAGTTCGGCCTCGATAGCTCTTGCTGCTTCAGCTCCACATCCAAGGCGGCCTCGATGTTCTGCTCGCGAATCTTCAGCATCGTCTCGCGATTCATTTCCTCAATCCTGAGCGCGCTTTGCAGCTGCCCCTTGAACTGCTCCAAGGCGGCCTCCTGCCCGAGCTCCGCCTGCTTGGCTGCGGTGTCGAACTGGGCTTGGATCAAGGCGACCTCGATCTTGGTCTGCTTATCGATCTGAGCTTCCATCATCTTGGTTTGCTGCTCGATCTGAGCCTCCTGCAGCTTGGTCTGCTGTTCCATCGCCGCGGTTTGAGCCGCCGGGTCTTGCTCGTTCGGGTCGGGCTCCACCGGGTTCTTGAGGTACTTCGAGCTGTCCTGGATGCCCTGCGTCTTGAGGAAGTCCGCTAGCGCGTCCCGGTACATCTGCGCGGTGGTGATCGTGTTGTCCTCGCCATCGCTGGCGATCGCCGCCTCCTGCTTGCTCAACAGCCACAGTAGCGCACCCTGCACCTGCTCCTTCGTGCCCATACCGAGGCCGACCCGGACCTTCAGGTCCATATCGGTGTCGAACGCCTGCGGCGATACGTCGATCACCTCGCCCGACAGTTCGAGCGTCTCGCTCTCACGCTGGTGATGGGCATAAAGCTTGGTCACCAGACGCGCCAGCGGCTTCATGGTCGTCTCGGCGATCGAGCGGGCTACCATCAGGATACCGCCCTGGCCCTGGCTCCACTGCTCGCGCTGGCTGAACTCCGACTGGCTCTGGAGCGCATCCGGATCAAGCCCCAACCCTGCGGGATTGATACCAAGCCGCATGAACATCGCCCGCTCAAGCTCTTGCCGAACTGGCAGGCTCGCCGCCGCCGTGTAGGGCGTATCGAGTGCACGCACCGCGTTCGGAGTGTACTCGATGCCGATGGCGCCGGGCGCGTTGTTCAAAAACGATGCGGCGTTGAACCGACCCCTGAGGCCGACCAAGCGCGAGGTGTTGGTCAGGTTGAGATTGTCCAGCATCGAACGCCAGATCGACGTGTCGCTATCGACGAGATCCTTGATCAAGTCGAGCAGGCTGTCGCCCTTGACCGCGTGCGGCCGCAAGTACGGCGTGCAGAGCACGATCTGGGGCCACCTAGCCATCTCGTCGAGCCAGACGTGTGTATCGTCGCCAATCGCGATCACATGGCGCCACTCTGCGATGCCGTCCTCGTCCCGGTCGATACGCACCCAGGCCTCAACCAGCTTGAATAGCTCGCTTGAAGCCTCATCGCGTTCGTGCTTGTCGATGGTGTAGCCAACGCGGGTCGAGCGCTCCCGGTCCTGGTAGTCGGCCGATCGCCCGCTGGCCCGCCCGCCGCCATGGGCGTCTATGAAATCATCGGGAATGCCGAGCTCGCGCAGGTCGGAACGGTGCCGCAGCATGTCATGGCCCAACACCCGCGCCGTCTCGGGCTTGGTCGCACGGCGGTCATAAATGATCTCTTCCGGCGCCATTTCCTCGATCAGGATGCGGTTTTTCTTGCCCTTGTGCCGGACCTTCAGGCTGTGTTTGACCTCCACCGGACCGGGTATCTGGATGATCATGCCGTTCGGCACCGGAATCGGAAGCATGATCTGCTCTTTGGTGCTCTCCTGCTCCAGGATCTCCTGTTCTTCGTCAAGTGTGATCCGAAAAAGCTCTTTGTCGCTCACGTCGGTTAGCTCTTCCTCCCACACCTCAATCCGCTCATCCCAAACCACCTTGATTCCCGAGAGCGAGCTCTCTAGGCCTGATCGGAACGTATCGTGCTGCAGCCGCCAGCCATCGTTGCGGGTCATCAGCTCATACTGGAAATACTCGGTCTGCTGCTTGGCCAGCTTGCCCTTGTCGTCGCCAACGCCGGCAAACATCACCACCGGATCGCCAGAGCCGAAGATCTCCATTAGCTTTTCTGTCATCTTGAACGTGGCATCGCGCATTTTCGTGCTGACGACCTGCGATCGGCCCTCCGGCGCCGCGCCAACGTCGCTGTCCGCCTGCATGTAGCGCAAGGCGGTCTCGCGCCCGGCGCTCAGCTCGTCATTGGAGAAGCGCCTGGCGTCCTCGATCATGCGATGGACCTGCTGGCGGTAGGTTTCGTCGTCCATAGCCATCACACAACCCAATCATAGGAAGGCCTCTGCACCATCGCCTGATGCAGCAGCCAGTTCTCACTTTCCGGCGCCATGTAGCTCGACCACAGCACGCCCAAGCCAAGGCAAAGCGCAATGTCGTCGCGCGGGTCCAGCTCCGGGAGGACCGTAACGGCCTTGTGCTGGACAGTGGGCCGCGCCTGAGCGCCTTGGAGCGCTTCCTTGATCTCCAACACCGGGATGTCGTGCTCGCCGCCCTGGTCAGGCTGTAGGGCGATATGCCCCTTGCCGAACCTGTTGGCCAAGTTGGAGATGATCAGCTCGCGCTCGACGATCGTTTCCGCTGCGGTTTCCTTGATCTCGTCGCCAGGCCGCACGATCACCAAATCCGCGCTGAATTCCATGTCTTCCATTACCTCGCGAAAGGCGATGTTACGCGAATTGTCGATCACGCAGCCCAATCCATAGAAATCTGGCTTTTCCTTGGACCAGTGATCCCACGGGGATTTGCCCCTATGCTGGTCGATCGTGTCGTAAAGCGCTTCGACGCGCTCCGCGACCTTGACCTGGTTGAAGTCATAGCGCCGCGCCTGCACCAGGGACGCCTTGACCAACTTGCGGTCGCCATCACCTTCGCCTTGGGCGTAGGCACAGGCAAAGGTCATGCAGATGCTGCCTGCCTGCGCATCGCCCAAGCGGCAGCTGATCAGGTAGGCGTAGGAGCGGCGGCTACGTGGCATGGATCGCCGCCTCGATGTCCGCCGATGGGATGTGGCCGGTGATCCGCCGCGATACGGGGAACTCCTCCGCCACGTAGTAGCCGGCCGCGTCGCTGATGTGGGTGAGCTCCTTGTGCGACTTCTTGTCGATCTCGCCCGAACCGCCCTCCAGGAGCAGCACGCCCTCGAAATCCCGCACCAGATGAGGGCATTTCGCCGGGTCCACCATCATATGGACCGTGCCGTCCGCGGTGTAGAGCCGCGAGTTGACCGCATTCACGCGCGATCTTTCGGAGGGGTTGTATGATTTCACGTGAAACGTCAGGCGCGTGCCAAAGGTCGACCTTAGCTCACGCTCAACCAGTTGCCAGTCGTTGCCAAACTCGCCGCTCGTCCGCCTGGCTCCACCCGTGGCATCGCCATAGCATCTCACGTCTCCTTTGTGTTCACCCCAGTCGTGGGCGATCTTGCGGCAGACGGAGGGGGTGTTGCTGTTTCGGGGGATGTAGACCTCGCCGAGCCACCCGGTTCCGAATTGGCCATTAGGTAGAGCCATTTCCTGCCCAATAGCGGCGACGCCAGGTTCGACGTTGAAGTCGAAGGCCACAATGAGCGGCTTTCTGTCGTCGTACTCAAGCGATGCTTCATGCCGTTCCGCCCGGTAGTTGTAATAGCACTGCCCCGCGAACGTGACGAAGCTACCGCGGTACTCCTGCTCATAGCTCTGCTCGTCCAGGTCGCGCTTGGCCGCCTCGATCTCCGAAGCTGGCAAGATGTCCTCGGATGGCCACCAATACCCCGCCCACTCGCCCGTGGTGTCCCTGAGCGCCGCCTGGTGCATGTCGTAGTAGTGATTGCGCCCTTCCGGCACGCCGATCAGCCACGCCCAGCCAAAGCGGCCCGGTGTGCTCAGCGACGGCCGGATATGCAAGGGCCACGCCCGCGCATGACAGTTCGCGATCTCATCGATCACGCAACCATCCCACGGTGAACCCTCGATCCGCTCCGGCTTGTCCAGCCCATGCACGTAGATGTGGCTTTCCTGGTGCCGGAAGTTAGTAATCCGGATACGCAACTCTGAGATATTTGCGTCTATGATCATGGGCTTAGGGAGATAGGCCAGCATGTCGGCCCAAAAAATGTCTTTGGCCTGCTGCCTGGTCGGCGCACCGAAGAAGAACCGGGACGGGTTGAACTCGGTCCCTTCCATCGCCTTTCCGGCGAGATAGCGCTTGGCGCACTCAGTCTTGCCGGACCTCCGCCCAGCCGGGACCGTCACGAACCGCGCCTTGGTGTTCATGAGCTCGTGCTGGACCGGATGATGCTCCAACAGGTAGGCGCGCTTGTTCCAGAGGTAGTCCTCGGTCATGCCGTGCGCAGATAAAGCACCACTCGATAGAATGGCGGGTTGTTCTGGTAGGTGTGGGTGTGTCCGATGCCTGAGCCGGCCGCGCCGCTCTCGCCAACATCCGCCACCAACGAGCTCGGCCGCATGCGATACTCGGTGGAACTGCCGCCGGCATCGAACCCCCTGGCCACCTGATCGGTCGCGCTGGGCGTCCCGGTCGATGTCGTCACCTCGTTACCAAACATGCCGTGCGTGTGCTGCGGCAGCTGTGCAGTGGTCAGCACTGTCGGGTCGGTCTCGCTGACTCCGGCAAACTCGTCGCCTGGGGCCAGGACACCATCACCCAGCTTCGGGAACCTGTTGTCGCCTACCCGCGTCCACGTCGCCGTGACCCCGGTCCATGGCACCGGCGGCGTGTTGCTCAGGGTGATTTTCATCCCCTCGCCAACCGGGTATTCCAAGTCGTACAGCTGCTGGAGCGTCAGGCCCGCAACCGTCTGGGCGTTGACCGCCTCGGCAACCGATACACCAGCGCCGATTGTTCCGCCCGTGATCGAGACTGCCGTGCTGTCCTGCTCCGCCATGTCGCCGATCGCGGCGTTGATCGCTAGCGTGTTCTCGGTGCCCTGCTTGATCGCCGTTTTGTCATAGCGCTGGATGTCGTTGACGGTCGCGGTCGCGTTGCCCTCCTGCGCGCCAACCGGAGCCGCGTTGACGCCGTTGCCCGCGTCGTTGTCGGCGAGGTTCTGCCCCTGGGGCGTCGGGTAGGGTAGCGTGATGGTCATCAGAAAGGCGCCTCTGGTACGGATTCATCATCAGGCAGAACGGCAGCTCCAACCCTTAGCAACGCGGCGCGGCGAACCTTGTCGGTCAAACTGTCGTCTAGCGCCTTGGTCATGGACTTGAGCGCCGTGGGTGATGCCAAGATCTGCGACCCCTTGCGGGCTAGAACGCCCATCCCAAGCGCGGTTAATGGGGCTTGCGTGATGCCAACGCCTGCCACGCCTGTGGCCAACAGCGACCGCAGGCCCCCAAGGGTCAAACGACGCTGTAGGAATGTCGAAACGTCCGGAACATTGAAATCAGACGCCACCCGTGTGACATCCACGAACTTTTCGAGGTCGTCCACACTTATAGGCGTGCCCTTCAGACTCTCTGCTAGTACCCGCCGCCCGTCAGCGCTGTTCAGGCCAAGGTTTTGGGCTAGGTTTTCCGGGTCGAAGCTCAAAGAACTGCCCTTTTGAGCGCCCGTGGCGGTCGCCTTGGCGAAGGCATCCTCCACATTGCGTCGGGCTACGCCTTTCATCACGTCATCACCGACCAGACGGCGCAAATCAGCCATGGCTTGCGGGCTTCGGCTGTTCACCACCGCTCGGAATGCCTCATCGGCGTTGGTCCCGCCTGCCTGGGCGAACTTGGGCGAGAAGATGTTGCGATCGACCCGGCCGAACCTCTTGGCTGTGGGTGTCTCGAACGCGGTCATCTCACGCGCCCAGAATGTGTTGGCGTTCTGCAGGGCCTTGACGATCGGCGCACCCACATCAGGCGCAAGATTGCCCACATCGAGGTTGTTGAGATCCTGCTCTAGCGCTTGCTTGATCTGGGCAGCGCGCGACACGTCGAAACCTTGTGCCTTGGCAAGCTTTGTCGCGTCATTCAGGGAACGCTGAAGGCCACGCGCCTGCAATACGGTCAACCGCTCAGGCACATTGACGAAATTCTGGAAGAACTTATCGAGCGGATTGCCCAACTCCTCCGGGACGATGTTCGTCCTGGTCTGCCCGCGCGCGCCAGGCACGAACACCCGGCCTTGTGCCTGTTGCTCAAGCAACGAGTTGGCAACCTGCCGCATGGTGTCGGTCGGCACGATCGAGGGATTGCCCGCCGCTATGGCCTTGTCGGTGAAGTCCTTGTAAAGCGCGCCGCCCACCCGCGCTGTGTCCTTGAATCTTCCCTTGGCCGCATTGGTCAGATCAACGCCAAGATCCGCCGCAGTCGCGGTCGGCGCCAGCTCGTTCAGAATGGCCGTCGTCCGGCTGTCGATCGCCTGGCTCGTGCCGGCCGCCAGCCTCTTGAACGGCGTCCCGACATAGGGGAACACGCCGATCACCTGCGAGAAGTTCTTGACGCTCGGCTTCTGGCTCACCTGCGCCGCCGCAAGTGGGATTCCTTGCTTGGTCGCTTCCTCGACCACAGCCTTTGCCGGCTGGCCACTCACGCCGAGTAGACGCCCCAGCGCTGGCTTGAACGATTTGACCAGGGGGCCGGCGACAGCGCCAGCACCGCCAAAGGCAAGATCCGTCAAACCAGCCTGCCCAGCCTGCAACGCCTCTTGCCCGACCGTGGTATCAGGCGCTGGCTCACCACCAAGGGCCGCTCTGGCTCGCTGGGCCACATCAAAAGCGGATTGACCGGCGGCCGCGCCTAACGCGCCTCCTGCTAACGCCCCTGGCACGCCTAGAGGGGTTCCGAGTGCTGCGCCGGCCATGCCGCCCGCTGCCTGAAACGTCTCGGGGCTGAATGCGGCTTGCCCAAATCGCTCCAGCGCGCTCGGCTCGCCCGTGTCCGTTACCATCTCTGGAATGCCGACCGCATTACCAACACGAGGTTGAGCAGCAGCCCCCACAGGAACAGCGGCGCCCCCACCAGGAGCAGCCACAGCAGGTGCGGCCGGACCGCCCGGCCTAGGCGCCGGAATAGGCGGGAGCATCTTCTTGACAGTCGATTGAATGACCGCCGGGTCCGTGCCGTCCGGAAACTCAAGAAGGCGACCGTCCGCCATCTGCGCTTGGATGGTCACTGAACGGGGTTCCCCTGTGCGTCGAACCGCAGAACTTGGCCGCCGCTTGGCTGCGGTGGGATCGCTTGGGTGACAGCGGGAGCACCCGGGGCGCCAGTCGCCACGCGGTCTTCAAGCAAACCAATGCCTTGGTCAATCTCGCGCAATAGCTCATCCATGCGCGCCACGATCTGTTTCGAGCTCTTCAGGCCCGTGACCTTGAGGTCATCCTTGGCGGTGGCGATGTCCTGCACCGTCACGCGCTGCCCTTGCTTGCGGCTAACCGCCAAGGCATAGGCCAGCGAATTGGCTGCAGCCTGATTGGCCTCGATGCTCGGATCGCCAAGGAAGTCCTGGACCTCCGCGGATTCAAGAGATGCCGCAGGGCCTAGAAGGCTATCAGCAATGTTGGAGATGCCCGGTACAGCGTCGAGCACGTCCCGCGCTATGCCTCCAGCCGTTTGCAACGCCTTGTTAGCCGATCCGAGAGCGCCCGCACGCTGGGGGTTTTCTGCCAGATCGTTCCGTAGGTTCGTCAGCTTTTCCTGAGCCAGCCTGAGCCCGCCAGCTTGCGCGCCAAGCTCTTCGGCCCGCTTCGGCGTCAAGCCCGTGCCGGCAAACGAACCGGCACCCGGTTGGCCCGCGGCTTCGCTCCGCTTCATCAAGCGTGTGCCACTCGGAGATGAGAAGTCCGACACCTCGACCAGGGGCTCTGTCCGCTGCGCCAGCTCTGCTTGCCGAGCAGCGAGATTGCCGCGCCTCAATTCCTCATCAACACCAGCCGCACGGCCTAGCCGTCCTTCGGTAATGCCGAACTGCCGAACGCCCTCTCGGGCAGCGCGCTGCTTCTGCCCGCTGGTAATGCCAAATTGCCTGACCCGCTCCGCGTCCGCCGCCGCCTTGCGCTGGGCTTCCTGCTGAGCGCGCGCGTTCTCCAGCGCCTGCTGTTGCGCTGCGGCCTGCTGCTGGGCGAACTGGTCTTGGCGTTGCTGGTTAAACTGCTGGGCTTGGGCAAAGGCCGGGATGCCGGCCGATGTGGCGGCCAGAAGAGCCGAGCCGATCCCAACCGGACGCTGGCTTTGTTGAAGCTGAAGTAGGCCCTGACCGGCAGCCGCTAAACCCTGCTGCAAGGGATTGATGCCCCGCATTTGCCGAGGCTGAAACGGTGCCTGCTGTGGCGTTGAGGAAAAGGGAACCAGGTCGACCATCCATGCACCTCTAGGCAGTCTGCGAGCCAAACCGCTGCTGGCCTGGAATCTGAGATCCGCCTCCACCGCCAAACGGCACAAACCCAGACGCAACCTGACCGATTGCCAGAGCAGCCTGTAATCCCTCGCCCAACGCGCTTGGCCCCTGTGGCCCCCCCGCAAAGGCGAACTGCGGCACACCGGACAACTGGGCAGCCCGGTTGACCTCACGCTGTATCGCTTCGTCCCGCGCGCTCAGCTGTCGCTGTTGCTGTCCTTGCTGCAACCCGCCGAGTTGGAGGAGTGGGTTGACCTGGCTTCCCAAGGCTCCCGTTGCAAATCCTGGTGCCCCAAAACCTGCCTGACCGGCCTGGCCGACTTGGCTTCCAAAGATATTTTCAAGCGAACCAGCTGCTCCCAAGCGGGTCGCGATGTCAGCCTGCCCAAGAGAGCCAAGTTGTCCGATCGCGCCAAGTTGCCCTCCGAGTATGTTCTGCTCAAGACCAGGGATCGCTAGCTGAGCCTGCTGTTGGAAACCTCGCTCCCGACCGAGTAGATCAGCGGCCACGCCTGACACAGCCCGGTTGGCCTGGTCCTGCAGGAACTCTTCTTCGAAGTCCTGACGCGCCGTGCCCCTGAGCCCGCTCGCGCCGAACCTGCCTTGCAGCGCGGGAAACTGGATGTTTCTGAATTGGTCAACCAGCGGGTCGGTCAAGCGCTGAAATTCACCGTTCAAAAATGGCGCGGATAAATTCTCCCCAGCTGCCGTGGCCTGCAAGCCGGCGGGGATTCCGAAACCTCGGGAGAAGTCCAACGCCGATTGGGCCTC
>JBPCVQ010000303.1:0-3565 GCA_051010395.1 Geminicoccaceae bacterium | reverse complement strand
CTTTTTTTGAACAGAAGCAGAGAAACAAGCCTCTTTCGATTGCTCAAAGATCGCAATTTTTGGCGGATTTCTGCAGTTTTTCAACTCCGAGCGCACCTCGGCATGCCTGGTCCGGCGGCAATGCTGTCGGTGCAAATTTGGAAATCATCTATGCAAAGATGCACCCGCGCGGCGTGCTGATGCCGGAGGCATGATAGGAGGATCCCAAGCCATTCGCCTGGACCAAATCAGCCAAAACGATCATCGAAAAACTGACCCCGATGAATGCCTCAGTGCATTAGGTTGCGTCGAAGTCCAGGACGAGTTTTTTCGAGGTTGGCCTGGTCTGGCAGGCGAGCGTGAAGCCGGCATCCAGCTCCCAGGGCTCGAGCGAGTAATTCTGGATCATCTCGCCGGAGCCCTCCATCACTTTGCAGCGGCAGGTGCAGCACATGCCGCCGGCGCAGCTATAGGGAAGATCGAGGCCGGCGCGTTTCGCGGCTTCGAGAACTGTTTCGCCTTGGCGCTCCAGCCGGAATTGACGCCTCGTTCCATCGAGAACGACGTCGATGGTGACACCATCCGCCGCCACCTCAGACACTGCAGCCGAAGCGCTTGCCACCGGCGGCGGGCCGCCTGGCGGTGTAAACAGTTCGTAGTGAAGCTTCTCGTCGTCGACGCCAAGCTCGCGCATCGCCGCCGATGCGGCTTCCATCATCGGCGCCGGGCCGCAAATATAGACGCCGTCGTGATCGGCCGGTCGGATAGTGCCTGCACGGGCGAAGGCTCGGAGCTTCTGTCCATCGAGCCTGCCATTCAGGAGCACCACGTCCTGTTCTTCTTCGTCCAGAATATGGGCGAGCGCAAAGCGGACGATATGGCTGTCCTTCAGGGCGTCGAGCGCATCTTTGAACATGATGCTGTCGCTGGTGCGATTGGCATAAAGCAGCGTGACCCGGCTTTCCGGCTCAGCGTTGAGTACCGATGAGGCAATCGACATCATCGGTGTGATGCCGGAGCCCGCCGCCAGCAACAAATAGTCGTGAATACCGCCGATCGGCGCCAGAAACCGCCCCTGCGGCGTCATGACGTCGAGAACGTCACCAGCCTTCAAGTTCCTGGCAATTTCGGAGAAACTGCCGCCGGCAATGCAGCGGATGCCAACGGAAATGCCGTCCTCGTCCGGCATTGAACAGATCGAATAAGAGCGTCTGACATCCTCGCCGTCCAGATCGATGCGGATGGTCACATACTGCCCCGGAATGAAGGCATAGGCTTCCCGCAGCTTCGCCGGAACAGCAAAAGTCACGGCCCGCGCGTCCGCGGTCTCCTCGCGGATCCTGTCGATCGTCAGCGGATGGAAACGCGGTGCGATCACAGGCTCAGCTCAATGGCATTTGAAGTAATCGAAGGGCTCGGCACAGGCGAGGCAGCGATATTGCGCCTTGCAGGGCGTCGACCCGAAGGCTGCGAGCCTTTCCGTTTTTTCCGAGCTGCAGCGCGGACAGGGGACGATCGTCTCAGCGAAGAAACCGCCATCGCCACGCTCAGCGACCGGCGGGGCAATGCCGAATGCCCGAAGCTTTTCCCTGCCACCGTCGGTGATCCAGTCCGTCGTCCAGGCCGGCGACAGCACACGCTCGATGCGCGCCTTGAAACCCACTTCCAGCAACGCCGTTTCGATCGCAATTTCGATCGCCAGAACGGCCGGGCACCCGGCATAAGTCGGCGTCACCCTGGCGACCACAACATCGCCCTCCATCTCCACGGAGCGCAATATGCCGAGATCCGCCACAGTCACGCAAGGCACCTCCGGATCAGGCACCACAGACGCCACAGCCCAGGCGCGGTCGCGCGGCGACATCGTTGACGTGTTCATTTCGCCCACGACTACCATGTCATCCCCGGATAAGCCCGCTGCATATATTGCAGCTCCGCCAGCAGGTACCCGAACTCCTCGCCATGTCGCCCTTCCCTGCCCCCCGACAACGGAAAAGGCACCTCAGGAACCTCCAGCCTCGCCCCCCCAAACACGTCTTCAATCGTCGCGTCCCAACGAGCCCGCATACCCGCCCGACCGGGCACCACCGCCAAGTCAACGCTGTCGACCGCGTCGACAAAGAGTTCTTCTGTATAGGGGTGAAGCGCCTCGACGGCGTTTTTCATACGATGCGCACTCTCCTCCGTGCCGTCGCCGAGCCTGATCACCCACTCACCGGCATGCCGGAGGTGATAGGCGATCTCCTTGACCGCTTTGCCGGCAATCGCCGCCAGCCTCTCATCGGTCGAGGCGGTGGCCGTCTGCCAAAACGGCTGCATGAACGCCGCGAAATAGAGCTGGCGCAGCATCGTATGGGCGAAGTCGCCATTCGGCCGTTCGACCAAGAGGCAGTTCCGATAGTCCCGATCCGCCCGGAGATAAGCGATATCATCCTCGCTCCGCCCCCTACCCTCCAACTCCGCAACATACCCATAAAGCGCCCGCGCCTGGCCGAGCATATCGAGCCCCATATTCGGCAGCGCCAGATCCTCCTCAAGCATCGGCGCATGCCCGCACCACTCACTCAACCGATGCCCCAGCACCAAATGATCATCCCCTAGCCCTACCAGGGCTTGGGTTACCTGGACCTCGTCACACCGGGTGGGGTTGGTGGTCATTAGATATTATCGACCTCGTCGGGGATCTCGTAAAATGTGGGGTGACGGTAGACTTTGCTTTCGGCGGGCTCGAAGGTTTCGGCGGCTCTATCGGGATCAGAGGCGGTGATTGCCGCCGACGGCACCACCCAGATGGAATTGCCCTCGCCACGTCGCGTGTAGACGTCGCGTGCGGCCTGCAGCGCCAGCACCTCGTCGGCGGCGTGGAGTGAGCCGACATGTTTGTGACTGAGCCCGTTTCGCGGGCGGATGAACACCTCCCAAAGGGGCGTCAGCGGTGCGGCCTCGCTCATTCCGCGGCCACCTGCTCGGCGGCCTTTCTCGCGGCCCGTTTCTCGGCATGGGCAAGGGCCGCCTCACGCACCCAGGCTCCGTCGTCCCAGGCCTTCTTGCGTGCGGCAATCCGGTCTTTGTTCATCTGGCCACCGCCCTTGACCACACGCCAGAATTCATCCCAGTCGATTTTTCCGAACTCGTAACCACCTTTCCCGTCGTTCTTCTCAGGATTCCAGCGAAGTTCGGGGTCCGGCATTCTAAGCCCGATGAACTCCGCCTGTGGCACGGTGGCGTCGATGAACTTCTGGCGAAGCTGATCGTTGGTGAAACGTTTGATCTTCCATTTCATGGACTGGTCGCCATGCTGGCTGTCGCTGTCCGGCGGGCCGAACATCATGAGGGAAGGCCACCACCAGCGATCGAGAGCATCCTGCGCAAGGTGTTTCTGGTCAGGCGCGCCCCGCGCCAGCGTTAACATTATTTCGTAGCCCTGGCGTTGGTGGAAACTCTCCTCCTTGCAGACACGGATCATCGCGCGCGCATACGGCCCGTAGCTGCAGCGGCAAAGCGGGATCTGGTTCATGATCGCCGCCCCATCCACCAGCCAGCCGATCGCGCCGATATCCGCCCAGGTCGGTGTCGGATAGTTGAA
>JBPCVQ010000302.1:0-9729 GCA_051010395.1 Geminicoccaceae bacterium | reverse complement strand
ACTATGCCCTGTTCAAGGACGGCCAAACAGGGTCGAGCGGGTTGGAATTGATCGCCGAGCGCGGGCGTGTGTCGATCTTTCGAATCGAGTTGGACGAGGCCGACGATCGTGGCCTGATCGGCACCGTGTTTGAAGGCGATGAAATCGAAACGATCCCGGGCGAGGCGACCTTGCTTTTCTCTGCGACAACAGAGTTTCCCTTGGTTTCATTTGCCACCATGATTGCCCCCAGCCCGGATTGGATCACCGGCGTGTCCAGCATCGCGCTCTATGATGGCAATCAATGGATGGACCAGCTGGAATTGCCGCTGTGGGCATGGGATGCCGGCACCGACAGTGGCGAAACTTATCAGGCACGTAACCAGGATACGCAACCGCAGCAATCCGTTCGGCTTGTCGCAACGCCCCACTTTCTAACAGATCAAGGGCTATCGAAAGTTGGCGAAGCGGTGATCGAACGGATCAAATAGGGAGTGTATTCACCCTCGCGGCTGGTTTGGGGGCAGTTGTGGAATCCAGCGGCCTCGCACCTGTTCTTGCTTCGCGTTCGGAAGTAGCCGAAGTTAGTAATTGAGGATGGAAAGGCAGACGTATGAAGAAATCGTCATAAAGGCAGAAAAATAAAACAGTTGGGGAAAGGAAATGCATTGCACGAAGCGCATAGCCATCATCTTGATATCAACAGGAATTCTTTCGGCGTGCGAGACAAATTCCGCCGATGATGCCGTCACATCGCTCAGTAGCGTACAGACGGGAGAAATTGTCTTTTGGTCGACTTCTCCGTACTCGGCGCAGGAGGCGGTTGCCGGTACTGGAGGCGCAAAGGATCGCGTGCTGGTATCGGCGGACCTGAACTTGCCGGGTAAGTTTGAATCTGATGAGCGCATCCCTGCAATGGTGTTGGTTCATGGATCTGGCGGTCGCGCTGCCACCAATCCAGCATGGAAATCGATGTTTCGAGAACTAGGTATCGCGACATTCGAAGTCGACTCATTTGCAGGCCGCGGAATCAGTTCGACGGTTGGCAATCAAAGCCGTGTTCGGGCAACAATGATGGTCTCCGACGCCTTCAATGCTTTAGAACTCTTGGCTACACATCCTAACATCGACCCGGCACGCATCGGAATCATGGGATGGTCCAAGGGCGGGCTGGTGTCGATCTTTACGGCTTGGGAACCGCGACGTCGATCGGAAATCGACGGTGATCTGAAGTTCGCTCTTCATATTCCTGTTTATCCAGCGTGTGTGCAATTTGATCGTTTTGAAATGACCGGCAAGCCAATGCTTTTGCTACTCGGCGAGCAAGACAATTGGATTTCCAATGATTCTTGCATCGAAATGGCTGACAGCATTCGAGCTACTGGCAACGCGATTGAAACTGAAGTTTACGAAGGAGCCCACCATTCATTTGATAGCACGCGTGAACGTGTCATTACTGTTGGGAGCGCTTGGTCATTTCAAGATTGTGACTTCCGGGTTACTGAGAACGGCAGCGAGTACGAAGCAACAACGGGAGGGACAATGAATGATCCCGATGGCCTAAAACAGGTCGTTCTAGGGTGCGCTAAGAAAGGTGCCGTCAAAGCCGGCGGCAACACATCAGCACGAAAACGGGCATTCGATCGTGCCGAGGAGTTCGTTACCAAAGTACTTGGATTGCAAGGGGCTGACTGACAGAACCAGCCAAGATCAATTGGAGAGCACTGTTCAATCTAGTAGCCCGAGGACAATCGGTTCGTGGAAACAAGCTAGTGCACTGAGGCATTCATCGGGTTCAGTTTTTCGATGATCGTTTTGGCTGATTTGGTCCAGGCGAATGGCTTGGAATCATCGTTGTGCTCGTCGATGTAGCGTTTGATGGCGGCCTGCAGGTCGACGACGGAATGGAAGACGCCGCGCTTCAAGCGTTGTCTGGTCAGAGTGGAGAAGACCTTTTCGACGGCGTTGAGCCAGGAACCCAGCGCGACACACGATGACGGCGAACCTGGCGCTCAAGACAAGCCCGTTCCTCCGCGCTCAAATTCAAAGGCGCTATCGGCCTCCCCAAATGCCTCGCCATCATTCTTCCTCCATTCGGACGGAGAATATGATGAAACGAATTTCAGCTCCAGACGACTGGAAACCTGGATCAGAACGATGGGATCGGCTTTCGTGAGGATCTCTGTGCGGCTGTCCTCAGCGGCCGCTTAGGTCGAGCATGCCGATGGCTTACTCGGCACAGCCGCATCCCTCGCCGACCGCCATCTTTTCAAGATAGAATCGCTCGATCCTTCTAACTTTCATTCGACACGCCCCAGTCAGGCACCGATCCTGCCGACCAGTGGCCACATATCCGAATCCAGATCAGAAATCATTTGGATTCCCCTCGATGAGCATGCCATTCCCCTCGAGCTTGCCGTCTTTGTGCATCTCCATTGACGGTCCGTGGAACCTGACCTCGAAGCAGCGTTCAGGCTTGTCGCCATACTGAAAGCACATCGCGCCATCCTCGGCTCGCCACGCCCCGGCGTAGCCGTCAGCCTTGATCGAGCCATTGGGCGCGTAATACTCGGCAAAGCCTGATCCGGCGACGCTCATGCTGCCTTGATAAGTATGGTCGCTGACACTCGCCTGCACCTCTTCGGCCGACGGTATATCTTCAGCAAGCACCGGCATCGATGCCGTGATCGAAAGCAATAGGAAAGCCGCCGTTCCCACTGCCATGATCCGCCCAGAAATCACGTTCTCGTTCATCGCGATCGCTCCCTCGCTATGGCCATGCCGCCTTTGTTGTCACCTGCAATGCGTCCAAACTCGCACCCGCATGAATGCACGTCGATGCAAAATGATTGTCCCCGCACCTGCATGAACGCATGCTTGGAGGCGGGCGTCGCGCCTTTCATGCCGCACGTCTGGCGACAACTTTGACGTCGGGAGAGACCCTTTGATCAACTGGGATCAGTGGCAAACTTTGCTAGCCGTCTTTCGGAGCGGAACCTATACGAAAGCCGCACCACTCCTGCAGGTCAACGCCACCACGGTGGGCCGCCGGCTGAAACTTCTGGAACAGCGGCTCGGCTATCCGCTGTTTTTCCGCCAGGAGGGCGACCTGCACCCGACCTATCAATGCGAAGCCTTGATCGCACATCTCGAATCGGCATCGGAAACCCTTCGTGCCGCGGAGCAGGATTCAGTGTCCACCGAAAGCAGCGTGATCTGGCGCGATGTACGCATGACGGCGCCGCCCTTCCTCATCAGGCATCTGTTCGCTCCGGCCGTCGTCGAACTGGCCGCAGCCCACCGTATACGGATCGAACTGATGGGGACAGGCAGCCATGTTAGTCTGTCCCGGCGGGAGGCCGACATCGCCGTCAGAATCGAAGACCGGCCACCTCCCTTCAAATCCGTAGCCGGCCAGGTCGAAGCCCGGCGCATCGGCACCGTCGCCTACAGCGTCTACTGCAGGCGGGACCTTGGCGCGGAGGGTCTGCCCTGGGCGGGTCTCATGGAGGACTATGTGCGAACGACTGGCAGCGATGCCATGACGCGTCTCGCCGGCGGCATAGGTTTCCAATTTCGTGCCTACCACTTCGACGTTCTGGCCGAAATCGCCGCAAGCGGTGCGGCGCGCGCGATGTTGCCATGCGTGATCGGCAATGATGACGAGCGTCTTAAAGCGGTGAGTGACATCGTGCTCGAACAGCCTTTGTGGATGCTCTCCCACAGACAGGACCGAGACGTCCGCCATCTCAAGGGGGTCCGGTCTTGGATCGAAGAGACTCAAGCAAAAAGCGGTAAGTCTGTAAGATATCCCTGAAACCGTCATGCCGGGGGCATGACGCATGTTCCCCGCGCCATTGGCCGCAGTCAGCTCGCCGAGCTTCGCGTGCAAAGCTTTCACCTTCGCCTCGAATTCACGCTTGTACTGCTTCCGATTCGACATCGTTGATCTCCTCCAGTTGGCGACCAACAGACACGGATACGCAGATTACGTCACTGTCCGGCTAGCAGGGAGCGGCTCTGACTGGTCCTCATTTGTGATGAGCCGCGTGCTGCTTCGAAAGGTGAGGTAGGCCCAGAACCACTCGATCATGACCGACAACCGATTCCGCATGCCTGCGAGGAAAAAGACATGAACGACGCCCCATAGCCACCAAGCGGGTGCGCCGCTGACCTTGAGCCAACCGAAGTCGGCGACCGCGGATCGGCGGCCAATCGTGGCCAGGCTGCCGGCGTGGCGGTAGCGGAAGGGACCGGGGGGATCCCGTCCTTCCAATCGTGCTCTGATGACGCTCGCAACAAAGGCGCCCGCCTGTTTCGCTGCCGGCGCCAGACCCGGTACAGGCTTGCCATCCCAGGCCTCAGAAAGCGCAGTATCGCCGATCGCAAAAATATTCGGGCGATCAGCGATCGACAGATCCGGTTCGACATGGACACGGCCGGCGCGATCATGAGGCGCATCCAGCCATTTTGCCGCCGGCGACGCGATGACGCCCGCCGCCCAGAAAACGGTGTAGCAGTCGAGCTGGTCATCGCCGATACGCACGCAATGGCCATCGATATGCTGAACGCGACAGCCGGTCATGACCTCGACACCAAGATCGACCAGAGAAGCCTCGGTAAGTCTGGACAGTTTTTCAGGAAATGCAGGCAAGAGGCGCGGGCCGCTTTGCACCAGAATGACCCGAGCGCTGGTCGGATCGATATGACGGAATTCCCGATCCAGGCCGTGCCGGGCAAGCTCCGCGATGGCGCCGGCCAATTCGACCCCCGTCGGACCGCCGCCGACGATCACGAAGGTAAGCAACCGCCGCTGTTGCGCGGGGTCTTCGGCATTCTCGGCTTTCTCGAAAGCCAGGAGGATGCGGTGCCGGATATGGGTGGCGTCGTCGATCTTCTTGAGCCCGGGTGCTACACCCTCCCATTCCTCGTCGCGGCCGAAATAGCTGTGCCGCGCGCCGGTGGCCAGCACCAGATAGTCATACCCGATCCGTCGGTCGCCGATCAGCACCTCATCCGTCATGGTATCGACGTCGGTCACCCTCCCGAGCAGGACCCGCGAATTCGCCTGGTCGCGCAAGAGCGCGCGGATCGGGGTGGCGATGTCCGCCGGCGATAGCGTCGCCGTTGCCACCTGGTAGAGCAGTGGTTGGAACAGGTGATAGTTGCGCCGGTCGATAACAGTGATCCGACAGGCTGTATTGCGCAGGGCCTGCGCAGCGCCAAGGCCACCGAAGCCAGCACCGACGATTACCACGTGTGGAAGCTGGGCAATCGAGGCGGGACCCAGATCCTCGAAGCTCGGAAACCGGCGGCGCATTCCACTGCTGATCAGACGATCCACAGACAACGGACCTGGTCCGACGAATGCGAGGATGCCGAGGAGAAGCAGCCAGTACTGCAGATCGATCCTGGGAAAACCTTGATACTCGCCCGATGCCAGAAGGCCAACGACGATCAAAGCCGCCAGGACGGCCCAAAGGCGCACGCCAAGACCGATGACCAGGAACCATGGGCAGACGACGGTCAGAACCCATCCCAACCCCAGGGTCCCATCACCAACCGGAATCGTCACGTGATATTGGTAGTCGAACAATGACCAGAGCGGCTCGCGCACATCAGACGGCTGCCCACTCGCAAAGAAAGCGAGGGCCAGGAAGCAACGAAGGAAAAGCAGATAAGCCGGTCCGATCCAACGCTTGATCTCTGCGAAAAGGCGGCTCACAGGCCCGGCCAGCGGCAAGGCGCTGTCGGCGAGCCCGCGTGCGAGCATTCGATCGAGGGAGAAAGCGGCCGCTCCCATCACGACGTACCAGCCGAGAATAACCGCCCAATAGACCTGCGTGTTCAGCTGCTGGTATTCAACGTGAATGACGATGGAAAGGATGAGCATCGGCACGGCCGCCGCTCGCGTCGCCAACCCCAGGGCCAAGAAGATCGGACAGATGATCTCGATGGCGACGCCCGCATAGGCCGCCGTCACCGGATCCATCCACGTTACCGGATACTCGTTTGCCGAAAGATAAAGCGCTGTTTCCCAATTGGTGATCTTCTGCAGCCCGGAAGCCCAAAAAATCTGAGCCAGCCAGAGCCGCAAGATCAGATCGAACAGCGGCCAAAATGTTGCATCGCTGAGGCGACTAAGATCGCGAAGATAGCCCGCCAGACCAGAAAAAGTTTGTGAGCGGCGAAGATGAACGGCCGCAACGGATTGGGTCGCCATGGGAATTCCAGCTAATTGTTGCCTCACCGGTCCAGTTGGGCTCGGTGAAGTTGGTTCTATCTCGGCTCGAGGCGGACGGCGACAGCGCTATAGTCGCGTCGTGCGATCAGCTAGGTCACACCCGCCGACCAATGGGTTCGTCGGAAACACCGCGGCAGGCTCACCGATCTTAGCGGCCGCAAGAGTTGGTAGATTGTCCAAGAGATTTGAATGCCGGTGTCGTCAAGATCTGCGGCACGCTGCCAAGTTAGGCTATGCATATCGGAGTTCATATGGTGAAGGGGCCCCACTAGGCCGCAACGCACGCCAGTTCTTTTCCTCCTCGGATGGCCATCACCGTTCCCTCCTTCAGGGGCTCCCAGCCCTCCTTTTCCAGTGGCACGCTGGCAAGCAGGATCGTCTCAGCGCAGTTCAAGCCTACATGCAGCCCGTTATAGGAAAGTTCCGACGACGGCGTGCATACCCTGCAATTTCGCATGCAAAGGCCGGGCGGCTCCGGTTCTCCGAAGCTGCCATCCTCCTTCTCATGGATGCGCCGATGTGCATACACGAAGAGGACGTCCCCATCACCATAGAGAAGATTGCACGTGCCGAAGGATTTCAGATCGCCAACGAAGGCCGCAAAGGCATCGAGGCGCGCTTCCCAGGGAGGCACCTCTCCCGGGAGGGTCCAGACATCCCGCATCCGTTCGAGAAGCAGGCAGAACGCGAGTTCGGAATCGGTGTCGCCGATTGGATAGTGGGCAAGCATGGAGCCATCATTCGCCGCGTGCAGCTCCTTGAGCGTGCCGTTATGCGCGAGCACATGGGTCCGGCCGCCCAAGGCTCGACGGAAGGGGTGGGTGTTGTGCAGCGTCGGCTGACCGATCGTCGCCAGGCGGACATGGGCGATGACGCAATGGCTCGGAATGTCCTGTCGGGCAATGAAGTCGACCCAGGGACTATTGGCGGCAGGCTCCGGCTCTTTCACCAGGAAGGCATCCCGATCCTGAAAATAAGCGATCCCCCAGCCCGACCGGTTGCTGCGCGTGAGAGCGCCATGCCTGGCAAACTCCGGCAGAGAGTAACGCACGGTCGAGGGTTGGTCGCTCGACATCGCAAAGAGTTCGCACATGAAGCGCTTCCGTCATCAGTGGCGTCGGACCAAGAGGTTGTCGGGTCCGGCAGCAGAAGTGAACAGGCTCGAGCCGCTTCTGTGAAAACTGTGATGGAATGTGAGCCTATGCTCTCAAAGCTCCGCCGACTTAATCACCATCATCTTGTCGATCTGCATGTCATCGATGGTGTAGGGGATGCCGCCGACGCCGAGACCGGATTGTCTGAGGCCGGCAAACGGCATGCCGTCCGCGCGGAATGCGGTATGGTCGTTGACCATGACTGCGGAGGCATCAAGCCGCTTAAATGCACGCATCGCCGTGTCCAATTCCCGGGTGAAGACCGAGGCCTGAAATGCGACCGGCAGATCGTTGGCCTGGACAATCGCCTGATCGAGATCATCGTAGCCATAGACGCAGACTACAGGCCCAAAGATTTCCTTGCGGCTGACATCGGTATCGGCGGGCGGATCGAGCAGCACGGTGCAGGGGTAAAGACTTCGTCCCAGAGGTTCACCCCCAGCCAATCTCCGAGCGCCAGCCGACACGGCGGCTTCGACCCAGGCCCGCACACGCTCGGTCTCCGCATGACGGATGAGGGGCCCGACCTCGGTTGCCGGATCGATCGGATCACCGATATTCAGCTTTTCCGCCGCTGCTGCGAGCGACGCAGCAAACGCCTCGGCTTTGGTTTTGGGCACGAATACCCGCTGCACGGACACGCAGACCTGGCCCGCATGGTAATAGCCCCCTTTGAGAACTGCTTCCAATGCGCATGCAGGATCGGCATCGTCGGCGATAATCAGCGGCGCAGCACCGCCATGTTCGAGAGCAGAGCGCACCCCGGGCGCCAATTTGGAGTGAAGCATCCAGCCGATCCTGGCGCTGCCAATGAAGCTGAAGAAGCCAACGCGAAAGTCGGTGACCAAAGCCTCGGCGACCGCGTTGCTCTCGGTGATGGCAACCTGACACCAGGCAGGCGGCAGTCCCGCAGCATGGAGAATACGGGCAAACCGAAGGCAGGATAGCGGCGTATCGTTCGCGGGCTTGACGATCACGGGACAGCCTGCAGCGACTGCGGCGGCCACCTGATGCACGATCAGATTCAATGGATGGTTAAAAGCACTGACCGCGACCACCGGACCGATTGGCTGTTTTTGGGTGAAGGCCAGGCGACCGGCGCTGGCCGGTGTCGTACCCATGGGGATGACGTCCCCTGCATCAGCGCGAATATGCTCGATGCAGATCCGAACGCCGTCGATCGCACGCGCTACCTCCACCTTTGAGTCGATCAGAGGCTTGCCACCTTCACGCGCCGCCTCCAATGCGAGAAGGTCGGCGTGTGCGCTCATGACCGCCGCGGTACGCTCTAGGATGGCGATACGTTCGGCCAGAGGCAGCCAGCCATCCTTGTCCCGGTGAAGCGCGTAGGCGGTGTCGAGGGCATCGTCGATATGGTCGAGACCAGCGGTCTCGACCTCGGCGATCGCGGCGCCGTCATAGGGCGCGGTGACTGTTTCAAGGCCGACGGCGGTGCGGTTCCTGGCCAGCAGCAGCGGCCAGCGATCAGGACTTAAGTTCAGATCGTGCATGTGATCTCGCCGAGCTTTTTGGTCAGCAAGCCGTTCTCCCGATAGTCGATCGGTATGACCACCAGGCTCGGCCCCTCCTCCCTGAAGGCGGTTTCGAGCACATTGCCGAGATCAGCACTGTCGTCGCAGTAATGCCCACCCCAGCCGAAAGAGTCTGCAAGCTTCAACCAGTCCGGATTGTCGAAGGCAAGATCGGTATGGCGCCCGAACTCGTTGCTTTGCTTCCAGGCGATCAGGCCATATTCCCGATCTTCCCAAATCATCACGACGAAATTGCCGCCGAGGCGCTTGGCGGTTTCCATTTCCTGGACGTTCATGAGAAACCCGGCATCGCCGCACACCGCCAGCACGCGGCGATCGGGGTAGACCAGACTTGCAGCCAAGGCGCCGGGCAAGGCGAAGCCCATCGAGCAGAAGCCATTGGGAATCAAGCAGGTATTGGGTTCGTGGCAATGATAGTGGCGAGCGATCCACATCTTGTGCGCGCCGACGTCCGACAGCAGAATGTCCTCTGGCCCCAGAACTTGACGCGCGTCCCAAAGGGCTTTTTGCGGACGAATGCTGCCCTTGGTCTGGTCATCTTTATGCTCGGCGATGTCCGCCGACATCTCCTCTCTGACCTTCTGCTGATAGCCCAGGTCGAAATCGGATAGGCCACCGGCGTCCACGCGCTCGTTCAGCATCCACAGCATATGAGCGAGGTCGCCGACCAGTTCGACCTCAGGCAGGTAGTTGGCATCAATCTCGGATGCAAGGAAATCCGCATGGATGATGCGCTTGGCGCCATCGGGGTTCCAGAGGCTCGGATGATACTCGACCATGTCGAAACCGATGGTGAGCA
>JBPCVQ010000301.1:0-2990 GCA_051010395.1 Geminicoccaceae bacterium | reverse complement strand
TTGGTGGACAATGCCACATGGCATGACGGCGCGCCGTTCACGTCCGCTGATGTCAAATTCACCTTCGAAAATATCCTGTTCAACTACCACTCGCGCACCAAGGCCGGCCTCGGCAACGTGGTCGAGGCGATCGAAACGCCGGATGAACACACCGTCGTGTTTCGCATGGCCGAACCCTACGGCCCGCTGCTTCAGCGTCTCGACGTCACCGAAGCGCCGATTCTGCCGAAGCATGTCTTCGAAGCAGGCGGCGATCCCAATCAGCATCCGGCGAACCTGCAGCCCATCGGCACCGGCCCCTATCGCTTCGTCGACTACAGCCAGGACGACACGATCACGCTCGAACGCAATGCTGATTACTTCAAACCCGGCCTGCCGAAGCTCGAACGGCTGATCTTCAGGGTGATTCCGGATTCGACCACCCAGCTCCTCGCCTTGGAGCAAGGCGAGGTCGACTATGTGAACCGTATTCCACTTGCGGACGTCGAGCGTCTTCGAGGGCAGGGAGACATCACCCTCATCGACAGCTCGACCGGCCCAGGCGGTGGCAATTGCATCATCACCATGTCCTTCAATCTCGAACGGGAGCTGCTGCAGTCTTCGGAGGTACGCCAGGCCATCGCTCATGCGATCGATCGTGACCGGATGGTGAGCCAGGTTCAGTTCGATCTGGGCCGCGTCGCGAAAGCGCCGATCTCGAGTGCGATCGGCTGGGCGCACGGCGAAGGCAGTCTTTCAACCTACGCCTACGATCCCGCGAAGGCCGAAGCGTTTCTGGACGCAGCTGGTCATACGCCGGAAGACGGAGCGCGCTTTGCGATCGACATCGTGCATTTTCCGCGTTTCAGCAAATATGCCGAGGTGATGAAGCAGGACCTGGCCAAGGTCGGCATCGAGCTGATATCGCGCCCGCTCGATCGAGCAGCCGCCGTCGACGCCATCTTCAAGCAGCGGGATTTCGACACCAACCTCATCTCCTACTGCAACGGTCTCGATCCGGATATCGGCGTCAAACGGATGTACGTCTCGAACAATATCGGCCCGATCCCGTTCTCCAACGCATCCGCCTATCGAGATGATCGGGTCGACGAACTGTTCGATGCCGCCGGCAAGACGTCGGACCGCGACGTGCGAAAGGGGTTCTATCAGGAAGTGCAGCAAGTCCTCGCCGAGGACCTGCCCTATTGGTGGCTGGTGGAGAGCACCTTCGTCACCGGCTATCGCGACATGCTTGAAGGCTTTCGGCCCTGGACCGGACAATTCGCCGAAGCCGCGGGCTACAAATAGGGTCGCTCTTCGATGGGCCGCTATCTGGTCCGCCGGCTGCTCATGATCGTGCCGATGCTTTTTCTGATCGGCACGATCGTTTTCTTCCTCATTCATCTCACGCCGGGCGGCCCGATCACAGCGCTCGCAGGCGAGTTCGTGACCGCCGAGTATCAGGCGTCGATCGAACGCCTCTACGGCCTGGACCGCCCGCTCTTCGAGCAATATCTCCGTTTTCTGGGACTCCTCCTTCAAGGGGAACTCGGGCAGTCCTACGGCTACAAGGCGCCGGTCCTCGGCGTGATCATGGACCGACTTCCCGCCACGCTCCTTCTGATGCTTCCCGCGATCGTTCTTTCGGCGGTTGCCGGTATCTGGGGCGGCGCCGTGGTCGCGAGGAACCGCGGGCGTATGGTCGAGTTCAGCATTGTCGGCTGTAGTCTCCTTTGCTTCGCGGTGCCGGTCTTCTGGCTCGGCCAGCTCCTGCTTCTCGGCTTCGCGGTCAAGGCGGGCTGGTTTCCGATCCAGGGGATGGTCGATGCGCGCGCCGCCCATGACGGCGTCCGCCTTTGGCTCGACATCGCGCATCATCTGACGCTGCCCTGCCTGACGCTCGCCCTTCACCAACTCGCCTTCACCGTGCTGATCACCGTGTCTTCGCTTCGCGACGAGATGGCCAAGCCGTATTTCCAGACGGCGCTCGCCAAGGGGCTGGACGTGCCGACCGCGCAACATCGCCATGCCCTACCGAACGGCATGCTGCCGGTGGTGACACTCATCGGCAACCGCGTCGGATGGATGATCGCCGGCGCCATTCTGGTCGAGAACGTGTTTGCCTGGCCCGGCCTCGGGCGCCTGGTGGTCGGCGCCTCCCTCGATCGCGACTACCCTCTCATCCTCGGGATTGTGCTGGTGATCGGCGTGCTGACGCTCGTCGCCAATCTGATCACCGACCTGGTCTACGGCTTGATCGATCCGCGCGTGCGCCAGGGCGAGACACTTCATGCAGAGTGAGGCCGTATCGAAGGCACAGGTGCATCAGCATCGGCACGCCGTCCGCAATCATCAACCGATCCTCGGCAAGCCATCACGAAAACGGTTCATGGTCGGCTTGGGCCTCCTGCTCCCCATCGCCACCGCAGCACTCTTCGCGCCCGAGATGGTCCCCTTTGACCCATGGCTGAGCGTCGCCAAACCGTTCCAAGCGCCGAGCCTCGCCCACCCCTTCGGCACTGACGACCTCGGCCGGGATCTGTTTTCCGCCGTCATCGCCGGTACCCGCACCTCGCTTGCCGTCGGCCTCGCGGTCGCCATGCTGACCGCATCGATCGGCGTCGTGACCGGTCTGGTCGCAGGCTTTGCAGGCGGCTGGGTCGACGACGCCCTGATGCGGTTTTCCGAGATCGTTCAAATCCTCCCTCGCTTTTTCATCGCAATCCTGGTCGCTGCCATGATCGGGGCGTCCATCGGCCATCTGATCTGGGTGCTGGGCCTGATGTCGTGGCCGGGCCTCGCCCGCATCGTGCGCGCCGAGACCTTGTCGCTGCGCAGCCGTCCCTTCGTCCAGGCGGCGGTCGCCCTTGGCGGCAGCCAGAACTGGATCGTCTGGCGTCATGTCCTGCCCCATGCCAGCCGCTCGATCGTCGCCGTTCTCTCGCTCGTTGCCTGCGCCGCCATTCTCACCGAAGCAGGGCTTGCCTATCTCGGCCTTTCGGACCCCAACG
>JBPCVQ010000300.1:0-4398 GCA_051010395.1 Geminicoccaceae bacterium | reverse complement strand
TGGGTCAATCTTGCACATTTCCGAGGTTTGCCCGAACCGGCAGGTTGTGCCAAGCAAACCGGCCACACGCGTTTATTTGAGCATTGCCGTCTGTAACGAGGCGTAGGGCCTTGCATCAAGGATCGTGGCTGATACCGTGTCCTAGGCAGTGGAGAGCTGCTCGATAGAGGAAAGCGAAAAGAAGCTTGCTCCTCGGCCTGTGTGGCCGAAAACCGGCCTTCCAAATCCTAGCCTGGCGTTGGGGCCAGGCACCGCTTAGCTGCATGCTAATGCAACCGGTGCGAGGCCGAGACCGCAGGTCGAGGCCTTCGTCGGCGCTGCGCGCCGACAATGCAATGATGAAACGGGGCCCCCGCTTTGCTGGGGTGTAGGAAGGCGGATTCCGGGCCGGAATCCCGGCGGGAACAGATGGGCGTCGTGATCCGGGCGAGACACCGCGCCAAGGATCGTGACCTTTGGCGGAGACGCGTTAGGCGCATAGCCTTTGCTGTGCTGCTTGAGGTGAGTATTCGGGCGGTCTGAAGGCTATGCGGCTGACGTGGCTCCGTGGAGCTTAGTGAGCACAGCGAGCTTACCGACATAGAACCTGTTCCCTGCTTGCAGGGAGGCGTCCAGAGCTTGATCATTAGATAAGGGAAGATCCAATCCTGACGAGGGAGATCTTCGGGGGCAACCGAGACGAGCGGTCAAAAGGCCTTGGCCAGGTGGCAAGAGCGCGCTCGGCAACAAACCTTTCCATGTGCCTTAGCGTGTCGCGATGATGTCGGAAAGGATGAGCCGCGTTTCGGCGACGAGGTTGAGGCTATAGATTTGCAGGGCCAGGAGGACGAGGCAAAGCGCTATGGTTGCCGCCATGAGGGCGTTTGTGGTGTGGTTGCGGTTGCGCAACTTGGTTGCTTTTTTTGTTCCTGCTGGCCATGGGCGTTGCAGGATCATGTCATTCCCTCCGTGTCTAACGACTGCGATTATCGTTGTCGGCGGGATTAGGAGCAAGATCCGGGCCGCCGTTTCGGCGTCCCGGCTTCCTTCATCTATGGTTGCTGCTCTGCAGCTTGCATGACGATGACATTGGCTTTCAAGGTGGAGAGTTCCCGGATCTGCCAGAGATGCAGTCCGATGAGGGTTGTGAGCAAAAGGCCGATGAGCCATGCAATTTACCCTCCGTTGCCTCCTGCTTAGCGGCGAGGCGATCGGGCGTAATCGTTGATGCTGCGGCCGCGTCGGCCAACTCGTCGTCGACGTTGGCGGCCTTAAACGCGCGCCGTAGTGCGAGGTTTCCCCATTTATCCGACATGCTGTGAGCCTCCGTCCGCTGGCTCGGTGGCTTTGGTTACCTTTCCGCGCCGTCCATTTTGCCAGCGCGAAAACACGCGTCGGCGATGGCGTCGATGGATGCGCGAAAGCGGGCGGCGACATCCAGCTCCATAAGGCCGATATCGTCGTTATGAATGGGTCGATGAAAACTGTCGTCGGATGGGTCCGCGATGATGGTTGTGCCATTGGCAAGCGTTGCGCTGATCATGGCGTTTCCTCTTGTTGGTTCATTGTTGAGGGCCAAGCACCCCGCGCCCGTTGCGGACGCGGGGCTTTTGGTTGTCTATCGCCGCCTTGGCCTATTCCAGATGAGGGCGAAGGCGTTGGGGTCGTCCTGCCCGGCCGCCTTGCCCAAATTGGCATGGATGGGCGTATCGAAGGACGGGTCATCCATGCTGATCGACAGGTACTGCTCGGCCGTGCTCTTGTTGTACTTATTCCAGCCTGCGCCGATCTCTGCCCCATTCACATAGACGCGGAAGTCCGGCTGCCTGTCGTTTGCCTTGCTGTGGTTGGGGGCGATTTCGATCGAGGCTTGAATGGTGACGGTGTTGAGCTGGCCTCTGTAGCGATCGCCATCGAGAATAACGTTTCCAATCGTTGCCATGATTATCTCTCCTTTACTTGGGGTGGCGACCCTGTTAATGACAAGTTAATAATACAATAACTGACTGATATTTCAAGTAATAATCGCTATTTTTGTTGATTATTTTCAATGCTTTACATGAAACAATTTGCTTTATTATTGTTGACAGCAAGTCTACAAGCCGTCATTTCTTTAGGGAGCCCCCTCCTAAGTATAGAGAAATGTGGCCGAAGGCCGCCTTTGATGGTTCAGGCTTAAGGAAAGGCGCGGTGTCCGTCGTCCTCTCCATTTCTTCAGTGTAGCCCCCACAGCCGGCGACCGTTGAATCAGGAAGGAACAGGCTGTCCAGCGAAATAGGACACTAGCCGCGCTTGGCAGCTTGTCTGCCTAGTAAGGCTTGACCCGCATTTTGCTTGACGGGCTGGGCCTTCCTGATAGGGCGCGACAAGGCTGTGGGGGTTACACCGAAGAAATGGAGAGGACCCGCGCCGAACCGACATGACAGACGAACGACACCAGGCTTGCCACGGATCGTGACCCTTTGGGGGAGAGGCCCGACCGGTCTTGTGAGGAAAAGGGTGCGCCGGGAGGTCGCCACCTCGCCGGCGCGGCAGGCATCTTGGTCAGAGGAGTTGTCATTACCCAAGACACCAGCGAGGTTGTGAGATTAATCAATCGCGCCCGTTCTCTCAAGCGTTAGGAATTTGCGACCGAAGCGCTTGGGCAAGACCGTCTTGTCCGAAGGCTCTTAGATCATCGTTAAAATCACCCCGGCTCGGCGTGAGGTTGATGACGTCGATATTCTTTGGTTCGGCAGCCTCGCGTAGTTTTTGGGCGGCGGCTTTTCCTGCCGGGTCATTGTCGCGGGCGACCAGCAGACGCTTGACGATCGTCGGCAGGATCAAAGCGGGCATGTTGTCGGCGGCCAGGGTTGCAGCACCGGGGAGGTCGGGCCGAACTTCTAGGACGGACAGGACGGTTTCAATACCCTCGCCGATGACGACGGTTTCTGTGGGTTCGCCAAGCCAGACGGCTTGACCGTAGAGCCTACCGAGGGATTTGCGCGGCTCCTCGATCTTGGCTTTGACGGGCATGCCGCGTTCGAGGAACGTCCGCTGAATGCCGGTGATGTTGCCATGGACGTCAGTGACGGCGGCAACCAAAGCGGGGTAATGGCTGAGGGCTTGGGGTTCTGGGTTCTCCGGGTCGATCGGATACCAGAGGCTGGGATGGGCGCGTAGGGCGCTATACTGCGCGGCTTTGGTGATGCCGCGCATGAAGAGATAGCCTTCGGCTTGGCTTCTGGCGAGGCGCTTGCTTCTTTGGAAGATGCCGACCGCTTTTTGGGTTCCGGTTTCACGATCCTCGCCTTGGCTTATGCGTGGTTTTGCCTGGACCGGGGGCAAGGAGGCTGAACCAAGAAACTGTCTCGCCTCGCTCATGGCGTCGCGCATGTCGACATAGCCCTTGGCATACCGGATCAAGTCGAGCAGATCGCCTTTGCCGTGCGGTGCTGCGGGATTGAAGTCCCGCCATCGACCAGCGTGCGCGCCGGACAGTTGGACGACGAGGCTTCCTTTTCTCGGTTTGGGCTTGGTGTTGAGGACATCGCCAGCCTTCCAGGTGTTGCCATATCGGTAGCCGCTTGAGAGGTAGTGCCGGCATACGGCTTCGGCTTGCTGGGCGAGCGCTTGTGCGGTAGATGCTGCGAGAGACATGGAAATCCTCATTCCCTCCGGCAGGGCGGTCGCCAACCTGACCGCCCTGCCCTCCTTGATCAGCTGGTAGCCTTCAGAGCTTCGACTTTCTTGACCGCCTCCTCGATCCGCGTCCCGCCGTTGCTGGTATAGGTTCGGAATGGGAAGCGCATCCAACGCGGCAACCAACCTTCGACCTTTTGGCGTCCGTTGCTTCCGGTCAGACAATCGCGGGCGATGTCCTTTTGCGCGGCGAGCTTGATGGTGATGTTCTGATCGGCCACGGTCTTGCCGGCGACATCGGCAAGGACGGCGTTGACGGTGTTCCTTCCCTGCAAGAGGGTCCAAAACGCGTCATCGGGCTGCCAATGGTCTGCCATGTCGACATTAAGTTCCTTGCCGATGGCCTCGACCAGGGAGCTGCCGACCGCAAGGCTTTCCGCCATGGCATAGGTGAGCATGCGGACGACCTCATCGGTTTTGAGCGGCCAAAGCTTGGCGTAGATGTCGAGTGTCGAGAGTCCGCGCCAGCCATGCCGGATCAGGGTATCGGCTGGCTCCATGCCAAGAAGGGCGAAGACGGCATCCCGCTCTTTGTTCAAGGCGGCCATGGCCGTGCTTGCGGTCAGGCTTTCCTTGGTAATGTCCTTGTGGGCCTTTTGCGGCTCGGGTTCGATCCGCCATAGGGTGGACCCGGCGATGAGATGGGCCGTGACCAGCCGGAGCGCCAGATCACGCTGGCCAAGGATTTCGGCGGCGACGGCCGCATGGCGATGCAGTTCCAGGTAATTCTGCATGGCG
>JBPCVQ010000299.1:0-28134 GCA_051010395.1 Geminicoccaceae bacterium | reverse complement strand
GCAACCACCGTCAGGTCGTCGACACCGATCGCCTCCTTGGTGCTCTTCGCCATCTTGGCAAGCTGACCGTTATCAAGGCCTGTATTCGTCACCTCAAAGTCAACGATCAGATGATGCTTGGCGTCGATCGATGTCTGAACATTATAGCCGACCATCCCCGTACCGCGACCGCTGGTCATCATCGAGCGCGCATCGGGATCGGTGAGTGATAACTGCTTGTCCTCCGAAGCCAACATCTCGATCTCAAGCGCCTTCAACTTCTCCATCTGTTCCTTGAGGCCCTTGATCTTCTCGCCAAGACGGGTCTTGCGTGCGTCTGCAATCTCTGGCTCTTGAAAATCGGCGGTATCCATCGCCTTCATGTAGCGATCGATGCTCCCTTCGATCTGCTCCTGACGCCGTTTCATCTTGGCGACCGTGAAATTCCGATCCCGGTTGTTCACCGCCTTGAACTTGCTGCTATCGATCGCCACCAGCGCATCGGCAAATAGATCAAGGTTCCGGCAGAGCACCACGAACTCTCGACAAACCGATCGAAGCGCCTTGGCGTTCACCTTGCGAAAATTTGCAATCGTCTTGAAATCCGGCATCAACCGGCCGGTCAGCCACATCATCTCGATATTGCGCTGCGTCTCGCGTTCCAGCCGACGACTGGAGGCGATACGGTTCAGATAGCCGTAGACGTAAATCTTCAGCAACAATGACGGATGATAAGCAGGCCGCCCCGTCGACTTCGGATCAACACCGTCGAAACCCAAAGCACCAAGATCAAGCGCATCGACAAAAGCGTCGATCACATGAACCATGTTCTCGACGTCGATATACTCGTCCAGTGACGCCGGAAACAGCGTCCGCTGCGTGCGATCATCGCCTTCAATAAAGCGTTTCACTGCCAACTCCCGTTTATTGACGGGACTATAGCAAAGCTCATGTTTTTCCACAGCCTGGACCCGTTGCTGACCTTGGCATCTCTTGATGCTGCTCGATCTCCGGATATTTCGGCGATGCATTGCGCTAGGGAGAATATCGATCTCGAAATAACGTCGCGCCGATTGCCGCTGCCGTCACGCAGACGATAGCGAAGATTGCGTCAACGCCGAGAGCTTCACCCAAAAGAATAGCGGCGACCAGAGCAGCGATGGCCGGCTCCAGAGTGACCAGAATGCTGTAGGTTCGCGCCGGCAGGCGCCTCAGGGCTTCGAATTCGAGAAAGAAAGGTATCGTGGTCGACAGCACGGCAACGGCGAGAACGCCCAGCAAGAGCTGAGCGTCGAAGAGAACAGGCATTGCAGCGCCGACTCCGAAAGGGAGCAGGAACAATGTTGCGATCACCATACCGAAGGCTAGTCCGGTATTGCCAGGCAGGGCCTGTCCGACATGTTTGCTGAGCAGGATGAAGGCAGCCCAGCCAACGGCGGCGATGGCGGCAAAGAGCACGCCCAAACGATCGAGACCGCTACCGACATCGGGTGCCAGCATCACCAGACCTGACAAAGCGATCGCAACCCAGAGAAGATCGGTGCGTCGCCGTGACGTCGCCACGGCGACGCTCAAAGGCCCCATGAATTCGATGGTAACAGCAATGCCCAAGGGTATCCGTGCGATCGCTTCGTAGAAGCACCAATTCATCGCCGCCAATGTAAAGCCATAGAGCACCAATAGATGGCCAGATTTGACCGTCGTGGTGTCGATCTTGGGCCGAATGAAGATCACGAAGATGATTGCTGAGAGACCGACTCGGCAAAAGACTGTGCCAAGAGGTCCGATGACCGAAAAGAGCTGGATCGCCAGTGCGGCACCCACCTGAATCGATAAGATCGCGAGGATGACCAGTCCCGGGGGAGGAACAGCCTCGAGAACACCAGCGAGCGGATTGGATGGCGGGCGACCTTCCTGACGTGGCTCTGCAGGACCAAGACGTAGGCCGCTGGCAGCAGTTACATCGGTGTCTTTCATCGACACATCTATGACTTCCTCTCTGACAAGAGAGATATCCGTCGTCATCCGACGAAGCAAGCTCCCGCTCACCAAATCCAAACTCAATCAGTCAAGCTCTTGGCTTTCCGCTGGCATGTCTGCACCTGGCCGATTCTGTTGATTTAGTCAGTTGTTGACCGTGCCAATCCAAAGTGATTCGTTCTCCTCAACAGAGCGTTGGGGAGAACGGAACGATGATGGGCAGGCTAGGCGTCACCGGAGCGTCTCTTTTACGATTTTTGCCTTGATGAGCACGTTCCGAGCGATCATCTGCTTCGTCAGATCGATGTCTTCGTCGACCTTGATAGTATCAGGACCTTCAGCCTTTTTACAGCTCGATCGGGCGCCCTTCGGTCGATCCTGAGCTGATGATCCGGATGCTGATCATCGGTTATTGCCTTGGCATTCGTTCAGAGCGGCGTCTTTGCGAGGAGGTTCATCTGAACCTCGCTTATCGGTGGTTCTGCGGCCTTGGACTGGATGGCAGGGTGCCGGATCACTCGACGTTTTCGCGCAATCGTCATGGCCGTTTTCGTGAGAGTGATCTTCTTCGGCGCGTGTTCGAGAAGGTGGTGCAACGCTGCCTTGATGAGGGGCTTGTCGGCGGCGAAGGCTTTGCCGTCGATGCCAGTCTGATCCAGGCCGATGCTAACAAGCAGCGCTCCATTCCAGGCGAGGAATGGGATCCCGCTGATCTTCCTGATGATGCGCTGCAGGCGGTGAAAGATTACCTCTCGACACTTGATGATGCCGCTTTTGGTGCTGCGAGTGAGGTCGTGCCGAAGTTCATCTCGCCGTCCGACCCGGCGGCTCAATGGACCGGAGCTCATCGTGGTCCCGCGTTCTTTGCCTACGCCACCAACTACCTGATCGATACCGACAATGCGATTATCGTCGACGTCGAGGCATCGCGCGCCATTCGCCAGGCTGAGGTCGGTGCAGCCCGCACCATGATCGAGCGGGTGATGGATCGCTTTGGCCTCTATCCTGAACATCTCGCTGGCGACAGTGCCTACGGTGCTGCAGAGATGGTTGGCTGGCTGGTCGAAGAGCGAGGGATCGAACCTCATGTGGCGATCATCGACAAGTCCGAGCGCAATGATGGGACCTTCTCGCGCAGTGACTTCTTTTACGATCAAGAAGACGACGTTTACATCTGCCCTGAGAACAAGATGCTCACCACCACGGGAACGCTGGTGAACGACGGCACCACCATGCTGTACCGTGCGAGCAAGGCCGACTGTTCGGTCTGCCCGTTGAAAGCTCGATGCTGCCCGAAAGCGCCTGCTCGCAAAGTTCCTCGTTCAATCCATGAACGTGCAAAAGACATGGCGCGATCGATCGCCGAGACCGATGCAGGAGAAGCCTCGAGAAAGGATCGCAAGAAGGTCGAGATGTTGTTTGCCCATCTCAAACGGATCTTGAAGCTTGGTCGACTGCGGTTGCGAGGACCTTGCGGCGCCAGCGACGAATTCCTCCTTGCCGCCACCGCCCAAAACCTCAGAAAACTCACCAAGCTCAGACCAAAACTCGAACCAATCGCAGCTTTGGTGTAACAACAAAGGAGATTCGAGCGGCCATGGACACCGAACAATAAAAAACCGGGCCAACCCCCGGCACCAAGCCCACGACCTCACCTCAGAGCAAGCATAACAGCTTCAACTAAAACCGACTTTTTCAACGAAATCGGCACATTTCAGGCCTTGAATTGCAAATTTTCACTGTTGCTCTCCGCCGATTTCGTTTTCTAGTTCGGGGACTGGATCAAGCTCCGTAGTTCTCTGTTCCAATGGGTTCCCCTGTTCTCTCCGCGTTAGGGGCTTGGCCCTCCGCATGATGGCGTTGGGTAACGCTGGCGGATCAATGTTGAAAACGCCGTGCCTCTCGAGGCCATGCAAAAAAATAGGCAGATTACCTTGCCTTCCCGGGCAACCACGCAGATCGACGTCTTCTCCAAGGGCACGTCCAGGCCAACAAACTGTTCCATCGATGCTCTCCATACATGGCTTCAAAGTTGGAGAGCCTGATCTCCTGACCTCGAATTACGCCGTGTTGAAAAAGGCAGAACGAATATTTGGAGTAGGATTTCGATAGAATTTTGCTCCTAAAAGTCGCACTCTAGGAAATGAAATTCCAATAAATCGCTGTGATTGGAATTGGTTTCTAATCTGCATGAGCATTTGTGGGGGGCTCAGGCTTTTTCAACACAATCTGCTCTTTCCTTCCGCAAGTTCGTTCGAGCTGAGTGATCAGGTCGGGAGGATAAGGGCATCTCGCAGTTTGCATGGATGGCCGAGTAGAGTAATACGCGCTCGATCCTGCCTGAGCAGGGCTGCGGGATAGTTTGCTTTTGACAAAACCGGGTCGGCAATTAGCATCGGAGCCAAAGGGTCTGGGCCCTGAAGCAAAATGAAAGGATCGCTTTGAAACGCTCGCGTGTGTCAGGGCAGGCTGATCAGCCTGCCGTCGACGGCAGCCCGGCCATCGAAATTCGCGACGTCGTAAAGCGCTATGGTTCTGTCATCGCGATCAAACGTGCCACGCTTGAAATCGGCGATAACGAGTTTTTCACGCTTCTTGGACCGAGCGGCTGCGGCAAGACCACCCTTTTGCGCATGATCGCCGGTTTCGAGGACGTGACCGCAGGCGCGATTTTTCTCTATGGCGACGAGATCGAAGATCTGCCGCCGCACAGGCGGCCGGTGAACACCGTCTTTCAACACTACGCGCTCTTCCCGCACATGACCGTCGCGGCGAACGTCGCCTTCGGTATGCAAAGGTTGAAAGTGCCAAAAGCCGAGATCGCCGAACGCACGAACCGTATGCTCGATCTGGTCAAGCTGGGTGCCTTCGCCGAACGAAAACCCCACCAGCTGTCCGGTGGCCAGCAGCAACGCGTCGCCCTTGCGCGTGCGATGGCGCCCAATCCCAAGGTGCTGCTGCTGGACGAGCCGCTCTCCGCGCTCGATCTGAAGCTCCGCCAGGCCATGCGCGTGGAGTTGAAACAGCTCCAGGAAGAAACCGGCATCACCTTCGTGTTCGTAACCCACGACCAGGAAGAAGCCTTGACCATGTCCGATCGGATCACGGTCATGTCGGACGGCGAGATACAGCAGATCGGCACACCCGATGAGATTTACGAAAAACCGCTCAATCGCTTCGTCGCCGACTTCATCGGCGAGACCAACCTCCTGGACGTCACGGTCGAGACCGCCTCAGGCGGCCGCTGCCTCTGCCGACTGCCGGGCGGCAGCAGGCTTGACTGCGAGACGTCCGGAAACCCAACGTCCGGTGCGGCCGGCCATGTCTCGATAAGGCCTGAACGGATCTCCCTGACACAAGCAAGTCAAGGAGGCGAGCCCCTCGCCGAGCCTCTGGCAGGGGCGCTGGATCGAACGCTTTATTTGGGCACGGACACCCAGTATCTGGTGCGGCTCGACGATGGATCGGAGGTGACGGTGCGAAGTCAGAACGCGCATCGCACAGCCCTCGACGTCAACGCAGGCGACCGCGTAGCCCTCCGGGTCGACCCTGGCGCTGCGCGCCTTCTGGTGGACTGATGGCAGGCGGCATGGACAGCACGAAGACTGTGTCAGGCAGCTTTGCCTCCCTCCGCGCCTGGCTCTTGGCACCGTCCTGGCTGGTGATCGGTTTCTTTCTGCTTTTGCCGATCCTGATGATGCTGCTCTACTCCTTCCTGACCAAAGAGTTTCGCGGTGGCGTCATCTGGGAGTTTTCGCTCGCCGCCTATGACCAGTTCATCTTTGATCGCGGTCTGTTCGGAGACGAAGCACCGAGCATCGAGTGGACCTACATCACGATCTTTGCACGCTCGATCATCCAGGCCGCGATTGCCACGCTGCTTTGCCTCATCATCGGTTTTCCGACGGCCTTCTTCATCGCAACCCGTCCGGCGAGAACGCGCTCGATCTGGCTGTTCCTGATCACCGTGCCCTATTGGGTCAATCTCCTGATCCGCACGGTCTCGATGAAGTTTCTGATCCGGGATAACGGCCCTCTCAACGACGCGCTCATCTGGACAGGGCTCACCGACCAGCCGTTCGCTCTAGTCAATACCGATATCGCAGTGCAGCTTGGCCTTTTCTACTCCTATCTGCCCTTCATGGTGCTGCCGATCTACGCCTCGGTCGAACGCTATAATTTTGCGCTTTCTGAGGCGGCCGCCGATCTCTATGCGGATCGCTGGACCATCCTTCGCCATGTGGTGATCCCGTCCGTCAGTCCGGGCATTGCGGCCGGCTGTATTCTGGTCTTCGTGCCGAGCCTCGGCGCCTTTCTCGCCCCGGATCTTCTAGGCGGTGCCAAGAACTTCATGATCGGCTCGCTGATCGAGGAGCAGTTCAAGGGCAATGCAGGCAACTGGCCGTTTGGTGCTGCCGCCTCCATGATCCTCTTGAGCCTGGTCCTGGTGGCCCTGCTTTTCTACGCGCGCCAGTCCGGGCGCGACGAAACGGGAGGGATATAGCATGGCATCGCCCGATGCCCTTCGCCGCTATCCCGGCTTTTTCCCTATGACCATGATCTGCCTGGTCATCCTCTATGCACCATTGATCGTGGTGATGATCTACAGCTTCAATGCCTCGCCTTCGATCACCGTTTGGGAAGGTCTAAGTCTTCGCTGGTATCAGGACGTTTTCACCGGTATCGAATCGGCGAAATTCAAAACCGCTGCCTGGAACTCCCTTACCATCGCCGTCATGGCCGCCATCGCCTCGACCACCATCGCGACCGCAGCTGCGGTTGGCATGATCAGAGGAGGCGCATTTCGCGGCCGATCGCTGAGTTTTGCCCTGATCAGTATGCCGATCATGGTGCCGGAGATCGTGACCGCGGTCGCGACCCTGATCTTCTTCAGCGCCATCGGCTTCACGCTCGGCTATCTCTCGATCCTGGTAGCCCACATCGTCTTTTGCATTCCCTTCGCCTATCTCCCCATCGCTGCGCGGCTGCAGGGAATCGAGAGCACTTACGAGGAGGCCGCACAGGACCTCTACGCCACCCGCGCCGAGGCCTTTCGCCACGTGCTCATGCCGCTAATGGCGCCCGGCATCATCGCTGGTTTCCTGCTCGCCTTCATCATCTCGCTCGACGACTTCATCATCACCAATTTCGTGAAGGGAGCGGGCATCGAAACCCTGCCAACTGCGATCTTCGGTTCGGTCAAGCAGGGCATCAAACCCAACATCATGGCGCTCTCAACGCTCATGCTGCTGGTCTCGATTTTTTTTGTTACCGTTTCCTACTTCATCAGTCGAAGTGGGGAGAAATCGGAAAGTTGAAGCCGACACCGAAAGGCCCTTGAAGGGCCAATCTTTACAAAAGGGGAGCACACCATGAGACGACATCTTACCCTGGGGACCGCAGCAGTTGCCCTCGCCTTGAACGCAGGTGCTGCGCAAGCTGAAGGTAAGCTTTCGATCTATCACTGGTTCGAATACATCCCTCAAGAACTCCTGGACAAGTTTACGGCCGAGACCGGGATCGAGGTGACCATGGACACCTTCGATTCCAATGAGGCGATGCTCGCTTCGCTCAAAGCCGGCAAGCTCGGCTCCTATGATGTCGCCGTACCCGGCGACTACATGGTGAAGATCATGGCCGGCGAAGGCATGCTGGATACCATCCAGCCGGGTGAACTGGAGAATGCGGGGAACATGGAGCCCCAATGGGTCGACGTCGACTTCGACCCGGGACGAAAACACTCCATTCCCTATCAGTGGGGCTCGACCAGTTTTTCGGTCAATCGCGACGTCTATCAAGGCGACATCCGCACCACTAGCATCATATTCGATCCACCGGACGAGTTGAAGGGCAAGATCAACATCCTGGATACCCAAGGTGAAGTGATGCTGCTGGCCTCCCTCCATCTCGGTATTTCCCAATGCACCACGGATCGGGAGCAGCTGAAGCAGCTCGACACCACGCTGCAGGAAGCCAAGGCTCATTGGGCGTCCTTCAATTCCGACAGCGCCAAGGACGTTCTCGTCTCCGGTGACGTCGCCGCCAGCATGATCTGGAACGGCTTCTCGGCGAAGGCCCGGGCTGAAGGGGCGAATATCGAATATGCCTATCCGAAAGAGGGCATCATCGTCTGGATGGACAATGTCGTTCTCCTGAAGGACGCCCCCAACCGCGACAGTGCATTGAAGTTCATGGACTTCCTTCTGGAGCCGGAAAACGCCGCCGCCGTCAGCAACTTCGCCCAATATAACGCTGGCGTGACGGGGGTCATCGAGCTGATGGATGAAGAACTCAAATCACAACCAGAAACCGTGCCGCCCGCCGACGCACCGAAGGGCACTTTCGTCGCCGTCTGCGATCAGGAAACCCAGGAGGTTTATGATGCGATCTGGACGCGATTAAAAAAGTAGAAGCTGATATCAGGAAACCCGGAGCGGTTGCTATACTGCTCCGGGGTTTATGTCTGCATAAGGTCTTTTGGTTTTGCCGTCAGAGCCGAAAAAAGAGAGCGAGCTAACCCGCAGATCGAGACACCGCATGGCCGATATCAGCTCTGCAAGTCAACCAGGTCTCGGTAGAGACCAAGGGCGTTCGGGTTGGCGAGGGCCTCGACGTTTTTGACCTCGCGGCCGTGGATGATTTCCCGGACAGCGAGCTCGACGATCTTACCGCTCATGGTGCGCGGGATGTCCGCGATCTGGATGACTTTGGCCGGGACGTGGCGGGGTGTGGTGTTCTGACGGATGCGCTGGCGAATGGTGGTAGTCAGCGGGTCGTCCAGGGCGACGCCATCCCTTAGGCGAACGAAGAGGATGACGCGGACATCGCCTTCCCAGTTCTGGCCGACGGCAATACTCTCCAGGACCTCGTCGATCTGCTCAACCTGCCGGTAGATTTCCGCCGTGCCGATCCTGACCCCGCCGGGGTTGAGGACGGCGTCTGAACGTCCATGAATGACAAAGCCATCGGACGGCGTCCGTTCGATCATATCGCCGTGGGTCCAGACGCCGGGAAAGCGCTCGAAATAAGCGCCGCGATAGCGGCTGCCGTCAGAGTCATTCCAGAAGCTGACGGGCATGGAGGGGAAGGGTTTGACGCAGACCAATTCGCCGCGTTCGCCTGTGGTCGGTTGACCCTGGTCGTTCCAGGCTTCGACCGCCATGCCGAGACCGGCTGTCTGAATCTCACCACGATGAACGGGGCCGATGGGGTTGCCAAGCACGAAACAGGAGACGATGTCCGTGCCGCCGGAGATCGAAGCGAGATGCAGATCCTGCTTGATATGCTCGTAAACGAAATCGAAGCTCTCCGCCACCAGCGGCGACCCCGTGGAAAGCAACGCTTTCAGGCTGGACAAGTTATGGGTCGCCGCTGGGGAGAGCTCGGCTTTCTTGACCGCATCGATGAATTTCGCCGACGTGCCGAAATGGGTGACCCGGTCCTCTTGAAGAATATCGAAGAGCTTGTTGCCGTCCGGATAGAAGGGCGAGCCGTCATAGGTGACGATAGTCGCGCCGAGACCGAGTGCGCTCACCTGCCAGTTCCACATCATCCAACCGCAGGTGGTGAAGTAGAAGAGCTTGTCCTCGCGCTTGAGGTCGGTGTGCAGCATCAGCTCCTTCAGATGCTGCAAGAGCGTACCGCCCGCGCCATGCACGATCGCTTTGGGGACACCGGTGGTGCCGGACGAGTAGAGGATAAAAGCCGGGTGATCGAACGGCAGTTGTTCGAATGCCACGTCGGTTGCGTCGTTATTTGTATAGTCCGCATAGAGAACGCTGTTCTTCAAGCCGGCCGGTTTGGCTTCGGCTTCAAGAAACGGCACCATGACGATACGTTTCAGCGTCGCCAGTTCGTCAGTTAGCTTCTGCAACTTTGAAGAAATATCCTGAGGCTTACCGTTGTAGGAGTAGCCATCGATCGTGATGAGGATCTTGGGTCTGATCTGGCCGAAACGATCGAGGAGACCCTGCTTGCCGAAATCCGGAGAGCAGGATGACCAGACCGCGCCGATCGACGTGGTGGCGAGCATAGCGACGATGGTTTCGATGGTATGCGGCATGACGGCGGCGACCCGATCGCCAACACCGACACCATCGGCTCTGAGGGCGGCCGCCAACTTCGCGACTTCCAGATAAAGCTCCTTAAAGTTAACCGACCGCCGGTGGCGGTTTTCGGTCCAGGCGATGATGGCGGGGTGGTCGTCCCGGTGGCGGAGCATGTTCTCGGCGAAATTCAGGCGGACACCTTCGAACCATTTGGCGCCGGGCATTTTTCCCGGGTTCGTCAGGACCTCGTCCCAAGGCTGGCTGGCCTCGATCCCGGCAAAACGCCAGAAGGCAGCCCAAAAATCCTCCGGCCGGTCGACCGACCACGCTCGCAGCGCGTCAAAGTCGGCAGGTGCCATCGACCCCTCGGCGAGAAAGTGCATGAAGGCGGTGAGATTGGCGTTGGCGATGCGATCAATGGAGGGCTGCCAGAGTGGATCGGTCATGGTCACGTCCATGGATATGTCTTGCGGGATTGTCTGCGAACCACCGCCCATAGTCCGGGCCGTCGCTGTCACTTGCAAGGATTCTAAACCATCATGGTAAAGACATCGTCAACAGCAGCGGTGTGATATCGGTGGATTTACCCGCTGCTGATCAACGGGCCGCCGCATCGCCCCCCCTGATCTGCTTTGTCCTGAAGCGATATCATGTGACTGTCGGGCAGATGGGTGTTCGCCTCGTTATCGATGACTTCCGACGTCAGTCCGTTTCTGGCGCATCAGTACCCTACGATGCGGCATTTGTTGCGGGTATGGGATCGAAACCATCGCCTATTTCGGTTTGATCCGTGTTGGGTTGCCAGACAAGTGGGTGGTTAACAGGCAAGTGAACCGAGAAGGTTGCCCCTTCGCCTGGGCTGCTCTCGACCTCGATCCTGCCACCGTGCATCTCGACTAGGTGCTTGACGAGATGCAAGCCGATGCCCGTGCCCGGAATTCCCGTTGATGTGGACGCCCGAAAGAACCTCTGGAACAACTGATTGAGTTCCTGTTCCGGAATGCCGACACCCTGGTCGCGCACCGATACCACGACTTCGTCCTGACTACTGCAATGCGCCGTTACCCAGACGGACGTGTCATCCGGCGCGTATTTGACGGCATTCGACACGAGGTTCGAGAAGATCTGGCGCAGCAGTTTTTCATCGGCGGAGATCGTGGGCGGAAGGCCTCTGATCTCAGTGATGATCCGGTGACCGGTGTTCAGATCTCGATAAGCGTTGCAGATTTCATCGAGCAGACCGGTGATGTCACATTCGGCAGACTCACATTTTATCTTGCCGTCCTCAAGACGCGATGAGTTCAGAATGCTCTCCATCAGATCGGTCAGTCGAAGGACCGATGTCCTTATCTTGTTGAGTACGCCGTCCAGTTTTTCCTCGGTCAGGTCGGATTTCCTACGCTGCAACCTTTGAGCGTTGCCGTCGATGATCGCGAGCGGCGTGCGAAACTCGTGGGAGACCATCGAGACGAACTGGCGTTGCAAGCCGCTAAGCTCGCGTTCTTTTCGAAGAGAAGTTTCGAGGCCATCCTGGTATTGGGTGATGGCATCATAGGAGGAATTGATATTGGTACGCATCACATTGATCGCATCGACGAGCTGGTCCAGCTCATCGTCGGTCAATCGATTTCGGCATCGGCGTAGATGGAAAGCGGTCGATCGTTCACTGAGGCGTAAAAGCTTGAGATAGGAAGCCAAATCGATGAGATGGCGACCGATAATCTGGTGAAAGAGATAGATGATGACAAAACTCATGCAGAGAGTCTTGATCAGATTCAGAAACAGGATGACGGCGAATTTCCAAACGAGGCTCCAATAGAGTGTGTCGATGCTGGAAGTTAGGGTGAGCTGTCCAAGCGTCGTGGCGTCTTCCGCTCCTGCCCAGTGGATCAGCGGTAGGTGTTCCACAAGGGTATAGGTCGACTGGCGCTCGCCGGCTGTCCAACTTGAGCCATCCTCGGCCACGATCCTAGCCCACTCGATTTCCGAGAGGTTTGCAATGCCGTCAAGCTGACTTTGCACCAGTGCATGATCGTAGGTCCAGAGGCTGGCTGTCAGCGATGAGCTGTAGGACGTCTCGACCCGGGAGAAAGACTCATGAATCGATGAAATGCTGGCCTCGTAGTCGAACCATAGCTGAATCGATGTCATGACTAGGGTAATGGCTGTACTCGTCGCGATGACCATGAAGGCGAACGAACGCGAAAGTGGACTAGTAAAAAGCCCCCTGATCCAGTTTCGTGCATCTGACGGCTTCACCACGCGATCGGGCCACCTTGATGGAGCATCGTGGCTGGCGCCCGGCTTAGGATCATTGCGCCGCTGCCGTGCGGCGAGCTTTGACAGTTCGATATTTCCGATAGATCCTTTCGATACTGCCTGCTGCGCGCAGGTTGGCGAGGCCGGCGTCAAACTGATCCCGGAGGTCAGGGTCGTTGAAAGCGAAGGAGAAGATCGTCAGGCCACCGAAGATGCGATGACGTTCGAGGTCAAGGCCGGTATCGAAATCATCGACCATTGTCGACGTTATGTAGTCGAAGATGACGTCGTCTATGACGATCACATCAGCACGTCCTGACCAGAACATCCTGACCTGGGCCGTCTGGTCGGAAAGATCATGGTATTTTCTTATATACTCCTCACTGACATGGTTGCCGAACAGCCGCTTAAACTCACCACCCAGATGATCATGAGCATTTTGCCAAGCGACAATATTGTGGCCGGGCAGATCTCCGATGCCATGAATGGCGATCATATCGTTCTTGCGGACGATCGCTACATTGTCATAGGCGATGCAGGGTGCCGAATAGTGGAGTGCTCCTCCATCTTTTGACATCGCGATGGCACCGTCCAGCCGGCCCCGTTTCACCTCCTCCTCGATCCTTTTATAAGACTGAAACATAAGCTTGAGGTCATGCCCGGCCAGCTTCAAAGCTTCGCGTGCGATTTCTACCGAAATACCCGGATTTTCCCTATCGGAAATGACGAAGGGCGCGCTGTGGCCGGCGAAGCCGATCGTAACATCTCGTGCTGAAGCTATTTGCGACCAGAAGACCATGGCACATGTGGCAAACACACAAGAAAATCGACACATCATTGCTAGTCCAGACGCCGGAGGGCATTTGAGAGCGACGATGCCCTGATCACATAACGTCTTCGGATCCTACTTGGACGACACTAATTTTTTATGAACAAGGGTCCGATCCGGTCAGGCTCCAAGCGACGTATTGAAAAAGTGAGACCAACCAGGACTGACTAGCCTCTTTCATTCGCACGCCATTTTACCTTTGGGGCGTTTGACTATCGAAAACGGCAAGAGCGCGAGTGCCGTTAACCATTTCGAGAGGTTTTCCGAGTATAACGACAGCTCTGGCCTGTATTTTAGGAGTAAGCGAGATCGCAAGCATGGCAGGGGCAGTTCGATTTGGCGAGCAATGGCTAAATCAATATCAGATCGGCTATAGCGACTTCGATGACGAGGATAGATCTGCCCTCAGAGAATTCTCGTTGCTCTGGTCAATATTCGAGACGCAGGCGATGCTGGGCGATATGCGTATCGAAGCCATGGTCAGCTATATTGACGAGTTCGCCAAGGTTGCTGAGAGCGAAGGCAAACCCCTTCAGGTCGCACCATTCATTCCCCATCTCACCTATTTTCGCGGCCAGTTTGTCGACGATGCCAGTTCATCGACCAATGATGTGTTCGATAGCTTGAGTTTCCAACAAAGCGAGCACAAAGATCTGGTCAGCCATGCACTGATCAAGTTGAATGATGACACGCCGGAACTGGTCAAAGCCCTACTGATTATCGTTCATAATCTTCGAGAAAGCCTGTTCCGCAGCTTGAAATGGCAGCGTTGCTCGAAAAAGCAGCGCGACGATCTATACCACGCTTCCAAGGTGCTGATGAAAGCTACGGATTTAGCGAGGACCTGAATCGAGCCGAATCAATTTTCAAGGATCGTTGTGGTTCATGCAATCAGCCCCTCTGTTAAGAAAAAGACCCATGGCATGACCAAAGCGAGCGCCGCTCATTTCTCAATCGTAGCTTGTTGCTTCTAAGCCTCAAAATTTCGCGCCCTACCAATGATGTAGTCATGCCATCAGCGGAATGTTCGATGCGAATGATCCCGGAGACCTCACCGAGAAAAGCTCGCAAGCTCTTGGATAGCTTGGCACTTTCTGCGAATGCCGTGATAACCAAGAGATGTGGTCACGCCACTAGTTCGTCCAGCGAACCTCGGTTAGATCGTTGGCTTGGATGGGACTGTTCTCCCAAAGGCCTTTGATCTTCGCATCCCAGACACCGTGCTTGGCGAGCTGGAAGAGGAAGGCGTTTACCGAATCGTCAGCCAGCATGGATTGTGCATCGGCCAGGATTGCGTTTCGCTCCTCCTCATCCATGGTTTCGGCGAGCTGATCGATTAGCGCCTTAAACTCAGGTTTTCTATAGTCGAAATAGTAGCCAGCGCCACGGCTGTAAATCTCGATATCCATCGGTTCGGTATGCGATACGATGGTGAGATCATAGTCTTTGCCCTTGAACACCTGTTCCAGCCATTGCGCCCACTCAATCGGCACGATTTCGGCGGTGATGCCAACCTCGGCGAGCTGGGCTGAGATGATTTCGCCGCCGCGACGCGCATAGGAAGGCGGTGGAAGCCTGAGTGTGAGGGCGAGGCCCTCACCGTGACCAGCGTCGGCAAGCAGAGCTTTCGCCTTTTCGGGATCATAAGAGTACATGCCGGTGAGATCAGCATAGGCTGGGTGATGAGGGGCGAAGTGGCTGCCGATCGGGGTGCCGTAACCGAACATCGCGCCTTCGATGATGGCTGAGCGATCGATGGCGTGGGCGATGGCGCGACGGACGCGGATGTCGTCCAGTGGTGGACGGCCATTGTTCATGGCGAGGATGGTTTCGCCTTCGGTCGTGCCGATTTCGACGGTGAAGCGAGGATCGGCTTCGAACTGAACCATGTTTTCCGGTGCCGGAAAATTAGGAAATGCGTCGAGATCACCCGCCATCATCGCCGCAACCGCAGCCGCCGGATCCGGCACGATCTGGAAGGTTGCACCTTCAAGCTCTACGGCTTCGCTCCAATAGTCCTGGTTGCGCTGGAGTTCTATACGGTCGCCTTGCACCCAACGGTCGAATTTGAAGGGGCCGGTGCCGATGGGGAGGGCTTTGTTGCTCTCAGCGCTTTCCGGCGCCACGATCACCGCATCGCCCCAGCCGAGGTTAAAGAGGAGATTGCCGGTCGGGCGCCTCAAGGTGAGAACAAACTTGTCAGCGCCGTCGGTCGCCACCGACATGATGGGTTCGAAGAGGCCTTTTTGTGCGTTGATGCTGTCTTCGGCCATGGCGCGCTCGAATGAGAACACGACATCGTCGGCGCCGAATGTGCTGCCGTCATGGAAGGCGACGGCTTCCCGCAGCGTGAAGGTATAGGTGAGCCCGTCGTCGCTGACGTCCCAGCTCTCCGCGAGACCGGGCTGGACGACACCATTCCGGTCGATACGGGTCAGACCCTCGAAGACATTGGCGTAAACCACTTCGTCGATCGCGGCGGCAGCACCTGCCGTGGGATCGAGATGGGGCGGCTCCAACACCATGCCAATCCTGATCCGGCCTTCTGCGAAGGCGGGCTGCACACTGGAGAAGGTGCCTGTCAGCAGGACGAGCACTACACCCAGAACGGAACGGTTCGACAAGAACGCCATCAAGTATTCCTCATGAGAGTCATCTCTTTGGATAAAGGCTACGATAAGATGAAATGTGATCCAAGTCGCCTGCCTCGTAGACGCCGCGGGCGATTGATCGCGCAGTGCAGTCGGCGGCGAGCATGCCTATCCGCGCAATATCAGCCGCACGATCGATGATATCGTGGAGGCCCGTAGCCAACACGAAGACTGAATCGCCGTCATAGGGTGTGTGCACCGGCCGGATCGCGCGGGCGATGCCATCATGAGCCATGATCGCCACGCGCTTGGCCTCGGCTTTGGTCAGCGCAGCGTCAGTCGCAACCACCACCAGCGTCGTGTTGCCAGCAGTCTCACCGGGGAAGGTGCTATCGAGCGGCAGCAGATCATGATCCGGCGTCAGCCGGCGCCCGCCGAATTCACCGCCCTGCTCGAACGGCCAGGTCCAGAAGACATCGGTTCCAGGCATCAGCACCGAGCCTACGGGATTGACCGCAGCGAGTGCAGCGACCGTTATCCGCGGCCGACCGGCGGCCTCGATGACGAAGGAGGCGCTGCCCAGGCCGCCGTTGATCTGATCCGGTGGCGCGAAACCGACGGTCGCGCCAAGGCCGGCTCCGACATTGCCGAGGGTGAAGTTCTCGCCGGCATTGTCGCAAGCTTTTGCGCCGAGTGCTCGATAGGGCGGCTCATCGCCCCAGGCCTTATCGCCACCGTTCAGCAGATCGAACAATATCGCCGACGGCACGATCGGCACCACGGCATCGCCGATTGGAAAGCCCCGACCGCGCTCGGCCAGCCAGGCGGTGACGCCGCTCGCTGCATCGAGGCCAAAGGCCGAGCCACCGGCGAGCACGACAGCATCGACTCGATCGACCAGACATGTCGGGTCACCCCCTTCGGTATCCCGGGTGCCGGGCGCACCACCTCTGACATCGACGCCGCCGAGCACTGACTGATCCGGCAGGATCACGGTCACGCCACTGCGCGCCGCGCAATCCTCGGCGGACCCGACCTTGATGCCGGCGACATCGGTCAGCAAGTTTTTCGGGCCTGGTCGGATCAATGTAGTGGCACTCCCAGGAGACACAGCGCTGATGCCGCCATCACCTTGCATGAGGCGACGAGGTGATCGATCTCGACATATTCATCGGGCTGATGGGCGAGGTCGAGAATACCCGGCCCGTAGGCGATACACTCCTTGAGATGGCCGATGCGATGGATGTGCTTTTGGTCATAGCTGCCAGGCGACACGATCAGCTCCGGCTGCCTGCCAAGTACCCGGCTGATGCTCTTTGTGACTGCCTGCACGACGTCAGCATCATCAGGCGTCAGGGTCGGCATGACCTCCATGACATTCTTCAAGGAGTAGCGAAAGCCTCGCCGGCTTCGAGTGAGATCATCGAGAATGGCAATGATCTCCGCCTTGACGTCGCCGAGATCCTCCTCAATGGGAAAGCGCCGATCCAGTAACAGGCGACAGCGATCAGCAACATTGGGGCTGGGCAGGCCATCAATCATCTCGGGCAGGCCACCGTGAACAGCGGCGATATTCAAGGTGGATCGGCGTGCGCCCTCAGGAACCACCGGCATGGCGGTGCGACGGGCTGCAAGCGTCGGGAGCAGGTCATCTTCGAGAGCACGCATGAACGCGCCCATATGGCGGATCGCACAGTCGCCCAGAAACGGCATGGAGCCATGGCCGATCTTGCCGAAGGTTTCGACCTCCGCCCACCAGACACCGCGATGGCCGATGCAGATCCGATCGACATTGAGCGGTTCGGGAATGATGACGTGATCGACCCTCGGCTTCGAGAAAAAGCCCTTCCTCGCGAGATGGGCGACGCCGGCATAGCCACCTGATTCTTCGTCCACCGTGCCGGAGATTTCGAGAGCGCCGTCGAAGGAAATGCCTTCCGCCAGGATCGCCTCGAGCGCGATCACCGAGGCGGCGATCCCGGCTTTCATGTCACAGGTGCCGCGCCCGTAGACGCGCCCATCGCGAACCTTCCCCGAGAACGGTTCCTCGCTCCAGCCAAGCCCTGCATCGACCACATCGATGTGGCCGTTGAAGTGCACGGTGCTGCCCGGTCTCTCGCCCTCCAGACGCGCAATAACGTTCGTCCGGGGATACAGGTCACTGTCGCCGATGTCGCCTTCAGCCCGGACGTATTCGACGTCGAAGCCGCTTCTCCTTAGACGGTCACCAAGCAAGTTCGCGCAGGGCTCGTAGCCCTCGCCAGGGGGGTTGACGGTGGGAATGCGGACAAGTTCTCGGGTGAGCGCGATCAGCGCATCTTTCTGGTCGTCAATTCTGGCGAACAGGGCATCGAGCATCCGAACATGCTAGCGCATTTTTGGGTTGGTGACAGTGTCACCCGGATCATCTCGGAGCCTGTACAGAAGTGCGCCAGCGCGATCGCTTTAGGAACGATATCGTCGAAGGCGTTCAAAAACCCAATGGTGCGGCCACGCCGCCTAGACGAGCCGTTCGGCGACCTGATGGAGCATGGCGCCGAGCAGGAAGTTGAAGAGAACGAAGGCGACGGCAATGGCTGCTGTTGTCCCGAGGGCGGTCTTGATGACGAACCAGTGATAGACGATGAGCCCGGTGGTGACGGCCATCAGCCCCAGCTCGGCAAGAGCCTGTTGCACCAGAGCGACGAAGCCGATGCTTAGGGTTAGAAGTCCGAAGGTCAGGACACTGGTCCAGTTCACCGCGACCACGAGCGCCGTGAAACGGTGACCGAGACCGAGCAGATCGGTCACGAAGAAAGCGACGAGGGGAAAGATGATCCAGCTGATGCCGTAGGTGGAAAGATGGACGATCAGGGCCCAGAATGAAAAACCGCCTTCGGGCGTCATGACATCCTGGCCAATCGACAGGATGAAGATCGGCGCGATCAGGACGGCAGCGAAGAATGAGCGCCAAAACCCTTCGACGGATATGTTGAAGTAGCTCATGCCGTTCTCGTCGAACCAGGCAAGACGATAGGCACCGTAGAGAGAGGAGAAGACCTCCTGCCGATCCGGCATGATATCAGATCGCGCCGACATAGGCCCGAAGCAGACGATGGTAGACGCCGGTCAGAGCCTCAAGATCGGCAATAGCGACGCGCTCGTCCACCTGGTGCATGGTTTGTCCCACCAGACCGAATTCGATCACCGGACAGATGTCCTTGATGAAGCGCGCATCGGAGGTGCCGCCGCTGGTTGAAAGTTCGGGCGTGACACCGAGTTCTTCGCTGATCACCCTCTGCATCAGCGTGGTAAGCTCGCCGGGCTGAGTGAGGAAGGCGGGGCCGGAGCAACGGGTCCGAAGCTGATAATCGCCGCCGACCGCGTCCAGTTTTTCGTGCAGCCAGACTTTCAGCTTCTCCGGCGTGTGCAGGTCATTGAAGCGGATGTTGAAATTTGCCCTCGCCTCGCCTGGGATGACGTTGGTCGCGGTATTGCCGACGTCGAATGTAGTCGGCACCAGCATGGAGGGAGGGAAATGCTCGGTGCCCTCGTCCAGCGGTTCAGCAAGGGCCCGCAGCATGGCGGCCAGTTGCGTGATCGGGTTCTCGGCGCGATGCGGATAGGCGACATGCCCCTGGGTCCCCTGAACCCTGAGAAAGCCTGAGAGCGAACCTCGCCTGCCGATCTTGATCATGTCGCCGAGCTTGTCAGGATTGGTCGGTTCGCCGACCACGCAGGCGTCGACCACCTCGCCCCTGGCTTTCAGCCACTCCAGCACCTTGACCGTGCCGTTGACCGCTGGCCCTTCCTCATCGCCGGTGATCAGGAGACTAACCGAGCCGGCGGGGCTGGCTGCCTCGATGAAGCGGGCGACGGCGGCGATGAAGCAGCCGATGGCGCCCTTCATGTCAACGGCGCCGCGACCATAGAGCTCGCCATCGACGATCTCGCCGACAAACGGATCAACACTCCAGGCATCCCGGTCGCCCGGTGGCACCACGTCGGTATGGCCGGCAAAGCAGAGATGCGGCGCGCCGGTTCCGAAGCGGGCGTAGAGATTGGATATGGCTGGAGAGCCCTCGCCTTCGAAGACCAGGCGGTGGCATTCGAAGCCGAGCCCCGAAAGCGCCCGCTCGATCACACCGAGCGCACCGTCATCAGCAGGGGTCACGCTCCGGCAGCGGATCAGCGCCTGACTCACCGCAACCGGGTCGACAGCGTCGACGGACGGGGCTTGGTTCGGTGCCAGGTTTGCCGGCTGCATGTCGTTTGCGGGCTCGCTCAAACCGGACAGGCGTCCTCTTCTTGCGGCGACGCTCATGTTCTAAGCAGTTCGTTGATGGCGGTCTTTTCGCGGGTCCGCGCATCGACCCGTTTGACGATCACGGCGCAGGCAAGACTAGGTCCGGGTTCGCCGTTCGGCAGAGGGGCTCCGGGCAAGGCTCCCGGCACGACCACCGAGTAAGCAGGCACCCTGCCAACATGGATCTCTCCGGTGGTGCGATCGATGATCTTGGTGGATGAGCTGATGAACACGCCCATGGCGAGGACAGCCCCTTCCTCCACCACGACGCCCTCGACGACTTCCGAGCGTGCCCCGATAAAGCAATTGTCTTCGATGATCACCGGGCCGGCCTGCAAGGGCTCCAAGACACCGCCAATTCCAACGCCGCCGGAAAGATGAACATTCTTGCCGATCTGGGCGCACGATCCGACGGTCGCCCAGGTGTCGACCATGGTGCCGCTGTCGACATAAGCGCCAAGATTGACGAAGGACGGCATCAGGACGACATCGGCAGCAATATGCGCGGAATGTCGAACGACACATCCGGGAACGGCTCTAAAACCACTGTCAATGAAGTCGGCATCCGACCAGTTTTCGAACTTGGAGGGCACCTTGTCCCACCAGGAGGCCCCGCCCGGCGCACCGCTGATCCTGGCCATGGGGTTGAGGCGGAAGGAGAGCAGAACTGCCTTCTTCAGCCACTGATTGACCTGCCAGTCACCGTCGATTTTCTCGGCAACCCGACAGCTGCCGTTGTCCAATGCAGCAAGGGCGGTTGTCACCGCATCGCGCACGGGTCCGGACGTGTCGGCATTGATGTGCTCGCGCTGTTCGAAGGCATCTTCGATCGCGGTGATGAGAGCGGCGTTTTCCATAGTGATAATTTCCTGATCGGACAGCCTAGCCCGATGAATGCAAACCGGAGCGGTAAGCTATCCCAGCTGCAGGCCATGTCAAGCACGTCAAGGACTTACCGGATGGTGACCCCTAATGCCTACCTGCATCATAATAAACAGGAAGCAGGCCCACTCCATCCCTTTTCCACAGGCTCGCCCACCCCGGATGAAGCGCGTGTCATTTCCGCTCGGTGAGCTGCGCTTCCAGATAGCCCAGAAACCGCTCGCGCATCTCGATCGTCGCCAGTGCCTGGATATGCCCAGCCTTCTCCGGGCGCCAGATGGTTTTAGGCTCGACTGCGGCGTCGAAGAGGCGCTCGCCGTGATGCGGCGGAATGACCTCATCCTCTTGACCATGGATCAGGAGGAAAGGGAGAGGGGTAAGCTCTGCGGCAGCAGCTTCGGGGCTGTAGCTGTTGTCTATCGTCAGGCTAAGCGGCCATTGCAGCGGCCAAGTCAGCCAGAAGCCAGAGAGCTTTTCCCTTGCAATTCTTCGGTAATCAGAAAAAGCGCCTTCGACAATCAATGCTCCGAGGCGGTCCTTATGGGGGCTCTTGGCGACCATGCCCAGCGCCACGGCGCCGCCGAGACTCTGACCGAAGACGGCGATCTTGTCGGGCTCGATGCCAGGCATCGCCATCAGGCGTTCGAGAGCGGCGGCGGCGTCCTGATGAAGGCCGTCCAGTGTCGGGCTGCCGGAGGATCGGCCGTAACCGCGGTAGTCAAAGACGAACGCGTCGATGCCGGCCTTGGCGAGCCAGGCGACATTGGCGAAATGCGTGCTGATATTTTCCGCATTGCCGTGCAGAAAGAGCACACTGCCGAGACGCTCGCCTTCGGCCAGGAAAAACCAGCCGTGCAACCTTGTTCCATCAGCCGCTTCGAAGTCGATATTCTCGTAGGAGAAACCGATGGCCTCGGGATCGAACACGTGCCTGGTCATCGGCTGAAAGAAAAGACCGGTGCAGCCGGACAGGCCGAGGAGCAGGACCAGCCACGCCACCACTCGCGAAAACACTAAAAATACCAATCCAGTGATGTCAAAAATGTAGGCTCCGGTCCGCTGCCCTCGTCTTCAAGGGCAGCCTCGAGCTTCAGGGCCAGATTTTGCGTGAACCCCAGGCTCTGTCCAAGTCGGACCTCGTAGCGATTCCGCGTCTTCTCGCCGAAGCGGAGCTGATAGCGAGCACCGGCAAGGAACGTGGCATGATCGGTCATCGGCCAGAGAAGCGATAGGGCAGGGCCGGCATTGAAGCTGCAGGTCTGATCACAATCCTCGCCACCCGTGAGGCCTGCGTCGAGCGTGGCCGACCAGATTTCTCGCACTCCGAGGCTGGTGCTGATGCCGGCACCGCCGTCGAAGGCCGCGACCAACGCGCCTTCCTCATCGGTATTTTTTACGCGCATCCGCTCCAGGCCGGCGTTGAGGTGCCAGGAGATCGGCCGGATCAGTGCGTTTCGCGGCGTCATCGAGCGGATGCCGACCCCGGTGAACTTCTCCAACGTCACCGTGTCGGCGCCTCGGTAGTAACGGAGATCAAACGCCAGAAAGTCGATCATGGCGCCCGGCACATAGCCGCCGCTGGGATCGAGATCGCCATGATAAGCAGGGCGCAGGCGAAACGAGGCGAACGGCCGACCGTCGCGCGCACCGAGGCCGACGCCGGCGCGTGCGGATTTGTGCCCCTCGTCCGGTCTGGTCTCGGGTGCCTGGACCGACGGCAAGTCGGAAGCTGCGTCGATTTCGCTGCGCGCCCGAAGCAATGTCAACGCACGGCTCGCAGCCGAATCCCGCTCCAGATCACCAGTTTCCATCTGATGGGTAACGAAGGTCTCGGCGAGTTCGAGCAGTGCAGCACGTCTGGCCGGCGCCAGATCGGCGGCGGCATGATCGTCGGGCAAAGTCGTGCCGGCGGTGAGATCGCGCACCAGCCGCCTGCCGGTCGGGGTCAGAGCCGCGAGGCCATCGACGATCCTGGTCTGGCCGGATGGGCGGAAAACCGTCCGTTTGAACAAGCCCTCCTTCTCGAGGACGGCGCGTACGCTGTCCACGGGGATGACGTGCAGATCGAACGATCCGACAAGGTCGAGTGTCGGCCTTGCGACGTCCAGCAGGAACAACAGTTGATAGGAGCAGTTTTCGTCAAAGAAGTAATACTCGCTCCAATGGCCGCGCATTTCCCAGAGATGGGCGACCATGCGCGCGACCTCATCCGGGGAAAAGTCGAGCTGGTACTCGTAGATGTCGCGGTTCTCGATATCGCTGTAGCGCTTGACCAGCTCGTAATAGGGTTCGACCGCATAGGTGCCGGGATAACCGCCGGTGAGGCCGAGAACTGCGAACAGAACACCGTTGTCGGCACCGGTGTCGGCACCGTAATTGACGGCATAGGAAAGGAGACGGGTATCCTCGCTCTGATCCGGACGATCGAGGCGAAGAAGGGTGTGGCCGAACATCGAAGCTGGATTGTTGAGATAGGCGGCCGGAAAAATCAGCGTCGCCGCCTCGGCATCGATGGCGTCCGCCCAGGCTTCGAACTCGGGACAAGGCGCTGGCGAAAGCCGGTTGCTATCGAATGCCAGCCGCTCGTTCAGCCAGCGATAGCGGGCGACGAAGGCGCATTGTGGATGCTGTCTGGTTTCGTCATCGGACGGTGGCTCGAAGAAGCTCCGAAGCGTCGCTGTCAGCTCCGCGCTGCGGTCGGTCTTGCCATTCTCCGCCAAGAAAAAGCCAGGGCTGTCGACCAGGCTGTGATGCCCGCTCCCAAGCCAGTCGGGACGAAAATGGAGCAGGGCCTGCCATGCCGGCTCCGCTGACAGATCAAGCGTCTCGGCCTTGGCGATCAAGGTGTCGAGATAGGCGTCATCAGCGGCTTTGGCGTCATCAACCGTCGGAAAGAGGACCGCCAGACAAACGATAAGGGCGTCGAGTGTCGAGGATGACTTTCGTGCTCGACCGATGGAGCCCGATCCAAGCCTCAGACGGATCGGGCCAACCACCGTCAAGTCAGCCCCCTGCCGCCGGCAGGGGGGCTTTTAGTAGCGGACGTCAGATTTCGACGTAACGGGCGAGCGTTTCGTCTTCGGCCATCACCTGCTGGATCGATACCAGCACGTTATCGGAGGAGACGCTGTCATTCGGGAAAATCCGGGCGAAGTTGCCCTTGAGGGCCGCGAACATCAGCGGCTGGTCGGACCGGTCAACCTTCATCGCCGAGGCGAGCGAGGCCAATGTTTCACCTTCGCCGCGTGCGATGTCCGTCGCCAGATTGTCGAGACTGACGGCTGCCAGCTGGCGAACCTCGGCGGAAGCGATCACGTCGTTCTTGTCGCAGCCGAGCGTGCCGGTGGTAATGCCGAAGGTCTGATTGCCCAGGGTACCGTTCGTGGTGACCGCAAGGATCTGAGGAACAATACCGGTTTTGCCAGCCCATAAAGTGGACCCCAGACCGCAGCCCGTGCTGTCGCCATTGCCGGCATTCTTGTGACCGTCAGCATAGGCAGCGCCAGATGCCAGCCCCATCGCCAGCGCCATCGAAACCAAAACCTTCATCATGACACCCTCGTTGAATTACAGGTGAATCACGTCCTATGAGGCGCAGCCCGCCCATGTCAACCATAGAGTTCCAAAAAGCTGACCGACTAGCCAAAACCAGCTAGCAAAGGCTTATGTTCTCATCGCGCTGTTAAAGTTCAGCCCTTTCCAGTTAATTCGTGAACTCCAACATGACACCACAGGCATGCTCGGCGCTGACCCCGATGATGCCGCTGGCCTCCTGTTTGAAAGGGACGCCGGCTTTTTCCAGCCAGTCGGCCGCTCCAGCGAGATCGCGGACACGGATGCTGAGAACCGCAAGCGTCGCCCGATCGGTTTCGAGTTCCATCCTCAGTTCAGGGTGGAGCATGTCGAGGTCATCAGGTGTCGCAAACAGCAGAACGCCACGGCCGGTATGAACGGCAACCGTATTGTCGGTCTCGGTAATCTTGGAGCTCCCGAAGACACGGCCCATCGGTTCCACGACTGTTGCTGGCTCCCTGGTCACGGCAGTCATGGTCTTGATGCCGAGAGCGCCGTTCGGGTGCTCGGACCAGCCGGGCTGGCGTATCTGATCCGCACTCAGATGGCCGCAGGCGAACATCGGCACATCGGCCGTGGCCTTCGGGTCAAGCGTAACATTTTGAAAGCGGAGTTCGGTATCAGGCTCGAGGAGTCGGCTGAGATCCTTGACCTCTGCGGGCTCGAGGCCGGCTTGCGCCCACCCTTCTCGCGTTGCCGCCGCATCCGTCGTTTTCAGAACGATGGAGTGCAGACCTTCCCTGGTTTCGAGAAAACTGTCTAGATTATTGGTGAAGGCATCCGGATCGACGATGCCCAGGATTTCCAGATAGTCCTGTTCGAACATCAAGCAGTAATTGGCCGTCCCCCAGCCGACATGCCGCCCGCGTGGCGTTGCGCGGAAACCGAGCTTTTCATAGACGCCCCTGGCTTTTTCCAGGTCCCGGACGCCGATGATGGCATGATCGATACCGGCTATGTTCGATGCCATGGCTCGGAACTCCCCATTTTTTTGCGCAAGTGGTTACGATATCTCTTGCTTCCTAAGAACGTAAACCCAAGAAAAGAGTGTTTTGTGAAGGGGAGGCAAAATGTCTGACAAGGTGACCGGGTTGATCTGCGCGATTCCGGAGGAGCGCGTGGGTCTGAAAGCAGCCCTCGAGCACCAGGGAACCGTCGTCCTCGGCGGTCTGGATTTCGATCGGGGTCGCCTGGATGGCCATGCCGTCGTGCTCGCCGAAGCCGGCATCGGCAAAGTCAATACGGCTGTCGTCGCCACCCTTCTGGCCTCCCGCTTCGACGTCGATCTTCTGGCGTTCAGCGGCGTCGCCGGCGGTCTTGATCCCGATCTCGCCATCGGTGACCTGGTGATCGCGGAGCGTACGATCCAGCATGATTGCGGCGTGATCGAGGACGACGGGCTGAAGCCCTATCAGGCCGGTCATGTGCCCTTCTTCAACCCGACCGAGCAATTGGGCTATGAGGCGGCATCGGCGATGCTTGCCAGGATCAGGTCGGCGCTCGACGATCTGACCTTTCCGCCGCTTGCCGCCGAAGCCGGTGGGTCCGGCAAAGACGCAAAAATCACCTACGGCACGATCCTCGCCGGCGACCAGTATATCCACTCCGAGGTCACCCGCGAGCGCCTGCATCAAACGTTCGATGCCAAGGCCGTAGCGATGGAAGGCGGTGCAATGGCCCAGGTGGCCGAACGCTTCGAACTGCCCTGGCTTGAAATCCGAGCCCTCTCCGATCTCGCAGGCGCCGACTCGCGTTTCGATTTCGCGCGCTTCGTCGATGCCGTGGCCGAACGCTCGGCAATCGTGCTCCGGCGGATCCTACCAGTTCTCTGAGACCGATATCTCAGGGCGGCGTGTAGCGCCCGGTCCGAACAGAGCCCAAACCACCAATGTCGTGAAGAGAGCAAGTTCACCGACGACGATCATTTCGTCTTTGTCAAGATCCGAGTGCTCCACTTTGACGACCGTCCCCTTCGGAACGTTCACCGTGACCTGAGGTGGATCTTCCTCTTCGTCGTCGCAGCCACCGAGAACCAGCAGCGTTGCCAAAGCAAGCAACAACACTCTACCCAAAGTACATTTCGCCACTATACGCCTCTTCTAAAATCCGACTTGAGGCGGAAAGCGTACGTATTTCCACCCTTGAGCGTCAAATATTCATGCGGTTATCGACCAAATCGGTAACCACCGCGGGGTCGGCAAGCGTCGAGGTGTCGCCGAGCTGGTCGTGTTCGTTGGCGGCAATCTTTCTGAGGATGCGGCGCATGATCTTGCCGGAACGGGTTTTGGGTAGACCCGGCGCCCACTGCAGCAGGTCAGGGGATGCGATCGGGCCGATCTCCTTTCGAACCCATTGCCTAAGCTCTGTCTTCAAATCATCGCTAGGATCGTATCCTTGGGTCAGAGTCACGTAGCAATAGATGCCCTGGCCCTTGATGTCGTGGGGATAGCCGACCACGGCCGCCTCCGAGACCGCGGGATGGGCGACCAGCGCGCTCTCGACCTCGGCCGTGCCCATACGATGGCCGGAAACATTGATCACATCGTCGACGCGCCCTGTGATCCACCAATAACCGTCAGCGTCACGCCTTGCCCCGTCGCCGGTGAAATATTTGCCGGCAAAGGTCGAAAAATAGGTTTGGATGAAGCGCTCATGATCGCCGTAGACCGTGCGCATCTGACCGGGCCAGCTGTCGGTGATGATCAGGTTGCCCGAGGCTTCTCCTTCCAGCGGCTTGCCATCACCGTCGACCAGTGCTGGATTGATCCCGAAGAATGGCCGGGTCGCCGATCCCGGTTTTAGGGGCGTGGCGCCTGGGAGCGGGGTGATCAGGATGCCGCCAGTCTCGGTCTGCCACCATGTGTCGACGATCGGGCAGCGACCATCGCCGACCACATTGTAATACCACATCCAGGCCTCAGGATTAATCGGCTCGCCCACCGACCCCAGAACGCGGAGGGACGCCCTCGACGTCGACTTGACCGGCGCCTCACCGAGGCGCATCAGCGCACGGATCGCTGTCGGCGCCGTATAGAAAATATTGACTTTATGCTTGTCCACCACCTGCCAGAAGCGGGACGCATCCGGATAATTCGGCACGCCTTCGAACATCAAGGTCACGGCGCCGTTCGCCAACGGCCCGTAGACGATGTAGCTATGGCCGGTGACCCAGCCGACATCGGCGGTGCACCAGTAGATGTCGCCGTCATGGTAGTCGAAGACATATTGGTGGGTCATCGAGGCGTAGACGAGATAGCCGCCTGTCGTGTGCAACACGCCTTTGGGCTTACCGGTCGACCCTGACGTATAGAGGATGAACAGCGGATCTTCCGCATTCATCGGTGCCGGCGGGCACTCCGCAGACGCGGCCTCCATTAGCGCATAGGCGTCATGGTCACGGCCGTCGACCTCGGTGACATCGGTGCCGGCATATTTGAACATCAGCACCTGAACGCCGGCGGGGCACTTCTCCAACGCCGCATCCGTGTTCGGCTTCAACGGCACGTTGCGGCCGCCGCGCTTGCCGCCGTCGGTGGTGATGACGAGATTGCTGTCGCAGTCCTTGATGCGGTCGGCGAGGCTGTCCGGGGAGAAACCGCCGAAGACGATCGAATGCACGGCGCCGATACGGGCGCAGGCGAGCATGGCGTAGGCGGCTTCCGGGATCATCGGCATGTAGAGGGTGACGCGATCACCCTTCTTGACGCC
>JBPCVQ010000298.1:0-25470 GCA_051010395.1 Geminicoccaceae bacterium | reverse complement strand
CACTGGGAAGGAGAGCAGCACGTTGCCGAAGAACGAGATCACCTCGTCCCACCAGCCACCGAGATAGCCGGCCGCGGCACCCATGACCATGCCGACGATATAGGCGACGAAAGTGGCGAGCGAGGCCCAGAACAACACCCGCTGCGAGCCCCAGATGATCCGCGAGAGAATGTCCCGTCCCTTGAAGTCAGTGCCAAGCCAAAAAGTGCTCTCGCCATCGGGTGCTGCAGCCAGCAGGGGCTGCATCGGCGCGATCTGTGCATTGGGGTCGAACAGTGGCAACACCGGTGCGAGGATCGCCATCAAGACCCAGAACAGGAGGATGATCAGGCCGGCCGTGCCGATCCAGCTTTCTCGGATCAGCCCGAGACCGCTGAAGAAACGGCCAAGGGTCGAGGGCGCTTTCGGGACTTTCGCGGTGACGGTACTCATGGCGATGTCCTCTTAGGAGAAACGAATTCTTGGGTTCAGCAGCGTGTAGCCGATATCCGAAACGAACTGAGAAAAGACGGCGACGAACACCGCAACCATCGCACAGGCCTCAATCAGATAGATGTCGCCAAAGGTCGAGCCTTCATAGAGAAGAGCGCCAAATCCCTTGTAGGCGAAGAACACTTCGACGACGATCACGCCGGAAAGCAGCCAGTTGAGCTGCAGCATGATGACCGTGAAGGGGGCGATCAGCGCGTTCCTCAGCGCATGTTTCATGATGACCCGCTGGCGCGGCAGCCCCTTCAACACAGCCGTTCGGATATATTGGGACGTCATCACCTCGGCCATGGAGGCGCGGGTCATGCGAGCCGTGTAGCCGAAGCCATAGATCACCAGAACGGCCACCGGCAGCACCATCTCGACCCAGGAGAAGCCGGATGTCATCGACGACGTGCCCGGCAGCCAGCCGAGTTTGAAAACGAACAACGAAACCAGGAGCGTCGCCGAAGCGAACTCCGGCACCGAGGTCGTCAGCACCGAGAAGGTCGACACCGCCCGGTCGGTGCCCGAGCCCTCCCGCATCCCGGCAATGACGCCCAGAAACAACGAGAGCGGGATCATGATCGCGAACACCATCAACGCCAAGAAGCCGGTGTTGGCGAGGCGTGGCCAGAGCAGTTCGGAAACCGGCGCTTTGAACCGGATCGACTCACCGAAGTCGCCCCTGACCGCATTGGTTACCCACTCGCCGTAGCGGACAAAAAAACTGCGGTTATAACCATTTTGTTCGAGCCAGAGCTCGCGCTGCTCAGTTGAGGAATAGGGGCCGAGCACCTTACCGGCGACCCCGAGCTTATCGCTTTCGAAGATCACGAAAAGGATGAATGAAATCACCGCCATGATCAGCAGCATCGAGCCAAATCGGCGACCGGCAAGAACAAGCATGACGCACGAGCTTCCCTGATAAAGGAACGGCCCGGTTGGTTCCGGGCCGTTCAACGTTGGTTAGTCGAACATCAAGCGTCGATCCAGACGCGATGGAACTGATGATATTGCGTGGGGTGAGCCGCCAGTCCCTTGACCCGGCTCTTGGCGACATAGAACTTCGGCAGCCAAGGCGCCTGCACCATGACCGCGTCGTCCTGCAGGATTTTTTGGACTTTCTCCATGGCGGCCTTTCGCTCCTCGACATCCAGGAGCGCTTCGGCCTCATTCAAGGCCTGGTCGAACTCGGGATTGGCATAGGCAAATTCGTTCCAGGCGACACCGGTGCGATAAGCCAGTGATAACACCATGGTGCCGAGCGGTCGGTGGGTCCAGGCCGTAAGGCCGAAGGGCGTGCTCTCCCAAAGCTCCCAGTAATTGTTCGCGGGCATGATATTGATATTGATGGTGATACCAGCCTCCGCGCATTGCTCCTTTAGGATCTCGCAGCATTGCTGCTGCCAGGGACCATTGGTGTTGCCGCAGTCAATCGACAGCTCGAGGCCATCGGCGTAACCGGCGTCGGCCAGAAGCTTCTTCGCCTCCTCGACATTACGCTCCAGCTTGGGCAGCTCGAAATATTCGGGATGGATCGGGGCAACATGGTGATGCTCGGCTTCAATGCCGCGCCCCTGGAACACCAGCTCCGGATAGCGGGATGCATCGCAACAAAGCTGCACGGCCCGGCGCACTCTTTTGTCGTCGAACGGCTTTTCCGACTGACGAAAACGCATCACACCGGTCTGCGCTGTCACCGCTTCGTAGATCGTAGCATCCGGAATGCTCTGGGCGATCGGCAGAGACAGCATGTCGAATTCATAATGCATGTCCACCTGATCGGAAGCGACCGCCGCAATCTGTGCGGTGGAAGCGGCGCCGTGGTCGAAATAATGGATCTCGTCCAGATAAATCGGCCCGCCAATGATCGGATCATCGAGATCCTTGCCCCAATACTCACCCTCGCGGCGCTTGAGCACCGCTTTCTCTCCGACCACATATTCGGCGAGGGTATAGGGACCGGTGCCTACCGGCCATTTCGAAAGGTCGGCGCCATTCTCGTCGAACGCACGATGCACGATCGCGGTCGGATAGTTGTAGAGGTTTTCCGGTATCGACAGGACTGGCTGAGCCAGATTGAAGCGAACCGTATGGTCGTCGACCTTCTCGACAGCACCTTCGCGCCCCTTGATACCCATCTTGGGATTGCCGTCGTCGTCTTTCTCGCCGGTATCGTACTCCTCGGTCATGGCCGAGAACAGCCCCTGATTCGACGAGCCGGTCTTTGGATCGAGCCAGCGGGTGACGGTGGAGACGACATCATCTGCGTTGAAGTCGTCGCCATTGTTCCATTTGATGCCCTGGCGGAGGTAGAACGTCCAGGACGTCAGATCATCGGAGGCTTCCCAGCGCTCGGCCAGATAAGGCCGTGTGACGTTGTCCGGTCCGGTGTAAGTCAGGAACTCGCAAAGATGCCGGGCGATATTTGATTTTTCGACCCAGTCGAAAGTCGCCGGATCGGCCATTTCCTGAACCGGCATGGAGCAACGCAGGATCCCACCCATCTTGGGTTCAGCATCCTGAGCCAGCGCCGGCTCGACCACGCCGTCGCCGAGAATCTTACCCGCAATGCCATAAGCCGCGGCCGAGCTGATGCCGAGAAGTGTCGCCGTGCGCAGGAACTCTCGCCGATCGACCTTTTTCCCTTCAAGCTGCTCAATCAGCTTTGGAATGTATGGATGCGTTCTGCCTTCGCCTGACTTCGCCACGATTCTATCTCCCAGCTATTCCGATGATGCGAAGCACCTCCCTATGCCTTTCAGTGACTGCAGGCGCTTCATTTTGAATGCGATTGTTTCTAAGCCTAAGGGATCGCCAAGGGCTGTCAACAGCCGCCCCCCTAGCGAGATGACGCAAATCAAAACGTCACAACATCGCGTTTTGATTGGGATATCCAAACGCTTCTGCCATATGAGGTTCAATTGATCTTCGCAAGCTGACGATAACAATTCACGGTCATTTCAAACACATGTTAGAGTGACTTGGTCGAGATAAGGTCAAGCTGATCAGGCTGATGAAATATCATTAGCGGGGGGGTGATGATTGGACGCTAGCGCACGAGGTTACTCTGGGCATACCAGGCTGATCAGTTGGATCCTCCTCGGCTTGGTCTATATCGTCTGGCTATTAACCACCTGGTTTCATCATGCCATTCCGATTTGGGCGCTCATGCCACTGGGCGCCGTCCTCCTCGCTTGGCATGGCTCCTTCCAACATGAAGCGGTTCACGATCATTTCTCATCCAGGCGCTGGCTGAACGATCTGATCGCCTTCCCACCACTGACCCTTTGGTTGCCTTACCAAATCTACCGTCGGACCCATCGTGCTCACCACAATGTCAATATCCTGACCGACCCCAGGCGCGATCCAGAATCGTTCTATGTTCATCAGGCGAGCTGGTCGCGCCTGCCCTTTGTCATTCGCCACATTTTAACCTGCCACAACACGCTTGCCGGCCGTCTGTTCCTCGGGCCATTTCTCGTCATCGGCCAGTTTCTGGCGAGCGAGATCCAGGCACTCATGTCAGGTGACCGCCGTAATCTCAGGGCATGGCTCATTCATCTGCCCGCAGCAGCACTCGTCATAACATGGCTCACGGTCTTTGCCGGCATGCCGCTTTGGACTTATATCGGCTGCTTCGTGCTGCCAGGACTCAGCCTCACGCTCGTCCGCTCATTTGCAGAACACAAAGCCGCCCATACGCCACTCGAACGCACGGCCATCGTCGAAGCGGGATCATTCTTCTCGCTTCTGTTCCTCAACAACAATCTGCACCACGCGCATCACAGCCGCCCTGACCTTCCCTGGCAGGCCCTTCCCGCTTTTTACCGACGGCATCGCCAAGAGCTCCTGAAGGAGAATGGAGGGCTTTGCTATCGAGGCGGCTATCGCGAAATCGCCAGACGGTTTCTGCTCCGCCCAGTCGACCGCCCGGCACATCCCTTTCTCTAGTGGCACGACCACAACCGAATGCTTCCAACAAATCGTATTAACCCGCTGACTTTCAATGACAATGTGTTTCGCCATGCGGGAAACGAGTGATGTGGCCAACCCCATAGGCATCCGGCGAAAAGGCCGATAGACAGGAGAGCTATCGAGCATGTCACTTCGAGCACCCATGCAAAAAATGTCGGTTTCGTGAGTTGTCGAGCTGGCACTTGCCATCAAGCCGGGTTCAAAAGGCGCCAGCCCCACCATAGCTGGCCACCAAAGAGCCCATGATCAGGTACCAGCCGTCCACCAGGACGAAGAAGACCAGCTTGAACGGCATCGAGATCAGTACCGGAGGCAGCATCATCATACCCATCGACATCAACACCGACGCAATGACCATGTCGATGATCAGGAAGGGGATGAAGATCAAAAAACCGATTTCAAACGCGCGTCTCAGCTCACTGATCATGAAGGCGGGGATCAAGGAACGAAGCGGCGTGTCGTCAGGGTTCTCCAGTATCGGAGGCCCATCTGTACCGGGTGTTGCCAGTTCAAGGAAAAGCTCGAGGTCTTTGCTGCGTACATGGTCAAGCATGAAGCGACGGATGGGCATGGCTGCCCGGCTGAAGGCCTCCATCTCATCAATAGACTCATCGAGTAGAGGAGCTAGTCCTTCGTCATAAACCTGCTCCAGCGTCGGCGCCATGATGAACCCGGTGGCAAATAGGGCAAGCGAGACCAGCACCGCATTGGGCGGCGTCTGCTGCAGGCCGAGTGCCGTGCGCAGAAAGGCGAGAACGACGACGATACGGGTGAACGACGTCACCATCACGATAATCGATGGTGCGAGGCTCAGGACCGTCACCAGCGCCACCATCTGGACCAGCTGGCTGGTGACGCTGATACCGTCGGCCATGTTGATGTTGAGACTTTGAGCAAAGGCGGGCGACGCCAACCCGACACCCAAAACGACCAGACCAGGTGTCTTGCACCATGCAACGCTGGGACGACGGATCATGAGGACACCAATGCCGGCTTTCCGGCCTTTCCGGCCTCAATAGGCTTTTTCGGCCTCTCAATGTCATTTTCGATCAACACCGATCGGTCCTGCCCGATCAACAGGAGATGCTCTTTTTCATCTCTGCGTATGAGAACAAACCGTTGTCGCCCATCGATCGGCAGCGTCTCAACAATCTCGAGACGGCCGGATTTCATTGCGGAGCCTACAAGCCCACCCAGGCGAAAGCGCCGGACGATCCAGGCAAAGAGTGCGATCAACCCTAAGACTGCGACGAGGGCCAGAACAAAGCGGAGATAGTCGGTCATGATCATGGTCATGTGTTGTCAGCGAACCTTGGCCTGACGGTAGGCGGCACCCGCCGCCATGCTGCGGCTTGCGGATTTCAACTTGTTGCCGAGGTGACGGTGCTCCGCTCCGAAGACCGCCATCGTCTGTTCCAGCTCATCCAAAAGCGCCAGCATGGCAGACTTGATACCGTCGCGCTCGTCGCGATTGAGCATCGCCAGGCGGCGCGCGCATCTGTCCAGCCTAGGCCAAAGCTCATCAGTCTCGGAAAGATTGTCGTTACCAAGCGCTCGCCGTGCATGCTCGAGAGATGCGAGAATGGCACGCAGTTCATTGATCACGGACAGCGCCGGTCTCGGGACGTCAGTCACTGTCTCTTGCCCATGTCATCGTTCAGCCTATAGAGATGAGCGAGGATTTCAGCCACGGCAGCGAAGGCGGCAACGGGTATGGGTGCATCGATCTGGAGCCGATCGAGCACCTCCACCAGATCTTCGTCCCGGTGTATGGCCACACCGTGATCCTCGGCGATTGCAATGATCTGGGCGGCGACAGCACCCCGCCCCTTGGCCAAGACCCGCGGCAGATCATCGCCATCACGGTCATAGCCCAGTGCAACAGCGGTCTTTGGATCTTCGGTCACCATCCGATCCTTTCGGGCATCGAGACTGTCGATCACGCCTCGTCGTTCGTTCATATCGTGGTAACCTTAAGGAAACGTTAATTCGTCATCACTTCATGATCTGGAAACAGCGAAGCCACATGCCCTTCAATGACCAACAAATGCTGCGCTATGCACGCCACATCGTGCTGCCCGAGGTTGGCGGCGCCGGCCAGGCGAAACTCCTGGATGCCCGGGTTCTCGTTATCGGCGCCGGTGGTCTGGGCTCACCGCTTCTTCTTTATCTCGCGGCCGCAGGCATCGGCAGGCTTGGTATCGTCGACGATGACACCGTCGACCTCAGTAACCTGCATCGGCAGATTGCGCATCCCACCGACAATGTCGGCCTTGCCAAGACCAGAAGTGCGAAACAAGCAGCAAATGCGCTCAATCCCGACATCGAAATCGTGCTCCATGAGGAACGACTGACGTCGGCCAATGCGACGGCACTGGTCGGAGGCTATGATCTCGTGGCGGACGGATCGGACAATTTCGCAACCAGAGATGTGGTTCATAGAACCTGCTTTGACCTGGGAAAGCCTTTGGTTAGTGCTGCCGTTCAGGGCGTCGACGGCCAGCTTTCCACCTACAAGGCCCACCTTGGGGCGCCTCATCCTTGTTATCGTTGCGTATTTCCCGACCATCCGCCTGCCGATCTCATTCCGTCCTGCGCCGAAGGAGGTGTGCTCGGGCCCGTGGTCGGCGTCATGGGGTCACTTCAGGCGGTCGAGGTGGTCAAGGAGCTGCTTGGACGAGGCAAGAGCCTTTCCGGTACGCTCCTTCTTTATGATGGTCTGTCGACGACGTTCAGCCGGATCGGCGTAGAGCGTCGACCAGCCTGCGGGGTCTGCAGTGACCTCCCCACGAACTGAGATTGCAAATTTTGGGCGCAATCTACACCTTGGGTTGAAGATAATCCGAACGTCTTCTTTCTGTTACGCTTTTTACGATTTCTTCATCTTTTGGTTCTATGAAGGAGCGGCTTGCGCCGGAGGCTGCACTGAGCTAGGGAAACGATCCGTTAGGGTCTTCACTCTTTCAGGAATCGCTCCGACGCTCTGTTGCAAGACGATGTCGTGATAAGCGTTTGGGTAGTAGGCGTTTGGAGGACGCATGTCGGACCTCATCACCGAGGACTATCGTCCGAGCGAGGACGAGCCTTACATGAACGATCGGCAGCTTGAATTTTTTCGCAACAAGCTGATGAGTTGGCGCGAAGAGATCCTCAGGGGTTCGAACGAAACCTTGAAGCAGCTCAAGGAAGAGGATAACCGCCTCGCCGACATGAGCGACTGGGCGTCCTTCGAGACTGAGCGCAGCTTCCAATTGCGCGCCAGGGACCGTGAGCGCAAGTTGCTCTCGAAAATCGCCGCCGCCATCGAACGCATCGAAGACGGCTCATATGGCTATTGCGAAGAAAGCCAGGAGCCTATTGGTCTGCAGCGTCTGGAAGCACGTCCCATCGCGACGCTCAGTATCGAGGCCCAGGAGCGTCACGAGCGCCGTGAGAAGGTGTTCCGGGACGAGTGACCCGGAACTCATTTCGGCTTTCTATCGCATCGCAACCATCAATTTCGGGTTGGTTCGGACGTCTCTGCGTTAGCTGACGGAGTTAACCGTTAGCTCATGCAGACGCGCCTGAATATCGGCCGTCAATGGCTGGCTCGTCTGGGCACCAAGGCCAGTGCAGGCTAGACCGGCGCTGACGCTAGCCTTTCGAAGCGCCGAGGAGATGGATTCCCCTTGATCGAGTGCTGCAGCGAGAACACCGACAAAGGTATCACCAGCACCGGTGGTGTCGACAGGCTCGATCGCAAGGCTGTTGACCCTAAAACGTCCATCTGGCCCGGCTGCAACGGCGCCGCTCGCTCCGAGCGTAATCACCGCCGTCAAATCAAGCTTTCGACTAAGATCGATTGCAAAAGCCAATGCATCGTCGCCAATCGCCTCCTGACCGACCGCCATCGCTGCCTCGATTTCGTTGACGACCAGAATGTCGATCGGATCGGACATACCAGGCTCCAGCACGGCCGCAGGCGCAAGGTTGAGGATGGTCCTTGCCCCATCAACACGGGCGCGTTTCAAGAAATCGAATGTCGCATCGCGACGGATCTCGTTCTGACAAAGTGCTGTCATGCTTGAGCCAAACAGGTCAGAAGAAACTTGATCCGCCCGCGTGTCCAGATTAGCACCGCTTGCCACAATAATCTGATTTTCAGCCGACTGATCGACACCGATGACTGCGATCGCCGTTGCTTGATCGGAGACCTTCACCCCATCACAGTTTACGCCCGCCCGGACCATCACATCTCTGGTGAAATCCCCGAAGCTGTCAGCGCCAAGGTGACCGATCATGTGGACATCGGCGCCTGCTTTAGCCGCCGCTGTCGCCTGATTGGCTCCCTTACCGCCGGCCGCAAGTTCGTAGCTGGGACAAAGGACCGTCTCCCCAGGGCGCGGCAGGGCTTCCACTTTAAACAGCATATCCGCATTGAGCGAACCGAACACCAGCAACATCTCCCATTTCTCCCTGCTTAGCAATTTGCGGGGCGGCCCCACCTCCAGCCGAACTGACGCTGCAAGAGCCGCTTGTCAATCTAATGAACCTTACCGTAAGTTGCCGAAATCCAAGGGGCCTATCAATATCAATAGCCAAGCGAGGCGGTCGATGAACGTTAAGGTCGAAATCATCAAGGTCGATAGCAACAACATCGCCTGCGACGGTGGTGGTGGTCAGCTTGGACACCCTCGCGTCTATCTGGCGATTGGTGATGATCAGCGGGCGACATGCCCCTATTGCGGACAAATTTTCTCATACGAACGCGAAAATGATAGCTCCGGACACTAAGAAGTGTGAATTGACCATACCAATGCCCCTGACAATTGATCGGGTTCTTATGGATCTTTTCGAGGAACTTCTCCAGATGATCAGGCTTTCTGATCCAAACGGGTGATGGCGGGGGATAGAGAGCCTAAACGCTTACTTAGCTCGTTCATGCCATAGTCATGATCGGGGTCCACACACCTCTGGGAATCCGCCCGGCCCGCCGAAAAGAATAAGCAAGGCTCGGATTCCCAGGATTGCATGGACCATGAGTGATCTTATCAGGCCCGAGTTAACAGCGGTTAATCTCACTGTCCGCCCCTTGTCGGTACGAGGCAACTCGTCTTGCGGTCCCTCTTGCAAAGAGAGTGCGAGAGTCTTGGCAACTCATCATGGCGTCGGCACGACGGCAATGCAGAAGTGGAAATGACGCAGTTTCGTGTCAGGCGGGCCGATGGGTCGAGCAGGGAGCTGTTTGTATCGCTTCCCGTCGTCACATGATGCAGCTTGCTCGATGGCGGCCTCTGTGCGCAGCAGTCCTCAGGGCCAACGCACACGCCAAAGAAAACGGCCGCCAGGCAAATACCTGACGGCCGTCTCTCTGCAACAACTTGCGACGCTGCGTCAGCGCTTTGAGAACTGGAAACTTCTCCGTGCCTTAGCAAGGCCATATTTCTTACGCTCGACCCGACGCGAATCGCGGGTCAGGAAGCCACCGGTCTTCAAAGCAGGACGAAGCGTTGGATCATAAGCAACCATCGCTCGGCTGATACCGTGGCGAACAGCACCTGCCTGACCTGAAAGGCCACCACCCTTGACCGTGCAGACGACATCAAACTGTTGAGCTCGGCCCGCAGCTTCGAAGGGCTGGTTCATGATCATGCGCAGCACCGGCCGCGCGAAATAAGTTTCGACCTCACGGCCATTGACCGTAATTCGACCAGCGCCCGGCTTCAGCCAGACGCGCGCCACCGATTCTTTCCTACGGCCAGTCGCATAAGCTCTGCCCTGAGCATCGATTTTGGGCTCCGCCGGTGTCGCAACGCCGGTCTCGGCTATCGGCGAAGATGGGACGGCCTGGGCGAGATCTTTCAGATCGGATAGGGAGCGGGTGGGATTTTCAGCCATCGCTGGATTCTCTGATGCTATTTTTGCGATTGAGGTCGGCAATGTTCAGGGCTGCCGGCGATTGTCCCTGATGGGGATGTTCCGAGCCGCCATAGACATGGAGCTTCGTGAACTGCTGCCGGCCGAGAGCCCCCTTGGGCAGCATGCGCTGGATCGCCTTTTCGACGACGCGCTCCGGATGAGCACCGCTCAGCGTCTGCTCCGCCGTGGTGCTTTTGATCCCGCCGGGATAGCCGGTGTGACGGTAATAGGTCTTTTGTGTGCGCTTGCTGCCGGTCAGACCGATTTTCTCGGCATTGACGACGATGATGTGATCACCGCAGTCAATATTCGGCGTGTACATCGGCTTGTGCTTGCCGCGCAGCCGATCGGCAACCAGTGCCGCAAGGCGCCCGAGTACCAAGCCTTCCGCGTCAACGACATACCAGCCGCGCTCGACATCGCTAGGCGTCGCAGAATAGGTTTTCATCAAAACCGAGCCCGTATTATCAAGTGCCGCCATAACCAAACGCCGCCGAATGAAACATCCAGCGTGATTGGAGTGACGGCACGCCAACATGGAACAGCCCGGATCGAAACAATCCGAGCGCTGACGAGGTAATTAAGCCGATTTGAGGTCGAAGTCAACGCATTCGCAAAAGGGAATCCAGGCAAAATGGCAAGGAGAGAACCTTCTGGAAGCGGCATTCATCGGTATCGCGATGCCAGGCGCCCCATCGCAAGCCGTAAAGGGGTGGCGCACGGGCTTTCTCAGTCGATCGTTGGCGGAATGGAGTAGGATCCAACGGCTTGGCAAAGGAGCTGGGACCTGCCATCGGACGTGATGGTGACCTCACCGACGGCAAGACGTCGACCGAGCTTGAGAATGCGCCCTTCGGCAAGCACATCCAAGGGCTCAGGCTTCGACAGGAAGTGAAAGGTGAGGTCGGTCGTCACCGCAAGTTCACTCCGTCCCAAAAGAGACATCACCACGCCATAGAGCGTCACATCGGCAAGCCCCATCAGAGCGGGGCCGCAGATCGTGCCGCCGGGCCGGCGGATCAAATCAGAAAAAGGAAGGCGAAGCTGGACATGGCCAGCCTCCCACGCTTCGACCTTGATGCCGAGTTGTCCGACATAGGGAACACCATCTCGAGCGATTTCCAGAAATTCCTCAGGATAGATCTTGGCATCGGTGGTATCGCTAACAGTCATCATATAAGCCCGACATCGGTTGATTGACGAAACCTGCACGTTCGGATCGACGGGGTCAACGGCAGCGTGAAACCTGCTGTCTCAGAGGCAAAGGCCTTGACAGATATAGGAATTTATTCTAACAATCATGATTATTTTCCAGGACATCATCTCTCTTCCCGCACTCCGGAGGCTGCCTGTGACCAAGAGCGTGGACAGCATGATCAGCGACATTATCCGCCGAGAGGGCGGTTTCGTCGACCATCCGGCGGATCGAGGCGGGCCGACCCGATATGGCATCACCCATAAGACGCTTGCGCGTTATCTCGGTCGAGAAGTGACACGTGAAGACGTGCGCGGGCTATCGCTCGAACTCGCTACTGAGATCTACCGACGCGCCTATTATCTGGAGCCCCGAATCGATGCCCTGCCGTCGAGCGTCCGCCCCTTTCTGTTCGACTGCGCCGTCAATCATGGCCCGAGACGTGCCATCAGATTCCTGCAGCAAGTGCTGAATGCCGCCAGCTTTGGACCACTCGGCGTCGATGGCCTGTCGGGCCCGAAAACCCGCCGTGAGGCCAGAAAAGCAGAGGAAACCATGGGACCATGGTTCCTCGCAGCCCTGGCGGAGGAGAGGCGGATGTTTTACCGGCTGATCGTAGAGCGCGATCCCTCGCAACGGGTCTTCTTCAAGGGCTGGATGAAGCGTGTCGCCGAATTCGATCGTCGCAGCGAAGGGCTGGCAGCATGAGTATTTGGAGCGCGGTAACCGGCCTTTTCCGCCCCGCCAAGGAACTGGTGGAGGTCTTCAAACCCAACGCCGAAAAACAGGCAGAGCGGGGCCATAGAGAGCGGATGGAGGTCAGCCGACAGGATCTGGCCTCCCTTGAGCAATTTGCAGCGGAGTTCAAGTCCAAGCGCACATCGACCACCTGGGATAGCTTCGTCGATGGTCTGAACCGCCTGCCGAGACCGTTGATCACCCTCGGAATTCTCGGGCTTTTCATTCTAGCACCCGCCGATCCCATCCGTTTTCTCGAAATCGCCCGCGCTTATCAGATCATGCCGGAAGGCTTCTGGGCCCTGCTCTCGATCATTATCGCTTTTTACTTCGGCGGGCGCATGCAGGTGACGAGACAGCAGATGACCGTCACCGGCGGCGCACTGGACGCGGCAAAGGAAATCGTCAGGGTCAGAAAGGCGTTTCGCGACCTCACAGAGGAGGATCAGCCCGCAACCGAACAGGCCTATCAAGAAGCCGTCCGGACAGCCGAGCCGGACAAACGCGCCAACCGCGTGGTCTCCGCCTGGCTAAAACGCCGGAGCGACCGCGCTCCCGAAACGCTTTCTCCTTAATATCTCACCGTCCAACTTCTTGCCTCAGCGCCAAGTGAGCAATTGCGAAGACATCGCCTCTATCCCTATATATTGTGTCTCGGGCCAAAACCAGCTGCTGGGCTCGCGAACCTTTGGGGAGAGAGGATCATGGCAGAGACTGCCGAGATCGATGCCGACGCTGAGACAGAGGTGGAAGACGCCGAGCCGGTGCTCCTTCGACATGATGCCCACGGCATTGCCGGACTTACGCTGAACCGCGGCGATGCGTTCAATGCGCTGAGCAAGGAGCTCTTATCCGCCCTCCAGCAGGAGCTGGATGCGATCAAGGACGATCCCGACATCCGTGTCGTCGCCATTGCAGGCCGCGGGCGCGCCTTTTGCGCTGGCCATGATCTGAAGGAAATGCAGGGCGAGCGCAATCGGGACGCTCTTCTCGGCCTCTTCGGCCAATGTAGCAAGATGATGCTCACCCTCACCCAACTGCCTCAGCCCGTGGTGGCCCTCGTGGATGGTATCGCCACCGCGGCCGGCTGCCAGCTGGTTGCGGCCTGTGATCTGGCCCTTGCCAGCACCGAGTCGCGCTTTGCCACATCCGGCGTCAAATACGGCCTTTTCTGCTCGACGCCGATGGTGGCGCTTTCCCGCAATGTCGGCCGCAAAGCGGCTATGGAAATGCTGCTCACCGGCGACTTTGTCGATGCCGAGGAAGCGCTTCGCCTTGGCCTGGTCAATCAGGTGGTCAAGCCCGATGACCTCGAAGAGGCCTTCGATGATCTGGTTAACAGGCTCCTGGACAAACCTCGCGATGTCCTGGCGCTGGGCAAGCGCGCATTCTATCAGCAACTGGAAATGGGCCTCAGCGACGCCTACGACTTCACCACCGAAGTGATCGTCGACAACGCTCTCGGCAAGGACTTCGAAGAAGGCCTCGCCGCCTTCATCGAAAAACGCAAACCCAACTGGTGAACCCGCCGGGTTCAGCGTGGACTTCAGGCTGCTGGCGGCTCGGTGCGCGTGAACGAAACTGGGGTTGGCAAGCGGGTTGGGGTTTTGGGTGATGCGAGGGAAGTAGGCATGAGCGGCACGCTCCGCTATGACGACAAGGCGATCGAACGTATTCTGCGCAAGGTCAATGTCATTGCTGCGGTCGGGCTCAGCGCCAATGATATGCGCCCCTCCTACTTTGCGGCCCTCTATCTCCGCAACAAAGGCTACAGGGTCATCCCGGTCAATCCGCGCTATGCCGGCGAGAAGATCCTGGGCGAGCAGGTAATTGCATCCCTCAACGATCTTGAGGCGCCGCCGGATATGGTGCAGGTGTTTCGCAGGTCCGATGAGGCGCCCGCCGTGGTCGAAGACGCCATTCAGGCGGGAGCCAAGGTGATCTGGATGCAGCTCGGCGTTCGCCATGATGAGGCGGCGAAGCGGGCGGAGGCTGCCGGCCTCGATGTGATCATGGACCGGTGTCCGAAGATCGAATATGGCCGGCTTTTCGGCGAAATCGGCTGGATCGGCGTGAACCGCCGCACGATTTCGGCGAGAAGAGGACGGGCAGTGCAGCTAAAGCGCCCGAAGGGCGGCTTGCGGAAGAGGGATGGCTGAGATGAGCGACGAAACCCCTGAAAATGGCAGCGACTACGGCTTCGAGACCCTGGCAATTCATGCCGGAAGCACGCCCGATGCCACGACCGGCGCGCGCGCGACGCCGATCTACCAGACCACGTCCTTCGTCTTCGACGATGTCGATCATGCAGCGTCCCTCTTCAACCTACAGCAGTTCGGCAATATCTATTCGCGCCTGACCAACCCGACCGTCGCGGCCCTGGAGGAGCGGGTTGCAGCGCTCGAAGGGGGTACGGCTGCCTGCGCCACGGCGAGCGGCCATGCGGCACAGTTCATCGCACTTTTGAACCTGATGCAGCCAGGTGACGAGATCATCTCGTCACGGAAGCTCTATGGCGGCTCGATCACCCAGTTCGCCGAAACCTTCCCGCAGTTCGACTGGCATGTGCGCTTTGCGGATCCCACGGACCTGTCGAGCTTCGAAGCCCTTGTTACGGAAAAAACCAAGGCGATCTTCGTCGAGAGCACGTCCAATCCGGATGGCGTCATTACCGATATCGCGGCGATGTCGGCGGTCGCGAAGAAGGCGGGTGTGCCGCTCATCTGCGACAATACGATGCCTTCGCCTTACCTCTTTCAGCCGCTGAAGCATGGCGCTGACATCGTCCTCCACTCGATGACGAAGTATCTGGGCGGGCACGGCAATTCGATGGGCGGCATGATCGTCGAAGGCGGAACGTTCGATTGGTATCAGAACGACAAGTTCCCGCTTATGACCCGACCGACCAAGGCCTATCACGGCGTGAAATTCGCGGAGACCTTCGGTGATTTCGGTTTTGCGGTGCGCTCGAAGGCAGTCGGGCTCAGGGACATGGGCCCCTGCCTCTCGCCGTTCAACGCCTTCATGATCCTGACTGGCGTCGAAACCCTGCCGCTTCGCATGCAGCGCCACGCCGACAATGCGCTGAAGATCGCAACCTTCCTCGCCGACCACCCCGCTATCGCCTGGGTGTCCTATCCGGGACTGGAAATTTCGCCGCACCATGCCTTGGCGAAACGTCTGATGCCACGGGGGACCGGCGCGGTCTTCACGATCGGGCTTAGGGACGGATACGAAGCCGGCGTCAGGCTGGTCGAGGCCTGCGAACTCTTTTCCCATCTCGCCAATATCGGCGACACCCGTTCCCTCATCATTCACCCCGCATCCACGACCCACCGTCAGCTGGACGAAGCCCAGCAGAAGGCCGCAGGTGCCGGGCCTGAGGTGGTGCGTCTGTCGATCGGTCTGGAAACCGCTGAGGATATCATTGCCGACCTGGACCAGGCGCTGAGTGCGGCGTCCAAAAGCGGCAAGTCAGCCGCCTGACGGTTCTTTGCCACCGCTTCAAGTCGGACGATAGGGCGGATATTCACCCTTCCTTAAGCGGGATTTGCTAACGAGGACGGGCTTTTTTCGGTCCATGCGATCCTGGGAGTCCGACCACCTGCAGAGAGAATTGGGCCGGGCTCAGAATCCCAGGATCGCATGGACCAGGAAACACCATGACAGGATAATGGTTAAGAAAGGATTACTGGCCTGCGCACCACTTCTAGGGTCGTCATAGTGACAACATCCCAACGACGAGAACTTTGTGCGGTTGATATCAGTAGTTCACACCCCGCGTGAGCGGTGATGGCGGCAGTTTCGGTGTGGTTTCCGCATCACCGCTTGCAGGCCTGTCCTTGACCGTCGGTAAGCCGCGTTCGAGATGGCGCAGAGCCGCATTAGCGGCCGTAGAGCTCAGTGCCGGTCCCATCTCCCGTCCGCGCAGAAGATCACCCTGGTTCTCGACCATGCGCACCAAGGTCAAAGCCTGCGTACAGCTGGCCGGCGGCAATCTCGGATCCGGCCAGTCGTCGCCGTTCAGGCAGGCCTCCGGAAGGATAATATCCTGCAGAAGTGTAACGGTGACGCCATATTCGTTGCTGTCGCCACCGCCTGAGCCGGCGCTCTCCCGTCCAACCTCACCAAGAGCTGCGGCCACAGCGTCGATCCGGCCATTCTTCTCGTCGCCTCGCGCATCGAGATAGATGTCGGCCCGCTGATCGGGGTCGGCCTCATCGAGAAAAGTAGCGAGCTGATATTGCTCGGCCTCATCTAATTCGGCCGTGCCTCTGGCAAAAGTCACCCGGTGGGTGAGACGGATGGGCTCGACCAGAAACCGATCATTGCCGGGTGGAGAGGGCATCTCCGCAACGCAGCCCGCCAGCCCCAATGCTACGAGGGTCATGGTAAGCTGCGGGGCGCCGAGCAGCCGTGACTTGAGAGCACCCTTCAGACGTTCCAGAGACATTGCCATCAAATCATTCCATCAATTGACGATAAAGCCTGCGCGCTTCTTGCTTTTCCTGACCAGCGGGCCGGCCGGAGTGTCCAGGCGATCATTGGGCAGGGCGATATTGCGGTTGCTGGTGGGCTTGACAAGATAGGGCGTGATCAGGATGACCAGCTCGGTCTCGTAGCGTTTGAACCGCTGGGATCGGAACAATTGCCCGAGCACCGGCACATCGCCGAGCACCGGAAACTTGTCGGTGTCGGTGGCGAGATCGCGCTGGAACAGGCCGGCGATCGCGAAGGTCTGACCGCTGGCGAGCTCAATGGTGGTCTCGGCGCGTCGCACGGTGAAGGCCGGGACCGAGAAGCCATCCAGCACCACCGCACCCGCCTGGCTGATCGAGCTCACCTCCGGGCGAACACGAAGATTGATGCGCTCGCCGGGCAGCAGTGTCGGAATGAAGTCCAGCGACACGCCGAAGGGTTTGTAGTCGATGGTGACAGTATCGCCGCCGGCGCCGCCGGGTACGAGAATGGGGATCTCGCCGCCGGCCAGGAAGTTTGCCGGCTCGCCGTTGACGGATGTCAGATTGGGCTCCGCCAGCACATTGACGATGCCTTCCCGTTGCAGAGCATCAATGAAGGCATCAATGCTCACGTCACCAAACTCACCTGTGAAGTCGACTCGACCAAACTGTTCACCATTGAGGCCGGCAACGTCTCTGGCGGCTAAATCACCAACGGCCGACAGGAAATTTCCGCTGGACAAACCGAACAAAAAATCACCCGTGTCCGCCAAAGCTTCCCAGTTGACACCCAGATTGAACACATCGTTGCGGCTGACCTCGGCAAAGCGAACCCGGATATTGACCTGCTGAGAGCCGGCAATGGTGGTGTTGTTGACTGCCGGCGCCTGGGTCCTTTCCAGGGCCTCATTGACCACTGCGACATCGATCGCTTCACCGACATCTTTGACCTGGCCTTCGGTGACCAGCGTTCCCGGACGCTGCGACACCTTGGTCACCGTGGCCGGCGATGCGGCTTGCAGTCTGGCTTGTGCGGCATCGGCGTTCGGCACCGTATCGACGTCGATGGCGAAGACGACGTCGCCGCCGCTGCCGAGGCCAAAAATGTTGGTTCGGCCGAGCTCATTGCCATGAACCACGATCTGCGTCGGTGAGAGCACGTCGACATCGGCTACATTCGGGTCGGCGACGAAAACATTGGTGACCGCCTTACCAAGATTAAGCACCTGAGCGGTGCCGGCAGATACGGCCAGTGAGTAATCGGAGGGGGTCTCGACCAGCTCGACCAACGCATTATCGGGCGTTGGCGCTGTACGCAGCACCTTTTCCTTAGGCGATGCACCGACATTTGGCGCGAGCGCAACCTGCTGCACCAAGGCTTTCGGCGGAACCGGCTTTTTCGGCGAAGGCAGGATGACAGGTGCTAGAACAACGCCATTGGAAGCCCCCTCGCCGACGCGCTGCGGCAGGATGGACTTGGGAACGGCGGCGGAATTCGGCGATAGCTGAACCTGCTCGATCAACGCCGGTGTTTGATCGGGCACGCCGGTCAATATATGTGGCCGCGCCGCTGGACGTGGGGGTTGAGCGACGCTCGACAAGGCTGCAATCTCCGTCGTTTCGATCGGCTTGAGCGATGCGCCCTTCAAGAGCTCACCAGCTGTGGGCGGGCTCAATCGTTTATCGTCAGCGCCGGGCAGCAAGGCCTGTGCCGCGGCTGCGGCTTCAGCCTTCGCCTGCGTTGCGATGACGACAGCGTTGGCGTCGATATCCTGCTGCACTTGACCGGCATCGCCAAACGGAGTGACAGGCGCACCTTCGGCAGCACGAATGACAGGTTTTTCGTCGGGGACAATGACAATTCTGACGCCGACTTTCTCGCTGGTTTTGTCCGGATCGCTCGCTTGCAGATCGACTTTGGCCGATATCCCGTCGCCGCCCCCACCACCAACGCCACGCTCGCGCTCAAGCTCCCAAGCCTGGCCCCAGATATTGCCCGGAAACGCCATAACCATAGCAGCTGCAAGCAAGGCAACGGGGAGAGTTCGACCTTCAAGCCGTCCGAACATGGCATGTTTCCTATTCATCATGACGGTTCACCTGAGTGGCGGCTGTCATTGCCAAAGGCGTCCTGAGAAATCATTCACAATAACTATGCTCGCTTGGACCGTCGAAGGAGGATGTGATCCAAATCACGCCATTCCTATCATCGCAAACAATTCCGACGATATGAGGTCGCAATGGGTCGAGTGGCGGCAAAAAACGGCAATTCGTTCGCTGTTCGATTTCATTCAGGCAGCATTTCTGGAATCTCAGCCCGTATCGCATTAATAGTCATGTCATCATGTAAAATATGGGTGGAAGAGTACGTGTCGAAGGAGGTCAGCTCAGACGAGCAGAGGCAATCACTGTTTAACGTGGTCGGCGCCGAGCCGCCGTTAATCGCAGCAAATGAGGGACCTCCGGTTGAGGTCGTCAATCCCGATGGCGCTGGTGACATCATCCTGATCTGTGAGCATGCCGGCAATCTCGTTCCGCATTCGCTGAACGCCCTTGGCCTTGATCAGGACGTGCTGGAAAGCCATGTCGCCTGGGACCCGGGCGCTGCTCCAGTGGCACGGTTGATGGCGGTAAGTCTGGATGCACCGTTGGTGCTTCAGCGCTTTTCCCGACTGGTCTATGATTGCAACCGGCCTCCTGACGCCGAAGGCGCGATGCCGACGAGGAGCGAGGTTTTCGACATTCCCAGAAATGCCGGCCTCTCCGATGCTGCGCGCCAGGCACGAATCGAAGCGGTGTATCAGCCGTTCCGGGCGAGCATCGCCAGCATTCTCGACCGCATGACGGAGGCGGGCAAGACGCCTGCGGTGGTGACGATCCATTCCTTCACGCCCATCTTTCACGGCAAGCCACGCGCAGTCGAACTCGGTCTGCTGCACGATGCCGACACCCGGCTCACGGATGCCATGCTCGAAGCGTCCGCGGATTGGTCAGATCTGGACATCCGGCGAAACGAACCTTACGGCCCAAATGACGGCGTCACGCACACACTTCGGGTCGACGCCATCGCGCGCGGCCTTCTCAATGTCATGATCGAGGTCAGAAATGATTTGATCGCCAAACCTCGCCAGCAATCGGCGATGGCGGCGAGGTTGGACAGCCTGGTAAGGGAAGGGCTCGGCCGGGTGTCATCGATTGAGACGCCGCAGAATCTCAGGGACGGCACGCTCAGCGGATAACCAGACTTCAACCACAGACACCGCCGCCCCTCGGGCATAAGCGCCATTTGCAAGCCGTGATCGGCACGGTGCTCGACGAGCAGTACGCTGCTGAGAATCCGTAGGACGAAAACGCAGCCATTGAAAAAGCCGGCTGCCCCTTCCGCTACATTCGATTTTTTTGTAACGCTGACGCGGCCCAGGCCCACCCTGGGTCACAGTTTTTTAATCGAGCGCGGAGTTAAACGATGGCGGGTGCTCTGACCTTTGACGATCTGAAGGAAGCGGTGGCCGTAGGCGATATCGACACAGTACTTGCCGTGCAAGTCGACATGCAGGGCCGGCTGATGGGCAAGCGCTTTCACGCCAACTTCTTTGTCGACAGTGCTTATGAGGAGACCCATAGCTGCAATTATCTGCTCGCCACCGACATGGAGATGAACACCGTCGAGGGCTTCAAGGCGACAAGCTGGGCTTCGGGGTATGGCGACTACACCATGAAACCCGACCTCTCGACCCTTCGGCGCATTCCCTGGCTGGAGGGAACGGCGCTGGTGATCTGCGACGTGCTCGATCATCACACCCATGAAGAGGTGCCTCACTCCCCCAGAGCCATTCTGAAAAGACAGACACAGCGGCTCGAAGCCGCAGGTTTCAGGGCCTATATGGCCTCGGAGCTTGAGTTCTTCATGTTCGAGCAGAGCTTCGATGATCTGAGGGTCAACGGGCACCGCCGCGCGGTGCCGGTTAGTGCGTATAATGAGGATTATCACATCTTCCAGACGACCAAGGAGGAAGACGTGATGCGGGCGCTTCGGAACGGTCTCGAAGGGGCGGATATCCCCGTCGAAAATTCCAAAGGCGAGGCGGATGCGGGGCAGGAGGAGATCAATGTCCGCTATGCCGACGCGCTGACCATGGCCGACCGCCATGCCCTCATCAAAAATGCGGCGAAGGAGATCGCCTGGTCCAAGGGCCGCTCGCTGACCTTCATGGCAAAATACAGCACGTCGGCTGCCGGCAATTCCTCCCACATCCATCAGTCACTTCGGGATCTCGAGGACAAGGCGGTTTTTTATGACGCGGACGCCGAGCATGGCATGTCCCGGACCATGCGCCACTACCTGGCTGGCCTTCTCCATCACGCTAGCGACATCACCTACTTCCTCGCCCCCTACATCAATTCCTACAAACGCTTTGCCGCCGGCACCTTCGCGCCAACCAAGGCAATCTGGTCGATGGACAATCGCACGGCGGGCTATCGGGTATGCGGCGCCGATACCGGATCAGTCCGCGTCGAATGCCGTGTCGGCGGCGCCGACCTCAACCCCTATCTCGCCATGGCCGCGCTGCTTGCCGCCGGCATGGATGGCATCGAACAGCAACGTGAACTCGAGCCGCCTTTTGTCGGCGATGCCTATCATGGCAAGGATATCAGGGAGATACCGACAACTTTGCGCTCGGCGATCTTAGCCCTCGACAACTCGACAATGCTGCGTAGCGCATTCGGCGATGATGTTATAGATCACTACGTACATGCGGCACGCTGGGAGCAATCCGAAGCGGACCGCGTGGTCACCGACTGGGATGTGAAGCGCGGCTTCGAGCGGGCTTAGTGGTTTTGGCCACTTCATTTGGTTCGGACCGCCTTCGAAGAAAGAGGCCGGAAATCCTGGGTATAGTGGCTCTTGTCAGGATGACCTCGGGAAGCCCGTGCCTTTCGGCAAGCCTTCCCAGGTAATCACACCTTCATTCTTCATGCCAATGGCTTCCAGATCGGAGCTGATGACGTCCATAACAAGCTGAAGTGCTTGCACGACATCCACGCCACCAGCGTAGCGCCATTTCCTACGCCCTCTAAAGTCTATTGAATAAGGGCAATAATTTCCTTCAAGCTCGTTCGGATCGAATGAGCGTGGCTTCCCGATCGTCACTAAGACGATGTCCTTGCCGAGCAGGAGGCTTCGGCGGGCAATCGGCTCAATAATTTCTTCAACGATAATTGGTTTGGGCATCCCCCCGCAGACTCTCTGACAGGCCTGATCACAACCTGACAATGATCGGTTGGTTAATGGTATGCTCGATACGAAAGATTTTCCTGGTTTCACCGAAGAAACCCACATTTCCCCGGATATCTTGGTGCTTTCTGCAAATGCGTTGGGAAGCAAATGAAGTCGTCACACCACTGATGACAAACTATCAGCTGTTCTTTTCGAAACTCCTATGACCTTAGTTCGGCAATCGCTCGGTAATCCAGTCCTCCAGCTCACCGTAATCCAGCGGCTTGGTGAAATAGTGCGTGGCGCCTGTACTCAGGCCTTCCTTGATGTCCTGCTGATCGGCAAAGGCCGACATGAAGCAAAATGGAATGGCCGCAAAATCGGGGTACTCGCTCACCAGACGTTTACGTAGCTCCCGGCCATTTAGCTTGGGCATGTTGATATCGGCAAGAATCAAATCGGGGGTCTGCGTAAGGATGACATTTAGCCCTTCCTCACCATTCACGGCAATGGCGATGTCATGGCCCATGTCCTCAAGTTCTTCCACGAGAATTTCTCGAAGATCCGCTTCATCCTCGACAACGACGATCTTGGCCATAGGTGCCGTCCACAATGATTGGATTCCATGATCGATCCAAATTTGCCACGCCTAGGTTAATATCCAGTTAACTGCTTGGAGTTTGCGAACAAATTTCCTCCAGCTTGGCGGTGAATGAACTTGTTCCGCCAGATGTGTCCAATTCAGGCGCCGAGATCGAGTGCCTAAACGAGTCGTTTGATGCCAAGTTTAACTCGGCGTTGATCCAGGGAGGATAAGAGCCTTCATGGTCCATGTGATCCTGGGAATCCGAGCCTCACCCAAACTCTCCTGCGGGTGTGCGGGCTCCCAGAACCGCAAGGGCTGAACACAACTATTGCGAACATGGGTTAAGGGGACATGAACTGCTCGTCTGCTGGCGATCGAGTGAGTAGCAGGTGAGAAATCGTCGATGAAGACTTTGCGAGGTCAGTATGTCCCATCGGAGAGCGCCTCTCGAAAAGGCCGGGTGCCGGTTTAGTTCACATTCGTGCTGACCTTCGTTTCCTGGGGCCCGTTTTGTAAGTCATCGAGCAGTTGCATCATCTTACAGGCGAGGAAGGGAGAGAGACTGAAAGCTCACCAGGGAGAATCCGCATATCCGCGTATTTCTCAGCTCGTTCTTCGAATCCGCTGGAAACCTGGTGAGGTGGTCATTCCACTGGATTGACGATGGCCGGCATCAAAACTATGTGTGAGCTTCCTCGTCGTCGCCCATTTACCGACCGCCCTAATTAGAGGAAAAAAGTGAAACGTCGTCGCCTGATCAAGCTGGCCGCCCTTTCGCTGGCGGGCTTGGCTTTGCCTGTCGCCTGGCTCCACCGTCTGCGGGCCGACGTCTTCTTCAATGAACTCTTCGGCGATGCCAGCTTCGCCGCTCGCATCGGCCGCATTCACCATGCACAGGATGGAGAAGCCGGCGGTCGCGGCCGTGCGCTGATCGCAGATCTTGCCTCCCGGCCTTTGCAGACGATGGAAGTGTGCCTGCGTGAGTGCGTTGGTGCGGATCTCGAAGCACTCGACGTCGTGGTGGTCGATGGCTGGGTGATGGCGCGTACGGAAGCTGACCTTTGCGCCGCCGTTCATCTGGACCGGAGCCTCGCATGATCCGGGATCTCGACGAACGCACAGAAGACGGCGCCATCGAAGCAGATCTCTGCATCATCGGGGCGGGCGCCGCCGGCATCACGCTCGCCCATGCGCTGCGTGACAGCGGGTTGAATATCGCGCTCCTCGAGGCTGGTGGCCTCGAGATCGCGGCGGAGAGCCAGGAAATTTACGAAGGCGACGTCGTCGGCCTCGACTACTACCCGATCGATACGACCAGGCTTCGCTATTTCGGTGGCTCGACCAATCATTGGAGCGGGCGTTGCATGAAGCTCGATCCGATCGACTTCGAAACGCGGGAATGGGTTCCCCATAGCGGCTGGCCGATCGAGAGGGAGGCTCTCCTTCCCTATTATGAGCCGGCGCAGGAGCGGGTCGAGCTGCCGCATCGCCTGGAATACCATCAATTCTGGGAAGAGTTCGACATCAAGCCGTCCGGGTTCGACAGCTCGAAACTCATTGAGAATATCGACCAGCGCTCGCCGCCGACCCGATTCGGCGAGGTTTACCGAGACGATCTCGAGGCTGCCGAGCGCTGCACCATCTGGCTGCATGCCAATGTTCAGGAGATCATGACCAGCGCCGGGGCCGATCATGTGGATAGCGTGACTGTTCGGTCCTTCAAGGGCAAGGAAGCCAAGGTCAAGGCCAAGGCCTTCGTGCTCGCCTGCGGTGCGATGGAAAACGCCCGGCTGCTGCTCGCCAACCGCGGGACGGAGCCCCACGGGTTCGGTAATCGGCATGATCTGGTGGGACGCTATTTTTCCGATCATGCGCATATGCTGATCGGCGATATCATCTCCACCGACGCCGTTACGCTCCTCGATGCAACTAGGCGGCAGTTCCAGGGTGGTGCCGAGTTTCAGCCACGCTTCGCGCTCCCCGATGCGCTGCAAGCCGAGTTCGGCGTAACCAATTCGGCCTGCTGGCTGGTCTCCGAGCTCGAAGCATCAGAGGGCATGGCGGCGGCTGCCGATCTTATCGAGCGCATGCGCGGCATGGACGACAGACCACCTTACACCGAGTCTGCCTGGCGGATGATGATCAATCTCGACGATGTCGCCGTTGCGGCCTGGCAGCGCTTCGTTCAGGGCAAGAAGACCGTCCAGGAAGTCAGCTATATCGGCCTCTTCGGCTGCACGGACCCCGTCCCCAATCCGGATAGCCGCGTGCTCCTGGACGAGAAGGACGTGGATAGTTTCGGCATGCCGCGCGCGATGCTGGACTGGCGCCTGACCGAGCAGGATCACATCTCGATGCGCAAGCTCGCTGAGGTGATCGGTGCGGAACTGGCAAGAACCGGCCATGGCCGTCTCAGACTGCACGACTGGTTCATGGAAGAGCCGTCAGCCGACTGGATGATGCGCTTTCATGAAAGCCCGGAGGCCAAGCAGTTTTCCTATCTGGATTGGATCTCCAACCACAATATCGGCACCACGCGCATGGCCGATGATCCAAGACAGGGCGTGGTCGATGCCGACGGCAAGATGCATTATGTCGACAATTTCTGGATCGCCGGCAGCTCGGTTTTTCCCACGTCAGGCAGCGCCCAGCCGACCTTGACCATCGTAGCGCTAGCGCTTCGGCTGGCTGATCACTTGAAAGCCAAACTGGTGGTGTGACCACTACATTTGGTTCCCCATCGCCTTCGATGAAAGAGCTGGAAACTCGAGGGTATCGAGCTCTTGTCGGTATGGGCTTGGGCATCTTTCGTATCGAACACATCACTAGACGGTTTCTTAATCCACCCATGTCATGGTCGTGACCTGGTCCATGCGACCCTGAGAATCCGGTCGCCCGTTGGAAAGCGAAGGCGAGACGGACTCCC
>JBPCVQ010000297.1:0-7240 GCA_051010395.1 Geminicoccaceae bacterium | reverse complement strand
GATGATGCCCGAGCGTATTCTTGCAGACACACGAAAAGCCCTTCCTGACGATGCGATTATCACCACGGATGTCGGCTGGAACAAGAACGGCGTCGGCCAGCAATTCGATATTCTTTCACCTGGCTCGATCCTGACGCCGGGCGGCTTCGCCACCATGGGCTTCGGCCCGCCCGGCGCCATCGGGGCGAAGCTCGCGGCCCCCGATCGTGTGGTGATCTCACTGGTAGGCGATGGCGGCTTCGGCCAGAACCCGTCCATGCTGGCAACTGCGGTCGAGCGCAATCTCGGCATCGTCTGGCTGGTGATGAACAACAATGCCTTCGGCACGATCGCCGGCCTGCAGAAAGCCCATTACGGCCTGACCTACGGCACGACCTTCCCCGGCTCCGCCGAGGCGCCCACCAACGGCCCGGGCTATGCCGAGATCGCCGCGGGTTACGGCGCGGAAGGCGTGCGTGTGACCGCGGCCGCCGACCTCCTTCCGGCTTTGGAAGCGGCGATCGCCAGTGGCAAACCCACCGTTCTCGATGTGGCCATGATCAACAATCCGACGCCGACTACCGGTCATTGGAACATCCTCGACATCTACTCTCCTGAGAAGGAAGTTTCGCACGTGGCAACGTGACCTTCACCGGTTCTTCACATCGTGATTGCTGAAAGGGCGTCACATAGCGTTGATGCCGGCGTTTCTGAGCAATTCGATGTTATACTGGCTCGGATCGATGGACTGGTCGGCCGGCTCATGGCGAGGCGAATTTGCCAACTCGGGCAATTAATCGAGGCGGGCTTTGGCAGAATCGAGAAGAGGAGTTCGTATCTGATCATCTTGACGTAATAATTGAGGCCGCGAGCCTTGAATCTTGCAAATTCGTTGAGCGCTCGGTTAAGTCAATTGAGCTATCAATTATACCAAAAATAGATTGCAATTTTTGTGTCAATCCTCATGGTTGTTTCTTGCTTTTTCTCAATTTGATATTGCGAGGAATGGATTTACAAACACCAGAGGATTGCATACTAGGCTGATATGCAGAGTGCCCCAAAAAAGGGCGAAAGCCGCGAAGGCAGCCTCCTCGATCTTTTGCGTATGTTCCGAGAGCAATTGCTCTCGGCCATAGCATTTTTGTTGGCGGGTTTGATTGCCGTTTTCGGTTTGAGCGCTTTCATACCGTTCAATGATGCCCCCAATCTCGGGCAGCTGAGCAAACGCATCGATTTTTTCAGTGAGTCCTACCAGGACTACAACGTGCTCTTGGTCGGTACCAGCCGGACCTATCGCGGTGTCGATCCCATTCTTCTCCAGCGTGTCGCTGAGCAGAATGGCTGCGATGTGCGCGCCTTCAATCTCGGCATTCCGAAGCTCCGCCTGACAGAGCTTCGCTATCTCCAGGAGCGCCTCTCGCCCGAGATGCTCAAGGATTTCGATCTGATCCTCCTGTCCCCGATGGCTTCCTCCAAAATCAAGCAAGCCAATTGGAGCAGTAATCGTATCCAGCATTTCTCCGACTGGAGAGGCTATTGGGACAGCCTGATCGACATCTGGTACACACCGCTCACTAATCCCGTGCCGAAACAGATCTACTATTCAGGGTTGCTTTCTGGCGCCTTTGCCTATCGCCAACTCGGCATTGGCCGGTTGGCGGACAGTTTTCGCGAGGTGGCGCCGGGCAGCGCAGACAATCCGAGTGGTGATTTCTTCGATGGCAGCGCGATCGTCGACTTCAGCCGCCATGGCTATGTGGCGTTGGACGACGAGCTCAGTCAGCAGTTTTTGAAACGCGGTCAGATCATCAAAGACAATCCCGACTATTATGAGGCGCTCAAGGCGGAAAATGTGGCGGTCGATGACTTTCGCGGACCGGCCGCGGAGCGGGCCTGGAAACGCTTCGAATGGGCCATGGACTATTTTTCTGACTTCGAAGGACCGATCGGACTGTTTTTGCCGCCGCTTTTGACCTTCAGAGCCCAGGATCAGGCCCTGGCCGAAGTAGCCGAAGCGCAGGGAATGCCCGTGCTCAACTACAACCTCATGGAACTCTACCCAGAGCTTTTCGAACGTGAGCATTGGTTCGACTACTACCATCTCGGCAAGAGCGGTGCAGAGATGTTCACGCGATTAATCGGCGAAAACATCTGCTCGTTGATCGGAACGGAAAAAAGCTAGGCCATGCTGTTCATTCAGGCGACGTTCCTGATCTTTTTCGCCATTGTCTTCCTGATCTACTGGAGCCTGCCGAAGCTCATCTTTCGGAAGCTTTTTCTCCTAGCCGCAAGCTACACCTTCTATGCCGCCTGGGACGTGCGCTTCCTGACGCTCATCATCGGCTGCACGCTCGTCAATTTCTGGCTCGGGTCGCTGATATCAACCTCGCGCGAAAGGCGGGTTCAAAAGAGCCTTCTGACGCTGGCGGTGGTCGCCAATATGGGCGTCCTCTGCATCTTCAAATATCTGAATTTTTTCGCCTCGTCATTCGCATCTCTCGCCTCCTGGCTCGGTGTTGAAATCAGTCACACGACACTCGACATCGTCCTGCCGATCGGGATCAGCTTTTATTTGTTTCAAACCACCAGCTACGTCGTCGATATCTACAGAGAGAAGATCAGGCCGAGCGAGCGCCTCCTCGATTTCTCCGTCTATGTCGCGTTCTTTCCGCAGCTGATCGCCGGCCCCATCGTGCGCGCCAGCGAGTTCCTGCCACAGCTCGGCCGCGACCTCGTTTTGCGCGATGTGCAAATCCGCTTCTACGTCTTCCTGTTCGCCGTCGGTTTCATCAAGAAGGCCTGCATCGCCGACAATCTCGCGATCTATGCTGATCCAGTCTTCGCGGATGCCGACGCCTACACCGCCTACACCCAGTGGCTCGCCGCCCTCATCTACACGGTTCAGCTCTATTGCGATTTTTCCGGCTATTCGGACATGGCGATTGGGCTTGCCGGTCTGCTTGGTTTTCGACTGCCGAGAAATTTCTTTTTTCCCTACTTTTCCCCCAATCTCGGCGAGTTCTGGCGGCGTTGGCATATCACGCTGTCCAACTGGCTGCGGGATTACGTTTACTTCCCGCTGGGCGGCAGCCGGGGCTCGGAGACGGCCACCTATCGGAATCTCATGGTGACCTTCGGCCTGAACGGGCTCTGGCACGGCGCTGCCTTCGGCTACGTCCTGTGGGGCCTCGGCAATGGTCTGGGTGTTGCCGTTTATCGCTTCTGGTCACGGAGCTGGCTTGGCCGCACCGTTACCATTCCCCATGTCGTCGCCGTCGCCATAGTCTTCACCTTCATCGTCCTGGTGCGCGTACCCTTCAGGGCCCCTGACCTCGCCAGCGCCTGGGATATGTACGGCATCATGTTCGGGATCATTGCGGCAGGCACCCTGACCATTCAGGCGCCGATCGAGGTTTTTCTGAGCGGTCTCGCTGTCATTCATTGGATCTTCTATCGCTTTCCCATCGACGAACTCATCGCGGCCTTGCCGAGAGTGGCCTTCGCCAGCGGCATGGGCATCGCCGCGGCTCTGGCCATGGCCTTCCTTCCCATCGGCTACTCGCCCTTCATCTATTTTCAGTTCTGATAGCTTGGCCGGGAGCCGAGCTTAAAAACCCGGTCCCATCAACAGCTCCGGCAGCCAAAGAGCGATGGCTGGAAAGACGCAGAGCAGCACGATGGCGAGAATCATGCAGAGCATGAAGGGCAGGGCACCCCAGAGGATGGTCGGCAGCTTCACGTCGGGGACGATGCCGTTGATGACGTAGAGATTGAGGCCGACCGGGGGGGTGATCAGGCCGATTTCCATGTTGATGGTGAGGATGACCGCGAACCAGATCGGATCGAAGCCGGCCGCTTCGATGATCGGCAGCAAGGTCGGTGCGGTCATCAGGATGACGGCCACCGGTGGCAGGAAGAAGCCCGCGACAAGCAGGAAAAGATTGATCCAGGCCATGAGGATCCAGCGGCCGACGTCGAGATCGGCGATCCAGAGAGCGAGGGACTGGGTGATGTAGAGGGTGGACATCATGTAGCTGAAGAGTTCGGCGGCCGCGATGATCATCAGGATCATGACCGCTTCGCGCATGGAGGAGCGCAGCATGGTCCAGTGGTCGGCGAGGCGCGTCATGCGGTAGATGATGATGACCAGGAGGAGGCACATGACGGCGCCGATGCCGGCGGCTTCCGAAGGCGTGGCCACGCCGCCATAGAGCACGAAGAGAATGCCGGCGATGATCAGGAGGAAGGGGGCGACGCGGGGCAGCACCTCCAGTTTTTCGCGCAGGCTGAAGCTGACATCCCGTGCGCTGGCGGCACCTGTCAAGCGCGCCTGAATAAGCCCCCACCCCATAAAGAGCCCGGTGAGCAGAAGGCCTGGGAGGAGGCCTGCGAGAAATAGTCGGCCGATCGAGGTTTCGGTGGCGATGCCGTAGACGATCATGGTGATCGAGGGCGGGATCAAAATGCCAAGCGTACCGCCGGCGGCGATCGCTCCGGTGGCGAGGCCATCCGCGTAGCCGCGCTTCCGCATCTCGGGGATGCCCATCTTGCCGATGGCCGCACAGGTTGCGGGCGACGAGCCGGAGAGGGCTGCGAAAATCGTACAGGCGCCGATATTGGAGGCCATCAGCCCACCCGGCACCCGGTAGAGCCAGCGATCGAGTGCCTCATAAAGATCCGCGCCCGCGCGCGAACTGGCGACCGCCCCACCCATCACGATGAACATCGGAATCGAGAGCAGCGCAAAGCTGTCCAGCCCGCCATAAAAGACGTTCGGTACGATATCGAGAGCAGCCACCCCTTCGATCGCCACCAAAAAGACGATCGCGACGCTGCCCAAAACGAACGCCACCGGCGCCCCCAGCAACAACAAAACCACCGTCACGCCCGCGACCAGCGCCCCTAACTCCAACTCACTCATGGTCGATCCTCGACCTGGGTTACTGGACCTCGTTCCTCTAGGGAGTCGTCAGGAGAATTCAGGCAAGTGAATCCACCTGCTGAAAGCAGGTCGGCGAGGGCTTGGAGGGTTAGGAGGGTCATGCCGATGGGCATGGCGGCGTAGGGAATCCAGAGTGGTGGGGCCCAGACGGTTTCGTTGTGCCAGTCGCCGGCCCAGGCGTCCCACCACCAGCCGTAGCTGAGCCAGGCGATCAGGCCGCAGAACGCGATGGTGACCGCTGACGCGGCGATCGCGAGGGCGCGGCGTACGCCGTCGTTCACATAGTGATCGAGCAGGTCGACATTCACATGCCCCTTGGTCATGAGGACGTAGGGGGCGCCGATGAAGGTTGCGCCGATCAGCGAGAAACTGACCGTTTCATGCTGCCAGATGGCGGATGCACCGAGGACGTAACGAACGAAGACCAGATGGCAAACGGCGGCAAGCGCAATCAGCAACAGGCAGACGGCGATGATGCCGCCGAGCGTCGACAAACCGCGAACGGCACGGACGAATTGAACCATCCAGGGTGCTTTCGGCTAAGACGAGGCCAGCGGCTAATCGACAAAGGCGCGGATCGCTGCCGTGTACGCCTCCGGCTTTTGAAAAGAGGCGAAATGGCTGACGTCTTCCAGGACCAGCAGCTCAGCGCCCGGTATCGTTTCGGCGATGAGCTTCGAATGTTCCATCAAGATGGCTTCATCATGCTCACTCTGAACGACCAGGGTCGGGACGGAAATGGATTTCAGGCTATCGACACCGCCTGGCTTCTCGGTGCCCCACATCTCGGTGATGGCGCCGACAAACCCATCAAACCCGTCCGGCGTCGGCGACAATGCTGCGTAGTCCGCCGCCATCATGCCGACATAAGTGCCGAACACTTCGTCGGTCTCGACTGAAGGATCGATGCCTTCGAGCGTCACATTGCCGGCATGGGCGAAATGGCTGGCGAGCCGCTCGGGCGCCTTAGTCGAGATCGAATAACCGATATTGGCCCCGTCCGACCAGCCGACGAGATGGACGGCCTCGATCTCAAGATGATCGAGGAGTGCTAGATAGTCATCCGCCAGCAGGTCATAGGCGTAAGTGCTGCCGTCATGCGTCGATCGTCCGTGCCCGCGGGTATCGGCAACGATGACTTTGTGATCCGACATCAGATCGGCGACTTGCGCACCCCAGATGTCCGCATGCGCAAGGCCGCCATGGATCATCAAGATCGGCGTTTTTTCACCAGATCCAAAGACCGCATAGTGCATTTGAATGCCGTTGACAGAAGCCAGACCGCTTTCCTGGGCATCTGGCATGGCTTCCGGTTCCGGAATCGCTGTCCAGGGTTCCTCGGCATGCGCTGCATAGGCAAAGCAAACCGCTGCAACCATGGTCAAATATCGCATCAACCCCTCCCCCTCGATCCGTCTACGGACGTATAAAACACACAAAGACAATCCAACCGCCCAGGGTGACCAAACCTCCATCAACGGAATTCGGCCACCCTACCAAAACTCAGGCAAGTCCCCCTCGGCCCCGGTGGGGCCTAGTCGACGGCGAGGGCTTTTTCGATGAGGGCAGAGCCGCCTTCGACGTTTTCATCGAAGCTCTTGTAGGAAGTCTCTTTGGCGATTTCGAGCCAGGCGGCGTGTTGTTCCGCGGTCATCGAGACGACCTCGACGCCGGCCTTCTCATAGGCTTCGACCAGCTTGCCATCCAGGTCCTTGGCGGCATCGAAGAAGAAATCCTCGGCCTTTTGACCGGCCGCCATCAATGCGTCCTGCTGTTCAGGCGTCAGCTTTTCCCAGGACTGCTTGGACATCAGAATCGGCTCGTACATGAACCAAAGCGCGTAGTCGCCGGGCTCGGTCAGACATTTGACCTGCTCGTAGATGCGGTAGCTGACGAAGCTGCCGGAGCTGGTGTTGGCACCGTCCAGCACGCCGGTCTGAAGGGCGGTGTAGATCTCGGAAGATGGCATGGAATTGATCGAAGCGCCGGCACCCACCAGCATCTGTTCGAAGGCGGGACCTGCGGCGCGCAGCACCTGGCCCTCGGCGTCGGCCGGATCGAGGATGCACTGCTTCGAGGAGGCGAACCCGCCGGCGAGCCAAGCATCCGAGAGCACCACGACGCCGGCCTCGTCGATGATCGCCTTGATGTCATCCATGAACGCGCTGTCGTTCAGGCGTTTGGCGTGGTCGTGGTTCTTGACCAGCCCCGGCATCAGGGTCGAGCTGAACTGCGGGTGCTTGCCGGAGGCGTAGTCCAGCGGAAAGGCGGAAATGTCGAGCTGGCCCTTGACCATCGCATCCCACTGCTCTTTTGGCT
>JBPCVQ010000296.1:0-8534 GCA_051010395.1 Geminicoccaceae bacterium | reverse complement strand
TCCAGTCGCCTGCACGCGAGATAATCAAACGATAGCCGTCTTCGCCCGGTGTCGGGATATTGGCGAATGAGTGCCATTCCAGGAGCGGGCTACGGCTGATCGCATTGGAGGACCCTGGAAAGGGTGTATCGCCGTAATTAAATCGGACGATTGCTGCGTGATTGGAAGGCTTGACCACCTCGATCGGCACACGCTTCAGGTTGAGCCATGGCATCAGGATGCTGATGGTGATGGCAATCAGCAGCCAGAAGCCGGCTGAATCTGTGAGTGCTTCGACCAGGGGAACATCTCCGCGTATGTCGTCGGTAAACGTCACCGTGCTCACCCAGAACAGGACCAGGGCCGTCCATCCGCCGAAGCGATGCACGCGCTCGAAGCTGTCGTGAAAACGTGCGCGAAGAGACGCCTGCGCCATGATCATGATGCCGGCGAGGAGTGCGACCAGGACATAGCACAGACCGAGCGTCATCGGTGTCCAGCCTGGCAGGTCGAAGAAGGCGTGGTAGGTCAAAGACCCGGTGAAGATCAGGAACCAAAGACAGCCCGCAGAAGCTGCACCGCTATGAACACCGCCGTGATGATAGACCTTGCCGCAGGCCCATCGAATTGAAAGAGGCCAGCGGATCGACGGTCTGGTCGCCAACCAAAAAAGGCTATTGATGACATATTGACTACGCACCAGGATCGACAGCGCGAAATTCGCGACCACCAGGGTGGAAAGCGTGCTGAGTGCGATTCCGCCTGGCTGCCACCAGCCAGCCTGGAAGATCCCATGGAGAAAAATGATCAGATTGATCGCCAGAACTGCTGTACCCAGCCGATAATATTGGGAAAAGCGCGGATCAGCCATTAGGCGCCGGTAGAGGCTTGGGCTTGTCGAATGTTCCGCGACCGCCTTTGCCGGCTCACGAAGAGAGACCGGTGCTGGCAGGCTTTCGGTCAATTCGCCCTGTTGAAGCACCAGATCGGCATTGGCAGCGAAAACGGCTTTGGCGGAGGCGGCTTCCGTCATTGGACGCCCTCTGCGGATCCATTGGATCGTCCGGGGCGTTGCGCGATGGCCAAACCCATCAATCGGCGCCTATCGACCTTGCCGCGACTGGTTCGAGGCCAATCATCCATGCCGATGATCATGAGAGGCTTGCAATAGTAGGGAAGGGCCGTCTCGATGGCTTGAAAGGCCTGATCTATGTCAACCTCGCCGGGTGAGACGAAGGCGACCAGATGGCGGTCGTCATATTTCAACGTCACCGCCTTTTCGCAACCGTCGACCGTCTCCAGGATCGTTGAGACCGAATCGAGTTCGACCCGAAAACCGCGGACCTTGACCTGATCGTCGATCCGGCCGAGATGCTCGAGTTCGCCATTCGGCGTCCAGCGGCCGAGGTCGCGCGTGTTGAACATCATGCGCCCCTTGCCGAGGAAGGGATCAGGCTGGTAGCGCTCCCGAGTGAGCGCATCATTGCCGACATATCCCGCTGTGACGCAATCGCCGCCGGCCCACATCAAACCGACCTCGCCGATCGGGGCCGGTTTTAGATTCTCATCGAGAATATAGACCGTGTTGTTGGGTATCGGGCGGCCAATGGTCAGCCTCTCCGCTTGCGGGTCGTGCCGCTGCATGGTGTTGACGATCGTGGTTTCGGTCGGTCCGCAGCAATTGTAGAAGGTGGAAAAAGCCGCCCATTTGTCGGCGAGTGGGCGCGGGCAGGGCTCGCCGGCCACAGCGACCGACTTGACGTTCCGGCAGTGATTGGCATCGATCGCGCCGAGGATGCTCGGCGTTGCGATGATCACATCGGCCCGGCTTGCCGTATCGGTCATGTCATCTCCGCGGATCAGGAGCGTTCCGCCATTGCAGAGGCAACCGAAAATTTCCCAGGCCGCCATGTCGAAGCCGATATTGAGCAGCTGCGCGACGCGAAGGCCCGGTCTCACGCCGAGATCGCCGGGCGACGTCAGCAGGATGTTGGCAACATTGCGATGGGTGACCTGGACGCCATTCGGCTTGCCGGTCGTGCCTGACGTAAAGAGGATGAAGCAGCGGTCGTCAGGCAGGGCTGGAGCGGTGGATTGCAGAGATAGGCTTTTGTCTGCGGTCTCGTCGAGCAAGCGTTCGATGTCGACTGGGAGGGCGTCATCCGATGGGATTGCAGGAGCATGTTGCGTAGTGGTCAGAACGACCTGTGCTCGAGACTGCTTCAACACCTGACGAAGCTGCTTTGCAGGTACGATCTTGGCATCCTGTGGCACATAGGCGCCGCCAACTTTCAAGACGGCGAGGATGCCAACCACCATGGGGATCGATCGACGGAGAAACAAGCCGACGGCATCGCCCGGCGCAACGCCGTTCTCGACCAGGTGAGCGGCAATGGTGGTCGCCTGCCTATTCAATTGTCCATAGGTGATGGATCGCCCTGCATGCTCGACGGCCACGGCGTCCGGCCTGACCTTGGCTTGCTCCTCGAATGCGTGATGCAAACAGAGATGCCGTGGTGCCACCCTTGGACCACTGCCGAACGCAGCGAAAAGCATTCGCTGCCGCAGGTCTAGTTGGTGGGCAATCGGAATGAAGGGATGCGCTAGGGTCGCTGACTCGACAAAAACCGCTGGCGGCAGATCTTGCGATCTCACCGCATTGCTAACCCCTACCTCTTCCATGGACAACTCCCAGAAAGGCTGCCTGATGATGAAATGACGAGTTTCTCATGCTGTTACAACAAGAATATATAATGGGAAAAATTCCCAACAATAAAAAAGATGATGTGATCACAAAAATGTTATTTTTCGCTTGCTAAGTATAGACTGTATCGACACACTGACTATGTTCTCGGCGACTCATCGATCGAGTGGACAGGGATAGCCGCCAAGGCGCGGTGCTGCGGACGCTGTTTAGCCGCTCATGCGCGCTGTAGACGAAGGGGCGATCGAGGAACTTTTACCCTGCGCCAAGGGACTGTAGTCAGCGTTGAACAGCCCTGGCCCGAGCACGAAGGGGCTAGCCACGCAGAAAAATTAAAGGACCCGGTCCGTTATCGCCGAATTTCCATGGGGGCCTATGTATTCACCCGCCGCAAGACACGGCCGACCAAGGGAAATGCCTGAGGGCGGGCAATTGTGCTTGCATAACAGATAAGTGCATGCTTATCTAATGTCATGATCGAGAGCAACATCTTCAAAGCACTGGCCGATCCGACCCGTCGCGCCATCTTCGAAAAGCTGGCGGCCGGCAGCATGAACGCCAGCGCGCTTCGTCAGGGCATCGAGATTAGCCAGCCCGCCATGTCCCAGCATCTTTCGGTGTTGCGCACGGCAGGCCTGGTGCGCGAGCAGCGCCAGGGGCGCTTCGTCAATTACGAGGTCGATCCGGACGGGCTGACGCACATCGCTCAATGGCTTGCGAAATATCGCGCCTACTGGCCGGCACGCATTGAGGCTCTGAACGGTTTGCTGGAGGACATGGAGCCATGAGCGACAGGGACACAGAAAATCGGATGGAGGAGCTGGTGTTCGAAGTCGAGCTCGAGGCCCCACCGGAGAAAGTCTGGCGGGCGATGCATCTTGCAGAGTTCCGCAGAAAGTGGCTGCCCGATAATGTGCTCGCCGATCCCGAACCAGTTGAATCGGTTCCGGGACGGGAGGTCCGCTATCGCATGCAGGACGACGTCCCACCTTTCTTCAGGAGCTTGGTGACGTTCGAAATCTGGCCCGGAGCCAATGACGGCACGTTACTCAGGATTGTCCACCGATTGACGGACGCACGGCTGCAGTCGGGCCTTGGCCCGCCCGCCAACAACAACGGGCGCCCTCTTATGCGCGCCGCCTGACACCTCATTTATCCCGCAACGTCTGGAAGACAAGGAGTTCGCCATGCGCGAAGCGATGCAACTCGTCCCCATGGTCGTCGAACAGTCGAGCTTGGGAGAACGGTCTTTCGACATCTACTCCCGCCTTCTGCGCGAGCGGATCGTCTTTCTCAACGGCGAGGTCAACGACGCCGTTTCAGTCCTCGTCTGCGCGCAGTTACTTTTTCTCGAAGCGGAAAATCCGGAAAAGCCGATCCATCTCTATATCAACTCGCCAGGCGGCATGGTCACCAGTGGTCTCGCCATGTACGACACGATGCAGCACATCAAGGCACCCGTGCATACTTTATGCTTAGGCACGGCCCGCTCCATGGGGTCCTTACTATTGATGGCCGGTGAGCCCGGTGAACGCGCGGCTCTCCCCAATGCCAGCTTGCATGTCCATCAGCCACTGGGCGGCTTCCAAGGGCAGGCCTCCGACATTCTGATCCAGGCTGAAGAGACCCAAAAAACCAAGCACCGTCTTACCCGGCTCTACGCGGAGCATTGCAACCGCAGCTATGCGGATGTCGAGGCGACGCTGGATCGGGACTGTTTCATGACAGCGGAGGAAGCACGGGATTGGGGCCTGATCGACCGCATCCTCGGAAAGAAGGATGTGGCCGCCTGAAGAGCCGATTGTGTCCGGATTCTGGGGCAGGGCCGCACATACGCCAGGGTTCGGTGGAGGAAGCTGAACTCAGAAGCTCCGGCCACGGATTTGCCCGCCGTCTCCAGCAGCGCAATGTGGGTCATGGTAGCCCATCCCGAGATGCGGCGACACTCTCCAAATTGCGCTCGCTTATCCATTGGCTCGCGAACGCCAGAAGAGGTTTGTAGTCCGTGAGTTTGCTATCGGCTTCTCCGATTTTCCCAGTCTTCACACTACCTGCCTCTTCCCAGGCAGCACCCACGAGCGGAAACAGGGTGTCGAGATCATCGGCGACATCCGGCGCTTCGATCCATGTCGCGTCGGCGCCCTGACCGTTCTTGAATCGTCGGATTTTGGTTCGCTTGTGATCGGCGATGCTTTCGGCGGCATGCAGCGCTGAGCATCGATTCCACCCCACACCGATCAGAAGAATCTTCATGGCGTCGCGCTCACGCAATCGGCCCCAGGGCGTTTCGGGCCCCGTCGCCCAACCGTGGGGATCATGGGCGGCGGCGATGGCTTCGGCGTCCGGCCCAAGCAGCAAGACGGAGCTGGTCGGATGAGGACTGCGCATGACACCGGGCCAGCTTCTGAACGCCTCGGCCACGGCACCATTCCCGCGCACATCCGATTTCACGGGATCGAAGCCTGGCACTTGCTCCCGGATAGCCTGGCGCCGCGCCTGGGCGACGTTCAAGCCCAGCAACTCGACCGGGTCATATGCGTCCTTGCTGAAGCCAGGCATGCCGATCAACCCGTTATGTCCAACAGCCTTGACGAGCGCCTCGATCAGCCCCCTCGGCCCGCCGATAACATGGCCGATTTGGCTGAGCGAGCTGTGGACGAAGACACCATCCCCAGGTTCAATGCCAAGCGCGTGCAGATGACCTGCGATATCATCGCTGCCATAGATCATCATCGGTTTTCCCCGTTCAGGTGCCAAATGAAGACGACAACGTCTTCCGCGTGCCGAGCCTCATGCATCATTCTGATCCAATCGACGGACATGGAGCGCTGCGATCAAGCCGACGAAGGCGCAAAGCAGCATCATTCCCAACTCAGCATAGGCGGCGTTTTGTTCGGTCAGGATCGAGCTGGTGATCGTCATCAAGAGGGCGCCGCCGCTGACCGCAAGCGCTCCCGCCAGCCCCGCAGCACTGCCCGTCAGATGGGGAAGCACGGAAAGTGCGCCTGCATTGCTGCTCGGTATGGTCAGACCGTTGCCGAAACCGAGGAAAACAGTTGCGCCGAAGAAGGAGGCAACATTGACGGTCCCAGCCGCATGGAGCGCCAATCCCGCGGTCAGCCCGACGCAGGCTAGGATACGTCCTGCGATCATCATCGTGGCCAGCGTGTAGTACTGCGCATAGCGGCCGGCAAGAAAGCTGCCCAACATGAACCCTGCGGTGATGGTGCCCATGTAGAAACCGAGCAATGATGGTGGCATGTCGAAGAAGGTCTCTGCGACCAGCGGCGCGCCTGCCAGAAATGAATAGAACGCACCCGTTGAGAAGGTCATGCAGAGTGCATATCCCCAAAATCGCTTTGAGCGAACCAGGTCGGGGTAGGTTCCGATTTGCGCCATCAGCGTACCCGATGGCGACCTATTGGTCTCGCCGAGATCGGACCAGCACACGGCAAGTGCCACGGCACCAAGGATGATGAGGGTGAGAAAACTTGCACGCCAGCCGAACAGCTCGTCCAAGACGCCGCCGATCATCGGCCCGATCATCGGCGCTGCCGCCATCGCCATACTGACATAGCCGATCAGGCTTGCTGCCCTTTGCGGGGACGTCGTGTCCCGGATCACCGCGAGAGAGAGCGTGTAACCAGCAATGACCGCACCCTGAACGACCCGAAAAGTGAAGAAGGTCCAAATGTTCGTCGCCAACATGCATCCAAGCGATGCGAGCGTGAACAGGGCCATGCAGATCAGGAGCACAGGACGGCGACCGCAGCGGTCGGACAAGGGGCCTATGATGAGTTGTAGGATGGCCGTCATCGCCAGATAGCCGGAAATCGACAGGCTGGCCAGCGCATAGGTCGCTTCCAGATCCGAAGCGATGGCTGGCAGTGACGGCAAAAACATGTTCAGCGTCAGAACCGAGAGCCCTGTAAGCAGCACCAGTGTCGTAAATCCGGGAGGGGATGTGGCGGCGGAGACCATTAGAGGCTTTCGGCAGGGCGAGCTGGGCGGAGTTTTACACTCGCCATCACGCATGGATATGACCTGGGTTTCAAGGTGATGACTGCGTAATAGATCGGATGTGTTGCCATGAAAGGCAGCCGGGTGCCCTCAATTCGAAATACTCGGCCGTGTGGAAGAGGGAGCTGCCGAACCGATCTCGTCAACGCGACGTTGAACGAAGCGACGTATGATATCTCAGATGTCGTAAGGCACCAGCCTATGGGCTGGACCCGCTTCGCGTTGTCATTCGCTTGGTCAGCGGCTGGCAGGCGTTGCATACGCCCGGGTCTTGATGATCGTGGACCCTGGTGTGAGAAGGGGAGGGAAGTCGATTTTTGCGATTGTGGCCGCCGAGCCTTAATGCGAAGAGGCCTTAATCGACGGCAGGATCATGCGTATGCATCAGCACGGCCTCCTCCAACGAAGGCATTGACGCTCGGGTCATTCAGAGTCGGCTTGAGATGCGGTTGTTGGTTTTGCGCCAATTTTTCCAATCAGACCTGATCGGTCTGTTTGGATCGATGCCCTAGCAAAGGGTGCTCTTCAGATGCTCGGACAATAATGATGCCGTTTCCACAGGAAGTTTGGAGCGAAGGGCAATTTCACATGGACCATCTGTTGGCATATTGAGGTTTTTTCGCAAGACCTGCTTCAGAAAACCCATGACAGCGCGCACCCTTTTCGTCTGGCGGACGTCGCTGTTGGTCAACAGCCAGACATCCTTTGTTCCACCGAAATCCTTCTCGAGCAGGTGGTCGTAGAGGCCAGGGTTTGCTGCGACGACATAGTGGGGAAGCGTGGTCAGGCCCAGGCCTGCCAGCATGGCCTGGTACTGTCCAAGAACACTTGTGCAGCACAGAGCCTTCGAAGCCGATGGCATCAACTCGCGCAGATGCCGAGCCTGAGGCAGGTGCTCAATCTCGCCATGGGTATCGATCAGGGCGTGCGCGGCGAGCATCTCGACGCTCTCGGGCCGTCCATATCGATCGAGATAGCTTTGAGCGCCATAGAGCCCATAGGACATTTGTCCGACCACATTGCCGTAGAGCGTGTCGGCGCCAGGATCGCCTACGCGAATGGCGACTTGGGACTCCTGTCGGTTGAGGTCGAGCTTTTTATTGCTGGTTTGCAGCTGTAGCTCGATCTCCGGATATTCGCTGCGAAATGCGGCCAGTTCAGGCAATAGGATCGATTGGGCCATCGTCTCGGTCAGCGTGATGGCGACACATCCTTCAAGCCGGCTGTCGCAGCCGCTGAAGTCCTGCTCGATCGCCTTGGCATGCCGCGCCATGGCTTCGGCGCCCGCAACAACGCGGCGCCCTTCTTCGGTCAGGCAATAGCCTTCCGGCTTCCGATCAAAGATTCGTGTTCCGAGCTGATCCTCAAGCTGTTTGATCTTGCGGCCAACAGTCGGCTGGCTGACGCTAAGAGCCTGCGAAGCTTTGATCAGACCGCCATGATAGACAACCCCCAACAAAAAGCGATAGCCGTCCCAATCAAGATGTTTCTTCATTTCACGCCCTATTCTTTCGCTTTAAAGGAGATACACGATTCGATTGGGCAAGCTTAGTTTGAATCTGTCTCATTCTGATGTGCCATTTATCACAAATCACAGCTGGGTGATAGAACGAGAGCGGGCTTCTCGGAGCCGGAGCGGATAAGGGGCTGTTCGCGTGCTTATTGGGCTCGGCATATCGGGCAGCTTTCGTCATCGGCGCATAGGCGTCGATCACCCCACACCGAATGAAGGGCTTCTCTTTCTCGAGAGGTCGCGTGATCCGGAAAATGACGTCCAGCGTGGCGAAGAAATGGCTGCGGGGAGCCTCCATTCCGAGCCTATTCAAATTTC
>JBPCVQ010000295.1:0-23443 GCA_051010395.1 Geminicoccaceae bacterium | reverse complement strand
CATTTATGCTGCCTTCCGGTCGCAGGTCAGTTTTCTCACTCCTTGGATGACTGATCGGCGCCCAATTCATTTTGTCAGCCCTGGAGTTCATTGATCTCCAAGACCCGACAATTGTGCTTCAAGCCGCAGGGCAATAAATCGCCGCGCTGAATAACATAACTTCGAACTTGTTACGACCAAACTAACACAAGCTTCGAGGCCATGAACCACATCGCGGCAACGGCCATCGCCATTCGCAGATTTTCGACAGAACCGAAGCGGGTGTAGACCCTTGCCATGAAATGGGAGGCTTGGCGGTTCCAAACTGGTATAGCTTGCCTGGTCTTTAGCCGCGTCGTCCACACTGCTTTACCTGAAACGCCTCGAACGGTTCGGTGTATGGTTCAGGAGCTGGCGTGTGGTCATACCTGCCTCGCAATGGATAGGCGGCAAGCCTCCCCGCTCATTCACATCATTATTTTTTTGTGCGATAGGCTCACCGTTGCTCATGCCTTTTGTCCCTTGGTCTTGGTCGAGGACCGGATTGATCTTGAAGCCGTCCGCAGTGCCTTGCGGTCAGAATTGCATCCCCATGAACGGCAGGGCGAAAAGGTCGCCACCTTCTTGACGGTGGTCGCTGTTTCTATCTCTTGACCAAGCAACTTGTGCATAAGGACTGGCGGCAATGTCGGGGACAGAAACAAAGACGGACCGCTCGCCGACCGATCGCATCAGAAACATCGGCATCGGCCTTTTGATAACCGTTGCGACGGTTTTGCTTCTAGCACTAACGCTGGAAGCCGCTGCGCATCTGCTCAACTATCAAAAACACGGCCGCTGGGGCGGGAGCTGCCTCCATCACCAGCCCACACTTGGCTGGGATCTTGCAGGCGACTGTCGACTTAAAACCAAATCCCTGATCGACAGTGATGGTGTCGAATACCGGGTGGACTATAGCACCAATGAATTCGGTTCCCGGCTTTGGGGTGACCCGTCATCTTCTCGTCCGAAGGTGATGATCGTCGGTGATTCGTTCACTGACGCTCAGGAAGTCTCCAACGACAAGACCTACTACGCGGTACTCGAAAGCCAGATGGATATCGAGGTTTTTGCCTATGGGGTCGGCGGCTACGGCACGCTGCAGGAATGGCTGAAGACCAAGGACCTTCTGAAACACGTTCAGCCAGATATCTATATATTGCAGTTTTGTTCCAATGATTTCGTCAATAATTCGATGGCCTCAGAGGCAATGTCAGTGGTTGAAAGCCAAAAGACCCGGCCCTACTGGCAAGATGGCAGCATCCGTTATGCCTATGCCCCCGACGGAATTTATCGCCGCCTGATGTCGAGTTCGCTCGCCTTTCGGTTCCTGGATGGCCGGCTGCAGCGGCTGCGTTATGCACGGAATGGAAATGACTACTACAACCAGTGGCAACACAATGAACTGGCCAAGCGAAGGGCAGACGACATGGCGATAACCGCCGATCTTCTCGAGCGATTGGCGGCAGACCTTCCGGCATCCACGAAACGATTTGCTTTCAACTGTCAGCCGGAAGCCGGCAGCGAACAGCAAGAACGTGATGGCCAAAGTTTTCGCGCCGTCGCCGAAGAGGCGGGCTTCGAGGTCATCGAAGGGGTCGCCGCCTATGCGCGAAACATTGGCCTGCGCGACCATATTGCCACCACGGCAGCCGACACAGCGCATCTCAACGAGCGCGGTCATGCTCTCTGGGGCGGCTATTTGGCAAAGTTCTTGAAGGGACGATACGACTCATGATTGCAGCCCGAACATATGGCCATAGTCGTCTTACGGCACAGTTCGGTAGTTTTGCGTCTCACTTCTATGACCTTGTTGCGAATTAGGTTCTTTTCGCCTCCGTGCCTGAATTTGGATTCCATCTTCTACCGGCACATGCTTGGGAGTTGTTTGCAGACACCCTGACCGCTTTCTACTTTCACGAAAGGTATGAGAGTTGCAGAGGGGCAACGAGAGCATCAGCAGAGATTTAAAGCTGCGCATTGATCTCATGACTTGTGACCAATCATACAGACCAGAATATGGATTTAAGCAAAAACTCCTCGAAATCACCGACAAAACGAGGCTAGGTCATGGAATCTGAGCACTTGATCCAATCCGTCAACCGAACCGCAGCTCTCAGAATATCGAGCCTTCACAGTGTCTATGAGCGAAGGAGTTCGGATGTTCACTTGGCTCAATCCATGGTTGATTTCGTAGTGGCACCGCTGAGGCGCTTCGTCGCCCCCACCCCTTCTCAACCCAACACATTCCTGTTGATTGAACCAGGTTAGAGGCAGGCTCATGAACGGCGAGAAATCGCTGGGCCTGTTTCGGTAATTTGAAGCGTTGCATGACCTGTTCGCGCTTGCGGGTCGGCAGATGGGAGTTTTTAGCCCGGTTGTTCAGACCTTTATACTGACGGTGCTCAACGCTTGGCATGATCTCTTGCTTCACCACGCCATAGCTCTTTAGTTTGTCGATGATCGGCACCCGTTGCACGCACCCCAAGAGTTTCTCGCCGACGTCCGAACCTGGAATGGGGGCATCCGTCAGTTCCTGATCGATAGACAATGCGACCCCGACGTCATCGAACGCATCATGGCCTACGAGAAAAAGGCTTGAGATCAGACGGCCGTCCGCGAAAGCTTACTTATCTTCACCGTCTGAAAGAGGCTGCTCAACGCCCCCTCTACGAAACTTCATTCCTTGGCCGGGGTGATCTGGATACCGACCCGTCTAGCCGAAAACCAGGCCAGGCAACGTCAGGGACAGGGCGGGGATGAAGGTCACCGAGAGGAGGAGGATGACCATGAGCGCCAGGAAGGGGAGAATGCCGCGGATGACCTCCGATAACGGCGCCTTGGCCACACCGGACAGGACGAAGAGGTTGAGGCCGACCGGCGGGGTCAGCATCGCCATTTCGATATTGATCGCCACGATGATGGCGTAATGCACCGGATCGATGTTGAAATGCGAAAAGAGCGGCAGCACCAGCGGAACCGTGATCAGGACGATCGAGAGGCCCTCGAGTACCGTTCCGAGGAGTAGCATGGCGAGGTTCATGAACAGCAGAAACTGCCAGGCCTCGAGTTCGATCGTGGTGACGAATTCCACCAGCCTTGCCGGCATGCGGGTTTCGGTGAGCCAATGCCCGAAAAGCAAAGCGGCGATCACGATCGTGATGATCGCGGCCGAGCGCCGCATGGCGATCGCGGTGACCGGGAGGACGTCCCGCCAGCCGCAGCCGCGATAGACCGTAAGGCTGACGATGATCGAAAGCAGGGCGGCGAGGCCGGCGGCTTCGGCGATGGTGGCGTAGCCGCCATAGATGCCGACGAAGATCACCAAGGGAATAAGCAGCGCCGGCAAGGCCAGCAGATTGGCCTCGATAAAAGCCATGAAACCCGGCGGGTCGCGACGCGGCAGGACTTTGAGCTGCGCATAGGCCATGATGAAGACAGCGAACAGCAGGCCCTGGAGCAGGCCAGGAACAACGCCTGCGAGGAATAGACGCGGAATCGACACCTCGGCGATCAGCCCGTAGATCACCAGAATGATCGAGGGCGGGATCAGGATGCCGAGCGTGCCCGAAGCGCCAACCACGCCGAGCGCGAAGGGGCGGTCATAGCCGCGCGCCAGCATGGCCGGCACAAGGATCGTCGCCATGGCCAGCGCTGTCGCCACCGACGATCCCGACACCGCGGCGAACACCGTGGTCGCGCCGACACAGGTAAGCCCCAAGCCGCCGCGCAGCCAGCCGAGCCAGGCTTCGGCCATGTCGATCAAGCTTTTGGCGATGCCGCCGCGCTCCATGAATTGGGCGGCGATCACGAAGAAAGGCACGGCGAGGAGAGTTTCGCCATTCAGCTTGTCGATCGCGACCTGGGCGACCGAAATGCCGGGGGTGTGGCCGAAGAGCAGCAGCGCCAGGGACAATCCGCCAAGAGCGGCGAAGATCGGCAGGCCGAGAAAAAGCAGCGCCAGCAGGGCTGCGAACACGGCAATCAGCATCTCAGCGCTCGGACTCGGGCAGAGCCAGGCCGCGTCGGACCAGCATCATCAGTTCGACGGCATAGCGAAGGCTGCAGGCGACCATCGAGACCGGCAAGGCTGCATAGAACCATGCTGTCGGGATCTGCAGATAGGAGGGCCCACGTTCGTCCCAGGCGAGCGCGAAGGCGACGACCTGGAAGCCGAACCAGGCGAGCGCCGTGCAAAAGGCAAGTCCCGCGAGTGCTGCGAGCAACTCGGCGGCGTAGCGAAAGCGCGGGCCGATCATGCGAAGAAAAAAATCCGCACGCACATGCTCGCCATGGGCGACGCACCCGGCGGCGGAAAGCAGTAGGCCCCAAGCGACAAGATAGATCGTGACCTCGGTAATCCAGCCGCCGCCAAGCGGGATCGAGGCAAGGCGAAACACCATGCCGAGTAGAAACAGCAGCAGCGCCACCAGGACGATGGCGCTGCCGGCATAGCTCTCGATCGATTTTCCCATGGGCGGTTCTGTTTTCAGGTTGGGCTGATCGCCGCGCGACCGTTCATTCGCCCAAGGCCGCTTCGGCGCGTGCGGCGAAGTCGGGATCGATACGCACCGCTTCGATGATGTCCGGCTGCTGCGCCATCAACTTGGCCCGAAATGCCGAAAGCTCCTCGTCCTCGGCCTGGACGGTCTCGATCCCGCTGCTGATCCCTTCCTCGCGGGCGCTGGCCTGACGTTCCGCCGCGAGCGCTCGGGCACCGCCAACCGTCTCGGCCCAGGTGTCGACGACGATCTGCTGCAGCTCCGGGCCGAGCTTGTCCCAGGTGGGCTTGCCGACCATCGGCACGTATTGCAGGAAGGTGCCCTGGGTGTCGATCGCGTATTTCAGGCCCGACTCCCAGAGCTTCGCGCTGCGCACGGTCTCATGGGTGGTCATCAGCCCGTCGATGCTCTCTTGCGCGAGCGCGATCGGCACGTCGGCGAAGCTGATCGAAATCGATTCGACGCCCAAGCTGTCATAGCGAACCTTGGCGGCCGGACTTCCGGGCACGCGCAGCTTCAGCCCGTCGAGGGCGGCAAGCGACGTCGCCGGTGTCTCGGTGGTGAAGATCGAGCCGTGGCCAAGGTCAAGATTTGGGCCAATCACCTTGACGCCGAGCGTTTCCTCGATTTCGGCATTGAGTTCGGCCCCAACCTGCCCGTCCATCACCGCATGGACCTCCTCGGCCGAGCGACCGTAGAACATGGGCAGGTCCAGCAAGCCTGCATTCGGCACGACGCGGCTGATATAAAGGATGATCGGCACGCCCATCTCGACGGAACCCTGGGCCAGGGCCTTGGGCACGTCCGGCCCCTTGAACAGCTGTCCCGACGGAAAGACCTGCACGTCAAGCTTGCCCTCGGTACGGCCGGCAAGCTCGCTCACGAAACCCTCGAGTGCGATGTTGCGCACATGGTTCGGGCCGGTGTTGAGCGTGATACGGAAAGGAATTTCTTCCGCCTTCAGCGGTGTAGCGACGGCCATCATCAGCGCCCCGGCCGCGGCCATTCTCGATGTCCTCATCATCCTATCCTCCCGTTTGGTCTTTGCTTCGGCATTCCATCGCGACGGCCATCTATGCTTGACAATCGAGCCTAATCCATAAGATTTATACGGACAACCCTATAAATTGGAGGATCATCCGGATGCCGTTTCGCAGCATCCTCTTCACACCCGCCACCCGTCTCGATCGGTTAGAAAAGGCGTTGGCTTCGGGCGCAGATTGGGTAGCGCTCGATCTCGAAGACGGTGTGGGGCCTGGCGACAAGACGGCCGCGCGACAAGCGTTGGCTGAATTCGCTGAAACGCGCATGGCTGCCAATGCCGACCGGATAGCGGTTCGGATCAATCGCCTGAGCCTGCCGGACGGCATCCGCGACATGGCCAGGATGCTGGACTGGCCGGTCTGGCCGGGGCTGCTGATCCTGCCCAAGGTGGAAAGCGCCGCCGAGGTCGCGCAACTCATCGCACTCACCGCCTCGCTTGGCCGGAGTCCGGTTATCCTGATCACGCTCGAATCCGCCCTGGGCCTTGCCGAAGCGAGCAAGATCGCGGCGTCAGCGCCGAAGGAAGCAGTCCTCGCCTATGGCTCCGCCGACCACCTCGCCGAGACCGGTGGCATGATGAGCGAGCCGTCACTGGCCTTCGGCCGCGCACAGGTGGTCAACGCCGCCGCGCTCGCCGGCATTCCGGCGCTTGACGGCGTCTGGCTGGACTTCAAAAGCCCTGCCGGACTGATTGCCGAGGCCGAGCTGGTCAAGTCGATGGGATTTTCCGGCAAGATCGCTATTCATCCCGATCAGGTCGGACCGATCAACCGCGTGTTCTCGCCGAGCGACGAGGAGATCGCCGCCGCCGCCGCCTTGCTCGAAGCCTCGAAGGCGGCAGGCGGCGGCGCCTTCGCCTTCAAAGGAAAGATGGTGGACGCGCCGGTGCTCGCACGAGCACGACGACTAATCGAGATCGATGGGAGAGTGGAATGAGCCGCCGGCTGAACGGATTGACGCATGTCGAAGGACAGAGATTTCGCGAGGATCCCGGCCTCGCCTTCGAGGATTTCGAAGTGGGTGACATCTACGAGCACTGGCCAGGCCGGACGATCACCGAAACGGACAACATCTGGTTCACCAACCTGACCATGAACACCCATCCCGTGCATTTCGATCTGAACTACGCAAGCCACACCGAATTCGGCAAGCCGCTGGTGAATTCCACCTACACCCTGGCGCTGATCGCCGGTATGGCGGTGTCCTCCACCAGTCAAAAGGCGATCGCCAATCTCGGCTGGGAGGAGATCAAGCTGCCTGCACCCGTCTTCGTCGGCGACACGCTCTATGCCGAAACCGAGGTGCTGGGCAAACGCGAGTCGAAATCGCGCCCTGCCGCCGGCATCGTCCGGGTGCGTCATTCCGGCAAGAACCAGAATGGCGAGCCTGTCCTGCACATGACACGCTCATTCTTCGCCACGAAGCGGGGGCATTCGGTGGTCGATGCGATCCGCGAAAGGATGGCGTAACATGGCGCCGCCGCTCCTCGGGCTGCGGGTTCTGGCGGTCGAGCAATATGGGGCAGGCCCCTTCGGCACGCAGCATCTGGCCGACCTGGGCGCGGAGGTGGTCAAGATCGAGAACCGGCGACTGGGCGGCGACTATGCACGAACGCTTGGCCCCTATTTCACCGAAGGTGCCGAGGGCGACGAGGGCAGCCTGTTCTTCCAGTCCGTCAATCGCAACAAGAAGAGCCTCACTCTCGACCTCGGCGACGGAGAGGGGCGCGGCATCTTCGAGCGGCTGGTGGCGACGGCGGATGCGGTCGCCAACAATCTGCGCGGCGACGTGCCGGAAAAGCTCGGCCTCACCTATGACGCGCTCAAGCCTGCCAACCCTGCCATCGTCGCCGCCCATTGCTCCGCCTACGGTCGCGACGGCGAGAGGCGTGATTGGCCGGGCTATGATTTCCTGATGCAGGCCGAGGCTGGCTATTTTCACATGTGCGGCGAACCGGATACGCCGCCTGCCCGAATGGGCCTTTCGGTCGTCGACTTCATGGCCGGGACCTATATGGCGCTCGGTCTTTTGTCCGGTGTGCTCGCGGCCCGGGCAACCGGTGTCGGGCGCGACATCGACGTCAATCTTTACGACACTGCTCTTTATAATCTCAGCTATCTCAGCGCCTGGTGCTTGAACGCGGACTACGATCCAGCCCGCGTCGCACGCTCGGCCCATGCTTCGCTGGTGCCCTGTCAGCTCTATCGCACCGCAGACGGCTGGATCTATTTGATGTGCAACAAGGAGACGTTCTGGCCTCCGCTCTGCGATGCGATCGGACGGAGTGACTTGGCCGAGGACCCGCGTTATGCGAGCTTTCGCGAACGCTTGGCAAGGCGGGATGAGCTGACGGCAATTCTGGATGCTGCGCTCTCCAAAGCCTCTACCGCTACATGGCTTGGCCGTCTGCAAGGCAAAATACCCATCGCCCCGGTGCGCACCCCGCGCGAAGCGCTGGAGGACCCCGATCTGCACCACTCGGGCAAGATCGAACCGGTCCATCTGAAGAGCGGCGAAGCCTTCGATCTGCTGCGCTCGCCGATTCGAAGCGGCGGCGAAACCGCCGCCCGCGCCTGCCCACCCATGGGCCAGGATACAAACGCCATCCTGATGAGCGTCGGCTATTCCAAAGCCGACATCGAAGCGTTCCACGAGAAGGGATTGATCTAGTGGCAATATGTGGCATGGCCACCTCAGCGACGTTGACCGTCTTTGCCTAGGTCCATGGAATGCGGCTGTAATCGGCGAACGCCGATGGAGTGGGGCCGTTGAACCACCCGACATGGCCGTACTGCTAGACCGATGACGGGCACGAAGCCGAAATACCGCCTGATCGCCGATCAGCTCATGCGTGACATCGAAGGCGGTCGCTATCCAGTAGGCGGGCTCCTGCCCACGGAAAGCCGGTTGATGCAGGCCTATGGGGTCAGCCGCTACACAGTGCGAAACGCGGTGCAGGATCTGAAATCTCGCGGCGTAGTGTCATCGCGGCAAGGGCAAGGATACAAGGTGACGACAGCCACCGACCGTGCCGCCTTCGCTGAGACCATCCAATCCATCGACGAACTCATCGCGTTTGGCCAGGAGACGCGCCGGGTGCTCCTCGCCCACCGCATCATCGAGGCGGATCAAGAGCTGGCCGACCTCATCGGATGCTCCCCCGGCCGCCGGTTCGTCGAGGTACGGATGCTGAGAAAGACCTTAGACCCAAAGGGACACGCCATCGCGCTAGTGACCCTTTGGATGGACGCCCTGCTGGAGCCGGTGGTCGACGCGCTGGAAGACTTGCAGAAAGCAGCCGCCGAGATCATTCGAGACCGATTCGGCCACGAAACCCGATCGGTCGTTCAAACCATCCAGGCCGCAAGCCTCGATAGCGCCAGCGCCAGCGTCTTGGGAGCCGAGCCCAATGATCCCGCATTGGTGGTCACACGTCTCTATGCCGAGGCCCAGGATAAGCTCCCCTTCCTCATCGCACGGTCGCTCTGCAGAGCTGACAGGTTTTGTGTCGTTTCGAAATTCACAAGCCCGAGTTGATTTGTGATCGGCGTTTGCACACGGAAAGCAGGCGATGATCGATCGGCTTGTCGCTGATCACGCCGATGAATTTACGAACCGCCTTAATTCGGAGATTGCGCCAGCGATGCAGTAGATCTTCTGCTCTTGCCGAAGATCTTATCTTTGGCGAGCCACCAATAGAGCTCAAATGCCTTTTCGGTCGTGTCGGTAGGCTCGTGCAGCGTGCCATGCAATGCAGTCGCCTCGGCCTGATTCGGTGCTCCACCTGGCGCATCGATCGCTTCGACCCGCTCAACAAACTCATTCACCGGCAATCGCTTCACCCGATCGACATCCAAATAGCGAGATCCACGAACGGCTGCTAACTCCAGCGCGGCCACGAACTTGGCCTCTGCATCCGAGTTTCACCCAGGCAGCTTTGCTTGCCCCCCTTCGATCATTTGCGTCCAAGCTCGCTTAGTTTTACTCTCGGCGATTTGCTAGCAATCGGTATATAGTCTGATCCAGACGGTGATCCTAGACTCTATAATGGTATAGGTTTGGCATTACTTCCTGATCCTGAACCAGGGCGTTTTTGATCAATGCAGCCTTTGCCATATTGATGTCCATCCTTGCTTGGACTGGCTTTCGGTAGCCGATGCTCAAGTGACACCGTTGGCGATTGTAGAAGATCTCGATGTTTTCGAAGAGTGCAGCTCTGGCCTCGCGGCGGACGGATCCATTTCTCCTGCATGAGCTTGGCCGCCCTGTGCTTCGAGACATGAAAACCGCAATCCCTAAGCTCGCCATGGATCCGCGGCGCGGCAAGACTGTCGCACCGGGCAACACACTCGGCCCTCCTGGCCGCGACACGTCGCCAAGTATATTAGCAGCTGCGTGTGACATCGATGACCCGGCACACGAACCGGATGGCATGCTCAAGCGCGTGGGCGGCGATGAACGCGAATTTCGTCCTCATGGCATCAACGCCCCTTTCGCGAAAAAAGGCGAGGCTTTTCGCAAGACCTTAACCTCCTCCTTCTGCGTCGCAATCGCCGCGGCCGAGCCCGCCGCCTCGAGTTCAAGCCGCCACGTCTTCAACGGCGTCGGTGTGATCGCGAGCGCTGCTGCAACACTACTGTGCGTCGCGCCAGCCTCCGACAACCGTGCAACCGACTGCTCCCTATCTTCAGCCGAAAAACGCCGACGCGGCTGCTTGCTCATTTCGCCCCTCCAAGGCGGTATCGTATCTACCACCTTGGTCTGGCTTCAGGGAGCAACGTCGGTCTGAATAAGGAGCGCATATAGAACCGAGCATCCTCAGACGACTGTCAGTATGCGCCTTTTCATCAACGGTATCCGTTGGCGATCTTGTCCGACAGCTTATAGAGAAGTTTTATTGGTTTTGATCCCGCAGTCATTTTGAGGAAGGCTTTGAACGTGGAGAAGGCCATTTCGATCGGATTGAAGTCTGGGCTGTAGGCTTGCCGTCCGCACAGGACATCAGGCCGATGCTGTTCGGTGGCGTGTGTGGTTTTTTATAGGTCATGTCGTGACGGTCGAGCAGACGCCGGATGGTGCTGGGTGCCACCTTCAGGCCATGGGTTTGCCAGACATGGCCGACCAGCTCAGCACACGAGAGGTCGGTGTCATCACCCAAGGACACAATCTCATCACCCTGGGGTTCAACGCTGCCGGTACGTCGCTTTTTGTCAACCCATTTGATCGCGGTCGAAGCTGCAACGCTGAAAAGCCTCGCCGACGACCGGCGCGACATCCCACCTTCTACAGCCGATATCAGTCGCTCTCGCAGATCCATCGAAAGAGATTTCGCCGGACAGGCTGCCTCCTCAACCAGCCCATATCTTCAATCAGACTATCGCCAAAAATGAAATCCCTCGCAATTCTATATGGTTAAAAAACGCTCTAGCGATCTCGAGGAACAGCCCGAGACTGTTCAGATAGACTGTCTTGCTCGGTTGCTGCAGGCGGAAGATATTCAAGGCTGATCGAACCTCGATGATCGAAGGCCAATCAAATCTGCTGAACGCCTCAAAGCGTGATGACGGTGATCAATGACTTCGATCGAAGCCTGACCGTGAAAGACCATGCCCGCACTGGTTCGCCGGTCGTCGCGATGAAGCTGCCGATCATCCCGCCAGCACCCGGCAGAACTTCAGCTCAATCGAACTGACCCCTGAACACCGCTCTCATGTTGGCGAACTGTGACCTGTCCACCGAGAATTCTTTTACGCTGGCCGGTTCAAAAATAGATGAGTACGAGGGAGCCATCCGAACATAGATCGGTGACACGCCCAGGGTTAAGATAATCGAAGGTCGAGAGATCATCCAGCTCGCCAGTAATCTGTTCGACCATTGCAGCTGGCTCCTCGGCCTATGCTGATGCAATGATGGATCCAACCGCGCAAAGGAAAGCAGTAAAAACCGCCCATCTGCGTATGATAGCAGCAGATCTGTAGCCTCTTTGGAGCAAGGGCGCTGCAGCGCCTCATTGTGCTTGCCACTGCAGGCAGGCGATCATGAACGAACGTCGATCATGGCACGTTCGAAGTCTTCAAGCATCCAATTCGAGATCCGATCGGGGAATGGCAGTGCACAGGAGGCATGCTCCATCATCGGGCATCTCGCCGGGCGGCGTGGGATAATCGACCTCGCCGGTCCGGATGGCTGTCATGCAGGTGCCGCAATTGCCGGATCGACAGCCGCTTTCGACAGAAATGCCATGCCGGTCTGCAAGGTCTAAAAGTGACCCTTCGGTCGGTTCCCAATTGAGTGTCTTGTCGGAGCGCATGAACTTGATCTGAAAGCTTTCCGAACGTTCAGAATCAACGGATGGTTTGACGCTCTTGCCTACCGTCGCTGGGCCAAAAGCCTCGAAATGCAGGCGATCCGCGGGAACCCCCCACGCGCTCAGTCCTTCGTGCAGTGAGTTCATCATGCCGGGCGGCCCGCAGAAGTAGAAATCGTAGTTGTTGGAAGGAAGCATTGAGCGAAGCAGGTCGACCGAGACGAACCCATGACGATGGTAGTCCCGACCTAGTTTGCAGTCATTCGACGGTTCGCTATAGCAAACCATGAGATGCAAATTCTCGTAGCGATCGGCCAGGGCCTCGAGTTGGACCCGCAGCGCGTGTTCGGAACGATTGCGCACGCCCAAGAAGAACCAGATCTCACGTCCGGACCTTTGTGCAACGACCGAATCGAGCATGCTGAACACCGGCGTGATCCCGATGCCGCCACCGATCAGGACAATCGGCGTGTGTTGGCTGAGATCGAGTGAGAACGCTCCAGAAGGCGACTTCACATCGACGAAGTCGCCTTCCTCAAGCGAGCTGTGGAGATGGCTCGACATGAGGCCGGCAGGTTGGGCCGGTCTTTCGGGCGATGGTCCTTCGCGTTTGACTGAAATACGGTAGAATTCATCGTTCGGCGCGCAGGAAAGCGAATAGCAACGGATTATCGGGTCGCGACGATCGGGGGATTTGACTTGAACTGCAACATGCTGGCCAGGAAGAAATGACGGCAGCGGTTTTTTGTCATGGGGGGCCAAATAGAACGACTTGACCGCTTCAGTCTCATCCATGACGGCGAGGACACGAAACTTTCGCCAGCCAGCCCAGAGTAGATTGGTGCGCTCGATATGGGTCCGGGCCCGAGCCTCCGCTTCTTCCGTCAGCCGCTGAAGATAGGTTAGTTCACCTGTTGCGATTTGATCGACGGCCCTGACTTCCGCTCGCTGACGAACCACCCATACCAGAACGTGGCACAGGATTGCGGAGAGGACCAAAATGCCTAGACCCTGAATTAACATGCCTTTTCCAAATAATTCTTCGGCTCTTAGAATTTGAAGCGGAGTTCAGTACGAATGCCGGCAAAATCCTCTTCGCTTTCGCGCAGGCCGTAGATCGCGTCCGATCTGAATATCCAGGCGTTGGACAGCGGGATCTGGTAGCGCGCACTCAGGGCATACTGGTTGCCAACGACTTCTTCGAAACTTGCAGAGACGTCTTCAAGGTTTCGGACGGCAGCGACCTCCACCACGATCTGCTGGTCCAGATCAAACAGATGCTGAACGCCGACGGCGCCGCCATAGGCATTCTGGCCGGTATCATTCAGGAATGGAAAACCTGTGAGAGCATCGCTTTCGAAAGCGATGCCCGTATTTTTGAGAATGCCGTTTTCTCGCGCCAGAGGCACCGGGCGATCAAGGCCGACGAAAAAATTGCCATAAGGGACAAGCGTATAGGGCTTGCTGGTAATCAGGGAGCTTTCGGCTAGAATCATCAAGCCGTTCTGGTCGTCACCTTGATTGCGGTTCTGCCCGAAGCTTCCGACAAGGCGCAGACTGTTGGACAGCTTTCCACCATAACGTCTAGTGAAAGCTACGGTAGCACTGTGATAGTCCTGGTCTTTCAGCGAGTCTTCGGCGTCGACATAGCCGTATCCGGCTTCGACATAGCCCTCCAGCATCTCGATGAAACTTGCGATCCCGGATAGATTCACGTTGGAATTAGCGATGTTCCCATTGGCATCAATCACGCCATTGGCATTAACCTGATCGAAGCCACCGAAAATGGTGACATCGGCATTCGAAATGTCCAATGTCGGGCTGTTCAGGGCAGGAACCGAGAAAGCACCACCAATAAACGCATCCTCGACCCAGATGCCGTTTTGGAAAATTAGGGGGACAAAGCCTGCCGTAACTGGCAGGTCCCAGCGCTGATGGCGATCGATGATCCCCGCCGTGATTGCCGCGAGATCACCTTCGAAGAACAGGGTCTGAGGGTCTGGGTCGAATTCGAGTTCGCAGTCCTGCAGGCTGTCGTCGCCGGCAAACTCGCAGCGGGTAAACGCACCCTCTTTCTGCAGAGGCCGGAAGAGGGCATGCAGCCTTTCCGTCGCCGTCAGGCCCAGGTCGAGATCGAGATTGAGGCGGGTCGCGATCTGTGCACTTTCGTCGGCACCGTTGTCATTGAAGGCAACTGCGGTACGCCAGTCACCAAATCCGTAGAAATGTGGGAACAGCAAGTTCTTGCGGCCGGCGAGGTTCAGACCATGTCCGAGCGGCCCGACCTGGTAGAAGGGCCGGCCAAGCTCCGGCAGCGGTCTCTGGGCGACCACTTCTGTCTTACCGCCATAGATCAAGACCTGAGCTTCTGGATCGTAGTCCTCGCTTGCATAGACCGGGTCGGAACGGAAGGCCTCTCGATCGTAGGCGACGGCCCGAGGTGTCACAGGCCCTGGCGTTTCTGGCGTATCACCTTGATCGGCTTCGGTCTCAGCCGCCTCCACCGATGGTTCGCCAGGAGCGACGCCGATACCAGACGGATCGACCGCCGGAGCCCTCGACAACTCAGTGGGCGAGAAGGTCGGCGGGCGGGAAGGTAATCTTATCTCATAGGCCGATCTCGATGAATCGGCAGATTGATTGCGCGGCCGTGGAAGGTGGAGATCACTGTTCTCGGTCGCGCCCCAGTAGATCGGGCTGGCGATCGCCTCGCGACTTTCGACAAGCCAGTCGCCATGGACGAAGATCAGGGTGCCAATGCAGGCCATGGTGGCCGAGCGGCGCAGACTGGTCGTGTCGAGCAACGTCGTCATCATGGCCGAACATCCAGCTCGACGGCATAGGGATGAATGTCGATCATCCACTCGTTCATCGCTCTTTCCATCTCACGGGTCGCGTTGACGAATCGCATGAAGTAGATAGGCTCGGCGCGCGATCGGAGCCGGACGGAAAAGCGGTAGGCACCGGGTTTCTCGAATACCTCCGCCGGCACGTCGTATCTGGCCTTACGACTGCTGAGCGGCGGCAGGCTTCGGCCTTCCATGCGAATGAAAGGTGGATGGTTCAAGACCGTCGTCGGTACAGCACTTGGCCGGATGAAGGGAATCTGGTCGATGTCCAGATTGACCGGTAACGGCATTTCGCGATCGGTTCCCTTGACGTTGGTCGTCAGGAATTTGGTCTGCAGGTTGAAGAGCTGATCATCATGCTCGATCAGGCCGGCGGCCACATCCTGCGAGTGGAGATCGGCCATGTCGCCGGCGCTGTCGACATAGCCCGACTCCCAGGCATTGTTGCCATCGGGATCCGTGATCGCGACGTTCAGCCAGATTTCAGGCTGGGCGCCGAGGGAGCCGGAGGGAAGATTGTGGCCGGCATTGGTATTGGTAACTTTATAATGGAAGGAGAAGTCCTGTCCGACGCGCGGTGCATCGTCGAAGAAGGGGCCTTCGATCTTGGAACCGTTGTTCATGATGGCGAGGCGGAGCTCTCGCTTTTCTTCGAGCATCTCGAGTGCTTCATCGATGACGAAACGTGCGTCCTCACGATCGATGGGGTCTTCCCAAACTTCCGGGAATGCAAAGTCTATCGTGCCGTCATCGATGGCTTCCTCGAACTCCAGCGTTCCCCAGCCTGCGCGCCAATCGAACTGCAGCCATTCATCGATGGTCCATTGCTCATTGTCGGGGTGGTGGGGGAAAATGCCGGGATGGGCGATGGGGTAGCCGGGACCGTAGAAGGCGTGATTGTGATGGGTCCGATCGGCGTTGACCTCCTCACCATTGACGATGGCCACCGGCGCCGTCTCGTAACCTTCGGCGCGACCGGGGGTCTTGCCCATGTGGCATTCCTGACAGGTCACGCCGTCGTCGAAAGCTGGCGAGTTCCGATATTGATCCCAGACCACCTCGAGCTTGATGTTGGGATGGACGGCGACCTGATGACAGGAAACACAGAACTCGGATTGCTCGATTTGTGCGAAGGGCCGAACAGCGTTGTGGATTGGGGTGCCCCGCACCTCTGAGGAGGTGGCGATCCGATAGGCATCGGGATCGGCCAGGACCTCGTCGAGCACGCTATTTCTGCCGCTGCCGCTGACGGGCTGATGAATGTTGCCGGGCTCGACCGTTCGAGCGCCATTCACCTTGCCATATTCCTCCGAGACACGATGGCAGGTGATGCAGGTCACCCCTTCGCGCGCGATGCCGCTTCGTTCCCAAAGAGGCGCCTCGCGGGCTTCGCCGAGCTGGGTGCCTATCTGCTGATGACAGCGAACGCAAAAGGCGCCGACCGTGCCCGACGCGAGCTCGTTGATCCGCTGTTCGAATTTGTGAAACATCGGCGAGATCGCTGAATAGGCATGGTTCGACGACGCCCATTCACGATAGATCTTCGTGTGACATTCACCGCATTGCGCAGCTCTTGGATAGGACTCTTCGGACAAAATGTCGAAATGGACGTCCGGCGAAGCCTCCGCCTGAGAGGCGGCGACCGCCCCTATCGACAGCAGCAGGCCGACCGCCGTGGTATGGCCAGCCTTCCCCCAAAGCGTCGCTATCATTCGCTACTCCTGAACAGCAGATAGAGGGACCCGCAGAAGACGAAACCGCCTCATGCACACCCTCGATTGATTCAGAAGGTAGCGGACTGAACGTTAAGATTTGGTATCCACGATGGGATGATAACGATGGCATGTCGCACAGGTGCTGCCGACAGACCTTTCCCCGTGGCATTGCTGGCAGGTTGCGATGCCGATCGTTCGGTAGTCCCGCCCATCCGGTGAGGCAGGAGCGATCTGATGACAGGTGATGCAGGGCTTGTCATCGGCCGCATTCTCGATCGCCAGATGCGGCTGATGGACGAACAGACTATGACGACGGGATTGAGGCTCGGACGTCCAGACCATGCCGTGTTTTGGCGAAGGCACATGGCATGAGGCGCAAAGCCCAGGACCCGCCTCGGGATCGAACAGCCTGTCCTGAAAGGTGTCGGCCAAGGGCTTCTCGACGTGATCGATCCCGCCGCCGAATTCCAGCCATGCCCTAAGGACGGGATCGGCGTGGCCCGTTGGGCGGTAGGTCAGGCCAAAGGGCTCTGCGATCCAGCCGCCGGCCTCCAGCGGCTCAAAACCCTCATATTCCTGATTGAAGATCCAGCGACAGGCCGGGTTGGCGACGGTTTCGGGCGTCAGGCCGGCGAGGAGACGTTTTGCATCGCCGTTCTTAGCTTCAATCAGATCGGCCAATGGGCGCACGCCCTCGGTCGCCAGGCGGCCGACCAGTCTCTGATAGGCGTCGCCATATGCGGTCATATCGTCGGGATCGATGTCCATGAGGAAAGCTTCGAGCAGGTCCGGCAGCTCGAATGAAACGGGTTCGAAATCGTCAAGATCGATCGCGCCGTTGATGCGGCACTGGCTAGACACGAGCGCGCCGGGCTGCGCCATCGTTTCCATCTCGGGCCAGGTCAAGAGTAGTAGGGGCTGATCCTCGATCCCATCCTCATGGCAATCGGCGCAGCCCCGTTCGAAACTCGGAATCGCCAGAGCGCCCGTCGTGCCCATCGGTTCATGGCAGGTCACGCATAAGACCGGCTGGTCGTCCACGAATTCCGGCTTCCTAAAATGAGCATCGAAATGCCTGGCATGATCGAAACGAATAGAGGACAAAGCGAGGCTGCCAAACCGATCGGGCAGGGGCGGGTGCTCCGGATCGCTTCCCTTGGCGAAGCCCTCGAAGCGCTTGTCGGCTTCGTGACAGGAATGGCAGTCGGCATCCGGCAGGGTCGAGATATCGGCGTCGTTCCCTTTATGCTCGGTATGGCAGGCAATGCAGCCGATTTCCGCTGATGTCCTGCCATCCGAGACCGGCATGTTGTGCGGGCGCGCGCCATGTCCGTCGAAATCGTGACATTCGCCGCAACGCTCGGACATGTCCTGAAATTCGACCACGGCTTTGATCAGAGAAAGACCTTCGCGTTCATGGCCCTCATGGCACAGATCGCAGCGCTTGCCGTCGATAAGGTGCGCGTGCGCTGCGGTAAGTGGCCCCGGGATGGTGAGGTTGCGATCGAAGCCCAGGATCCCGGAGGAGGTCGCAAAGAAAGCCGCGATCACCGCGATGCTGCCGCCGGCGGCGAGCAGGCCTGCGCGGCGGCGTTTGACGGGAGAACTCGCCTGTGGCCGGCAAGGGGGACGTTGGGTGAAGCAGCTACCATCCGGCTTCGGTCCGTGCCTGCACGGACCGCCGGCCCAAATGGGCCGGCTGCAGCGCCATCGGTCCCCCTGGCGCGTCGGCAGGCATTCGCTGACGCCGCCACAGCTGCCATCGGCGTTCGGTCCTCGCCCGCATGGGTTGGTCCAAAGTCGCTCGCGGCCGCATCGATAGGGAAAGTCCGGCCGTTCGTAGGTCCGGCTGCGATGATGGGCCGTATTGTCGGCCTTGGGGGGCAGGTTTCTCTCGCGGTCGGTCATCGGGCGTAGACGTGAACCAGGGCGATGTGCCAGATCGCGAACACATAAAGAGCGATCGCCGTCGGCACATGCACGAACAGCCAACGACGGAGCAGGCTCTGGAGGGCATAGTGTAAATCGAGGACGCGCTTTCGCTCGGCGAGGGTCCGGATTTGATCGAGATAGCCGCGTTCTACACCGTCGAGAGTCCGGCCGAGCCTCGCGGCATGATGGTCGAACCAATGGCGCGCCGTCGATGCGCCGATCATATGGGCGAACATGAAGCGCGGCCTTCGGAAGTACCAGCTGAGCGTCTGTTCATAGGCGAGCGTGAGCGATCTCTTTCCGGTTTCCTCGGTGCAGTCGACTAGAAGCCGCTCGGCCTCAAGGCGGATGCCGATGATCTCCCGCGGAATCCGCTCGCGCGTTACCTCACCACCTGCAGTCGCGAGATTGGTCGGCAGAATCTTTTGCATCAGGCGTCCGGCAAAGCCCAAGGCGACGACGATGTAGAAAATACCCGCCAGGATCTGCTCGAACAGACCGGTCGGCCAGACACCGCCGATATGGAGCCAGAAAGCGGGGAGCAAGACGGCGCCGATCACCACATGCAGTCTCAGCCAGGTGCTCATAAGACCGAATGGCAAGGCTGGAAGCTGCTTCCTCAATGATAGAAGCATCATCGACAAAGCAAGCAAAGCGAGCATGTAGCCGGTGAGACTAGAATGGTCGACAATCCGCCAATCGACCTGCTCTGCCGTCAGCAAGATCGCCGCCAGCATGAGCACGACAAACATCGGAAGCATGCGCTCTCTGGAACGCCATTTCGGCGTCACCATGGTGTTGCACCCTCTCTTGGCAGATGGGCGAAGTCGACGCGTTTCAAGGCATCCTGGGGGCAGGCACGCACACAGGCAGGGCCGCCAAAATTATCGACGCAGAGATCGCATTTGGTCGCCCTCGAGATCGATGCTCTGGTCACCTCGTCGACGATCGAGCGGCCGTCTTCTTCGCAGAGCTCGACCATCCGAATATTGCCGTAAGGGCAGGCTTCGGCGCAGGTCGCGCAACCGATGCAGGTCTCAGGATTGATGGTCACGGCACCAGAATCTCGTTCGCGATGGATGGCGCCGGTCGGGCAATCGACCATGCAGACCGGATCGACGCAATGCATGCAGGCATGTGCTACCATCCATTGATCATGCACCGGTCCGCTTCTGATGAAGCGGGGATTGCCACCATGGGTGGCGGCGCAGGCGCGAACACAGTCATCGCAGCGTACGCAGCGCGTGAGGTCGATGAGCATCGTCTTAGTGCCGTTGATGAAATGCTCTTCACCTGCCCATTGCAGCAGCGAATCGTCCAGGAGTGGCCGCTCTGCAAGGGCCGAAAGCGGCGGCTCCTCGAGATCGATGCAGGGGAAAAGGTGCTTTTCCAGCACATGTGCCGGTATGCGAATGACATCGACATAGCCGATTGCCGAAAGCCCGGTCTCCAAGGCCACTGGCTCGAACTCGCCCCTATCGCTTTCGGCGGTCCGACTCCAATCCCGATGAAGCTCGTGCAAGCCGAACACATCGCCGGCGGAAAGGTAGGTGAGCGTGCGCTTCGATGAGCCATGCCTGGCCCAGACGCGAGCAAATCCGGTGCCGATCAGCAAGAGCCCGTCAGCGTAATCCCCCTCTGCGCAGATCGGCGTTTCGTCGCCTTCGTTGCCCTGCTGCTTAGCGCGACGCCGCGCGTGATGCCAGTCGAGACTGCCATAGGTTTCGAAGGACGCGACCTCGACGATCTTGGCAAGCACCGTCTCGGGCATGTCGGCAAAGAATCGGCAGGATTTGAGGTGGGCGCTCAAGGCATTTTGCTTGTATTGGCGATCAACTCGCTCGCGCCATCCGGAATCGTAACGCCGCAGTTCCCGCAGGCCCTGCCAGCGAATTTCCAGAAGAACCGAGGGTTTCTCGGCAAAAATCGACGCCCGCCTCGGCAAGCGCGTCAAGGCCGCAAGCTCGCCGAAAAGATCGCCATCTTCAAGGATCGCCGTTCGATGCTGCGCGATCGTTTCGGCGACATCCAACCGGCTTCGCCCTTCGGCCATGCCCTCCCAGTCGGCAGGCGCATGATGCGCGCTTCGGTGTTCTCTCGCCTCAGGCATGGGCTTTGCGGGCAACAGGCCTGCAAACAAGCGGAGCCAGCTGCGCCTGCGATCACCGCGGCCGAGGGCTTCCGTCGATAAGCTCGGCTTGAGGACGACCCGAAGCTGGCCGGAAAGCACCAGGAACGCCGAGTGGCCATAGTCTCCCTCGCGCAGCACGATCTCACCGGGCCCGACCTCGATGACACGCGTGTCGTTTGCAATGATCCCCTCAAGCGGTGCGCTTGCTGGCAGCACACTGCCGTTGATGGCAGCGAATTCCGGCCGCTTCAGCACCTCTTCGACCCTGGCTTCGGTCATGTCGGCGCCAAAGGGCTGATCCCAGCGCTTCGGCCGCGGCATCGGGGCTACAGCGAGGGGGTCGTCCCACGCAGGCGTTGCTGGCCTCGTTGGCTTCGATGGCGGGCGAGCCAGAACCGCCCGCTCGTCGGCTGTCACTTGTAGGTGCTCTCGGCAGGCAGGTAGCTCCCGATCGCCTCACTGAGATCGACTGAGCCGATGGTGCTCACGATCTTACGCGCGTTTGCCTCGGAGGGACTTCCGAGAACGCCGCCGGCACCAGGCAGAGCACCGATCACGCTTTTAGCCCTGTCAATGCGTTTTTGCAGGGCAGCACGATATTTTGGGTGGCTGCCCTTTTTGATCGCTTCGTTCGCATCGACGAAGGAGACGAGCTGCCCGACGGCGTAGAAGTTGGCGAGTTCCGCCTTGGTCATTCTCGCGTTGGACTTGACGTCGGGCGGGTAGAAGCGATGGCGCACGGACCCCTGCGAATAGCGGACGATTTCATAGTCACCGTTGATCGGATGCCCGGCATTGAGCAGGGCGTCAATTTCCGACCCATTTAGCTTGCTGAGGCCATGACAGCCGAAGCAGTTCTCAGCGATATCATACTTCATATCGGGCCAGATCATGCCCATCGCCACGGTTTCCTGCCGCCGTTCCGGCCTCGGGCGCTTTTCGTTGTTGTGGACCTCGATCCAGCTGTTGGCACTGCCGTGGCAGCTCTCGCAAGAGGGGCCGGCATCCGCGCGCGCTCGGCCGCGCTTGTCGATCATGGTGTAGTGGCATTGCTGACAAAGCGCATTCTTGCGCATGTTGCCGCCACCGACCTTGTCTGCGATCTGGTCCGCTTTGTCTCGTTTATGAATATCGCGGAAGGATTTACCGTGAGGGGAGCCTTCCCAGACCGCATGCTCAGACTTGTGGCATTTCTTACAGCTCTCCGGCCCCTTTTTGATAATGGGTGCCGCGGTCCCAGGCTCGGGCACAGCCATCAAACCAACACTGAAAACGGCCGCCGTCAAAGCCGCGAGAGCAAAGATCCCGTGAAGCTGCATCGAAAGATAATCCCTTCTTCTGATCGGTGCTCCTCGTTATAAACAAACCTATAAGTCAATTAAAGATATTATGTTTTCAACTTTAAATAGTTTTGACAAATTTTGCTTGAGTTTGCCTTGTCGACTGAAGGAATACCCCGGAGATCAAACGGCAGCGGGGGCCAGGACGAGGGAGCCCCAGACCATGGGATGTCCGTGATGCGGCGACGTGCCGCCATCGATGAGCTGATCGACCATCGTCCACAGCATCAGATTGGGAGGGGTCCGTGTCACGCTGGGTCGTGCTGATTTAGGATGCTAGGTGACTGCTCAAATTTTCGTGAGAAGCTGATTAAACCTGCCCCTCGACTGCCTGGATGATGTTCCGATTTTCGAAACAGGTTCAATGCCCTAAAAGGAATTCAGCGAACTCGTTTCACCAGAGGCAGGATGGCGGAAATCATGTGGCGGACGATAGGTGTTTTTCTGATTGGTGGCATCTGCGGCGCAATATTTGGGGTTGCGGCAACGGTCTTTTTCTATCCGTTCGTGTTTCCACCACCCGAGGCCATGGAGACGCTGACGACGGCTGAACGAGATGATCTTGTTGCATCTGGCCAGTTCATCCACGCAAACCCATCCGATCCAATCCACTACGGCAGCGGTAAAGTCTCTGTCTACAACGACGTCGTGTTTCTAGAGCAGGACTTCGATGTTGGCCCAGGTCCGGCCTTTCACGTCTATCTCGTGCCAAAGGCATCGATCCGAAAATCAGGAGATGTTGAAGACACCATGTTCGTCGATCTTGGCAAACTCCGCGCTTTCAAAGGTGGTCAGAAGTATCCCATTCCGGCCGGCGTTAATCTGAGCGACTTTCCAAGCGTGGTCATCTGGTGTCGACAATTCGGCGTGCTGATCTCCCCTGCCGATCTCACCTTCGATACGGGAGCGTGAAAAGACATGTTCGACCCTCGACATCCTCAAGCCGGGACTATCCTAAAGGCCTTGCTGTTCTTGCTCGCGTTCACTCCGCTTATGACAGAAGCTCTCGGACAGGAGTCAGCCGACTACCGGCTTCAGATCAAAGCAACGTGGAGCGCGGAAACGCACCCCTTCGAATTTCCGCCCGATCCGACCTTCTCGCATCTCATCGGCGCGACGCATAACGACGGATACGCCCTGTTCAAGGACGGAGAAACGGGGTCGAGCGGATTGGAGCTGATCGCCGAGCGCGGACGCGTGTCGATTTTTCGAATCGAGTTGGACGAGGCCGACGATCGTAGCCTGATCGGCACCGTGTTTGAAGGCGATGAAATCGAAACGATCCCGGGCGAGGCGACCTTGCTTTTCTCTGCGACAGCCGAGTTTCCCTTGGTTTCCTTTGCCACCATGATTGCCCCCAGTCCGGACTGGATCACGGGCGTGTCCAGCATCGCGCTTCATGATGGCAAGCAATGGGTGGACCGGCTGGATTTGCCGCTCTGGGCATGGGATGCTGGCACTGACGGTGGCGAAACATATCAGGCACGTAATCAGGATACGCAACCGCAGCAATCGGTTCGGCTTGTCGCGACGCCGCACTTTCTAACTGATCAAGGGCTATCGAAAGTTGGCGAGGTAGTGATCGAACGGATCAACTAGGAGGGT
>JBPCVQ010000294.1:0-2991 GCA_051010395.1 Geminicoccaceae bacterium | reverse complement strand
AAACTGGTTCCGCATAGGGCGGTTTTTTAGATTTTCACTCCATATTGAGCTGTTTTCTGGAAGCAATTTCTAACAGAACCCGCCGCTAGGCTGAGCTTCGGACTTTATCAACAAAATCGGCACGAAGCACGCTCGAGGCTTGCGGCAAAGACGCGCCCGTCGGCGCCTGACCCAAAGCGATCCTCAGTCCGGCTTTGCGTCTCCTGAGATATCGGGCTTGCTATCTTTGACAACATTACGGAGCGCCTCAAGCAGACTAAATGCCAAGATCCCAAGTAAAAATCCGAATGCGTATTGATAAACCCACCATTCAAAAATGTCCTTTGCTATCGAAATCGAAATAAGAATGATTACAACACGAAATATACCATTTTCTTTCCAAAAATAGCGCCGGTCACGCCATGCTAAAACGACCAGTGGGATGAAGAGCAAGACGATAATCACGATTGCAAAAACATGCTCCATGGTATCCGTCCAGCTATGAAACTGCCGAGCATTAGAGCCAATAAGGTAACCCATTTAGTTCTTATTGTAAGAGAGTTCCATTTTGCCAAGGGCGGCATCCGGCACTCACGAGCCGGTTGGGCTGGCCTTGGCTAGTGGAAGGAAGCATAAGGAAAGCTACCGCTAACGGGCGTAGTCGATAGATAGTACTTATGATCCGAATGCGACGCTAGAGGTCATTCTCCAAAACTCGGCGAGCAGGCGACAGTGCGGGGTATGGAGTGAGATGCAGGAGCCAGCTTACCCATGGCTCATCAAGATTCGGCGCCTCGTCTCAGTGTTGCTGTTGATGATATCAAGTTTGTTACAGGATCAACTACTTTCCGATTCTAGTTATCGCATCTTTGAGATTTGCGCCTCTGAAGTCTACACCATCGAGATTCGCCACTCTCAGGTTCGTTCCGCGTAGGTCTGATCCGCTCAAATCCACATTACACAAGTCCGCGCCGCGGACCATGCCGCTGGAATCGACACCTGATCCAAGACGGACGCGGTCGAAATGCGCACCCGTTTGTCAATGCTTGTTCCGCACCTCGACGTGCTGAAGCTTATCATTGTACACAATGACGTACTCCAAACCTGGACGATTGATGTTTTCATCGTCGTTGGTGACGCCGGAGAACGTGAAGTCGATAAGGATGACGCCTGGGCGAACCTCTTCAACGTTGTGCACGTCCCAGCCCATCTTTTTGAAGCTGGAGAAAAAAGTTCGCTGCATTCCCATAATTTGTTCAGTGCCAAGAAATACCCCCGTGTTTGCGGATCTGTACGTGCTTGAGGGGGTGAACAAGGTCTCGATCTTATCAAGCTTCCCAGCGTTAGACAGGGCGACATAGTGTTCAGCAAGTTTCACTGCTTCGCTCATGGATCATTTCCTTATGTTCTGTGTCATATGATCATATTACGACCAGGTGCACTGAAATGCCCGAATTGTTGGGTGAGAAGATTAAGATCGCCGCCAAACTTTCCAGCATGATCGCTTCGTGTTGGCAGGTGTTTCGGCTTAACTGGTCGCCAACTCCATCACCGACACGTCATTGGCGTCGGCATGATCGAGAATACCGGTCTGCCGACCGTGCGACATGACGAGGATACGGTTGGAAACGCCCAGCACCTCTTCAAGATCGGAGCTGACAACGATGACGGCAACGCCCTGCTCGGCAAGTTCAACGATGAGGTCATAAATCGAGGACCGTGCTCCAACATCGATACCGCGTGTCGGTTCATCCAAGAGGACGACACGTGGATTTCTGGCGAGCCATTTTGCCAAAACGACTTTCTGCTGGTTGCCGCCGGACATTTCGTCCGCGTTCTGGTATCCTCGGCCCTTGACCCCGAATTTCTCGATATTCTCATCCGCAAAGTTTCTGACCTTGTTGCCGCTCACCCAACCGGATGTCGCCACGGATTCAAAGTTCGAATAGGCGATGTTATCCTGGATGCTGTGGCCGAGAATCAGGCCTTGTAACTTCCGGTCTTCAGGAACCAGCACGATTCCATTCCTGATCGAACCGCCGGGATTGCGCGGCGTGATATCTTCTCCGTCAAGGTAGATCTGCCCGGAGGCAATCGGATCGGCGCCCGCAATAGCGCGCACGAGATCAGTTCGGCCGGCGCCGACTAGGCCCGCGATACCCAGAATTTCACCCTTTTTGACCTCGAAGTTCACGCCGGAAAAAGCTCCGCGCGCCGACGAAAGATCCCTGACCTCCAGCACCGTGTCGTCGCCCGGAGTTGGAATAGCAGGGAACATGCGATCCATGCTGCGGCCGACCATGGCCTCGACGATGGTCCGCACCGCCAGATCGGCGGTGCCGAACTCCTCGACTTTGTCACCGTCACGTAGAACCACAATTCGATCAGCGATCTGCTTGATTTCCTCGAGGCGGTGAGAGATGTAGATGATCCCCACGCCTTCTGACTTGAGATTATCGATCTGCTTGAACAGAAGCTTGGTTTCTGCACCGCCGAGTGCTGCAGTCGGCTCGTCAAGAATGAGCAATTTGGCGTTCAGCGTCAGCGCCTTGGCAATTTCGATCAGCTGCTGGCTGGCCGTCGGCAGCCCCTCCACGTGTAGCCTTGGCGAAATATCCAGCCCGAGCCTTTCAAGCCCCAGGTAGGCGCGTTCTTCCATTTCCTTGCGATCGACACGACCGCCTTTCATCGGATAGCGGCCGACAAAGATGTTCTCTGCAATCGACAGATGCGGAAGCAGCAGCAATTCCTGGTGAATCATGCCGATGCCGCAGTCGATCGCCTCCCTGGGGTTGGCGGGTGCGTAGGTAGCACCCTGCCAAGCCATCTCACCGGAACTCGGGAGTACGGTGCCGGAGATGATGTTGGAGACCGTAGACTTGCCAGCACCGTTCTCGCCAAGCAGCGCCACGACTTCGCCCGCGTAAACGTCCATGTCGATACCATGCAGAACTTCGGTTGGTCCGTAGGATTTACGAATTCCTCGAAGGGACAGGATCGGAGACGTTCTTT
>JBPCVQ010000293.1:0-3280 GCA_051010395.1 Geminicoccaceae bacterium | reverse complement strand
GATTCAAGGATTTATTCCAGGAGGTTTTCGACGAAGAGTTCAAGGAAAAGTTTGCGGAAAAAGAGATCGGCTACGAGCATCGACTGATCGACGACATGGTGGCGGCCGCGATGAAATGGAGCGGCGGTTTCGTTTGGGCCTGCAAGAACTATGACGGCGACGTCCAGAGCGATACGGTGGCCCAAGGCTTCGGTTCTCTTGGCATGATGACTTCGGTCCTGATGACGCCCGATGGCAAGACTGTCGAAGCCGAAGCCGCACATGGCACCGTCACCCGCCACTACCGACAGCATCAGCAAGGTCAGGAGACCTCGACCAATTCGATCGCCTCAATCTTCGCCTGGACCCGCGGCCTCACCTATCGCGCTAAGATCGACGACACCCCAGAGGTCGGAAATTTCGCGAAGCTGGTGGAAGACACTTGTGTCGCTACGGTCGAAGGTGGTCAGATGACCAAGGATCTGGCGCTTTTGATCGGTCCCGAACAGACTTGGCTCACGACGGAAGGCTTTTTGGAGGCGGTCGCGGCCAATCTCGAGAAAGCGAGCAAGTAGGGGAACGGGCACAGCATGAGGTTTACCGTCAGCGGCACCTGAAACACATCATAACCCATTGGCAGGCACAGGTTCTTCGATGGAGTTACTTGGGATTGAATGATATGGTCGCATCTCCAGCACCTCAGTTCCAGGAATAGCCGAGGTCGCCGAGCCCTTCGCCGAAAAGTGCTTTGAACTTTGCGATATGTCGGGATGTGAACACGTCCCGCCACTGGCCGGCGGCTCCGCTTCGCATGTGACTGCCTTCCTCGACGTCGCCAATCGATCGCTTGGCGATGTGCTTGAAGGACTGGCTCAATGCCGCTTCGAGGGCTGTCTTGTGATCATCTCCCTGAAACCGATAATGCCTGAACAGACGATCAAAGACGGCTTCTTCATCCGCAATCAGGTCTTCATAGGCGATCTCCAGGATGCGATCGTCCCGGTAGTTCCAGCCGAGCATCAAGGAGATGTTGTAATGCGATGATCGCTCCATCTCAAAGATCAGCCCATCTTCGGGGTCCAGCGAACGCAGTTGCTCCTGATAGGTTCGCCCGCCCAGCTGGTCGCGAGGCGTGTGCAACCACGCTTCGCTCGACCAGAGATGGTAGTGGAAGGCGGAAACAATGAGATCGCGCGGATCACGCCGAATATGCGAACCAACAAAGAGCGGCAGAGCTGCCTTGTCGATCCGGCTGTGATCCTCGAAAAAAAGGTCGACACCTTTCGGTAATCCGCCCTGGTCACCCCGACGATAGGTCAGCTGCAAACGCTCGCCGATCAGCAGAAAAATGCGATCGAACCAGACCGTGCCGCAGCGATGATGGCCACAATGTACACGCAGTCGACGATAGCTATCGTTCATGGTCCTGATCGAAGCTGGACGAGTTCAAAACATCGACCAGCACTGCTTTATTGTCGTTTACTGCTCAGCGCGAGCCTATCGTCCGCAACGGCATCGGACAGCGGCCGCATTTCAGTGCTATCTTCCTACTAAAGAATGAACTTCGAGAGGTCAGCGCCTTCGACCAGCTGACCGACCTTGTCCTGCACGTAGGTGGGATCGATGGTGAGGGTATCGCCCTCGCGATCGGTCGCCTCGAAGCTGATGTCTTCGACTAGACGCTCCATCACGGTGTGCAGGCGCCGGGCGCCGATATTCTCGACTTTCTCGTTGATCTCGCTGGCGAGCCGCGCGATTTCGGCGATCCCGTCCTCGGTAAAATCGATGGTCACGCCTTCGGTCGCGAGCAGCGCCGTATACTGCTTGATCAGGCTCGCTTCGGGCTCCACCAGAATTCTCGCAAGATCCTCTTGCGTGAGCGGATTGAGCTCGACCCTGATCGGCAGGCGGCCCTGCAGTTCGGGCAGGAGATCGGCTGGCTTGCTCTGATGGAAGGCGCCCGAAGCAATGAAGAGGATGTGCTCGGTTCTGATGGCGCCATGCTTGGTGGTGACACTGGTGCCTTCGATCAAGGGGAGAAGGTCTCGCTGTACGCCTTCACGTGAGACATCGGCGCCGCCTCGGTCCTCGCGCGCGCTGATCTTGTCGATCTCGTCGAGGAAAACGATGCCGTCCTGCTCGACCGCTTGAATGGCCTCGCGCTTCATCTGCTCTTGATCGAGCAGCTTTTCCGACTCCTCGTCGATCAAAATCGCGTAGCTGTCCACGACCTTCATCTTCTTTTTCTTGGTCTGCTGACCAAAGGCCTTGCCGAACATGTCGCTGAGATTAAGCATCCCCATCTGAGCACCAGGCATGCCGGGGATGTCGATGGTCGGCATCGATCCGCCGCCGCGCTCCATGATTTCGATCTCGACTTCCTTCTCGGCAAGGGAGCCCTCGCGTAGCATCCGCCGGAATTTTTCCCGTGTCTCCTGGCCGGCACTGCCGCCGACAAGAGCATCGATCACGCGGTCTTCGGCGTTGAGTTCCGCCTGGGCCGTGACCTCCTTGGCCAGGCGCTCACGGGTCATGGTCAAGGCGACCTCCACGAGGTCGCGGATGATCGATTCCACGTCCCGGCCGACATAGCCGACCTCGGTGAATTTGGTCGCCTCGACCTTGATGAAGGGGGCCTGGGCGAGCTTGGCGAGGCGACGGGCGATCTCGGTCTTGCCGCAGCCGGTCGGGCCGATGGTCAGGATATTTTTCGGCTGAACCTCTTCACGCAGCGCTTCGTCCAGCTGCTGACGCCGCCAGCGATTGCGCAGGGCGATCGCGACGGCGCGTTTTGCGTCCTTTTGCCCGATGATGTAACGGTCGAGCTCGGAAACGATTTCGCGCGGTGTGAGGGCTGTCATGGCGGGTGCTCGGGCTTTCTAGTGCTCAGGCCTGGGTGAGGTCGATGACCTCGAGGGTCAGGTGGGTATTGGTATAGACACAAATGTCGGCGGCAATCGCCATGGAGCGACGCGCGATCTCCTCGGCTTTGAGGTCGTCGACAGTGGAGAGTGCTCGTGCCGCGGCGAGGGCATAGGCGCCCCCCGAACCGATGCCGATCAACCCGTCGTCAGGCTCCAGCACGTCACCATTGCCGGTCAGCAGGAGCGAAACCTCGGCATTGACGACGGCCATCATCGCCTCCAGCCGGCGGAGATAGCGATCGGTTCGCCAGTCTTTGGCGAGCTCCACCGCCGCACGCATCAACTGTCCCGGATGGCGCTCGAGCTTGGTCTCCAGCCGCTCCAGCAGGGTGAAGGCGTCAGCCGTGCTGCCAGCGAAGCCTGCGATGATGTCCCCC
>JBPCVQ010000292.1:0-8231 GCA_051010395.1 Geminicoccaceae bacterium | reverse complement strand
CCCCAGCGCGTGCGCTGGGGCCCCGTTTTCGGATTTGCATCGCGGCTTCGCCGCACTCGGCCGACAAGCCGGCTCCTACGTCGCCGCCTTCCCGTTCTCCCTCGCACAAGTTGCACTGCGTGCCGCTGGCGCCAAACACGACCCTTTGGAATCAATGGGTTAGCAACGTGGCTGTATACAAGTGTAAACATGGGCGAAAGCAGGCAAAAAAGATGCATGATTTCAACAGGTTAATATTATCTAGCGTATACATCCGCATACACCAAAACGGGCTCTGTATACGGCTCGTCGTCGGTCATTAGGGCAGCGAAAACAAGAGCCTCGGTGACTACATTTGTAGTCACCGAAAACCTAACACCTTGTAAAACTTGCCATGATTCCGGCCCAATCTGAGCACAAGTGACTACACCGAATCAGGCCCCAAAAGGCCACGTGACTACAAATGACTACGTGCAAAAACCGTGATGTCGAGGGGCAGATCAGGGCGCAGCGGTGGGGGTGAGCCTCACCCGTGGGACGAAGGGACACGGTCCCGCACAGGCCGACACAGAGCGTCCCAGGAGCGAAACTTGACGATACAAGGCTGTGTCGGCTGCGGGGATGATTGGCATGAGCCTGATCATCGAGAGTAAGAGTTCCACATCTGAAACTTTGCGCTTTGCGCAAGGCGCAATAAACTGTATGCTGCTGGTCGATGATAGGCAGTTTTCGAAATAGAGACACAGAACGCTTTGTTGCGGGGCAAAAGGTACGTCAGTGGGAGCCCCTTCGCCGTCAGGCCGAAAAACGGCTGAGATGGTTAGAAGCGGCCAACGCACTTGGCGATCTGGCTGTGATCCAATCCAACTCGACTCGAGAAGCTGAAAGGCGATCGGGCAGGGCAGTATTCAATACGGATCAACGATCAATGGCGCATCTGTTTCGAATGGTCGAAGGAAAACCGAGCCGAGAATGTCGAAATCTGTGACTACCACTAGGAACAGTCAAAAGAGGGGATAAAGAGATCATGGCACGCACCGCCATTCATCCCGGTGAACTTCTGACCGATGAGCTCGATGAGCGTGGCGTCAAGCCCGCTCATCTGGCTGAGGCTCTTGGCGTGAACCCCTCCAACGTCTCTCGGATCATCGCCGGCACCCAGTCCGTCACCGCCGAAATGTCCCTGCTCCTGGGCGCGTATTTTGGCCAAAGCGATGATGTCTGGCTGAATCTGCACAAGCTCTATGACCTCGATGTGGCGCGCCAGAAAGAGGATGTCGTTACTCAGCTCAAACGTGTGATCGAACGACGGCGCAAAAGAGAATCCGTCTGAAAAATCGGACCAGCAAGCTTGCTAACGGCAGCAGGGCAGGGGGCTGCCCAAAATTTCGATATGCGGTTTTTGGAAAATCGGACGGCACAAGCGCTCTAGCAGATGATGAATACCGTCCCGTCGGGCGTTCGTATGTATCTGTCAATGTCTTTAATAAACTCGAAGCCCTGAAGGTAGAACTGGTTGCCGAACGTAGGGCGCATCTTTGAAGTTGCGGTGCGGGTTTTTAATCTTTGATTGATATTACATCATATAAAATGATAATTAAAATTGAACTGACAGAGCGTAAATGGCGCGCTGATTTATATGCGCTGGCCTTCGTTATAGGGAAATCTTTGGGCAATGTGGCGCGACAGTGAAACCGAACAGGATTTTCTCAATTTCACTGAGGTTGCGGATCAGGTAGCAGCCCTCGCAACAAACCTCGATCTTCTGCCCATCTCGATTGGTGTATTTGGCACCTGGGGCACCGGCAAGTCGACCGTATTGAAGCTTGTAGAAGCGCGTCTACCGAAGGAGGGAGGGGAGGATAAAGAAAAGGGTGAGGTGCCAATTGTCGTGAAGTTCGACGCCTGGATGTATCAGGGCTTTGACGACTCACGTGCTGCCCTTATGGAGGTTGTTGCATCCGAGTTGCTGACTCTCGCTGAAGAGAAGAATACGTTTGTAGATAAAGCGCAAGAATTCGCTGGTCGAGTTAACTATTTTCGCGGCCTTGGACTTATTGCCGATTTCGGTATTGGCATGGCGCTTGGTATCCCGCCAGGTTTATTAACCCGCGCTGGCACCGCTGTTTCCTCTGTCTTTGCCGGCAATGTCACAGAGGAGCAATATGGTGAGTTCAAGGGGGGCGCGGCTGAGGCAAAGAGGTGTCTAACTGATCTTGTCAAGCCGGCGGAAAAGCGCACCCCGCCGAAAGAGATCGAGATGTTCCGGAAGGAATTTGGCGACCTCCTTCGTGGGCTGGACACGACACTCGTACTTTTCATCGATAATCTTGATCGATGCTTGCCTGATGTAGCGATCGGTACGCTTGAGGCAATTCGGCTGTTTTTGTTTATGCCCCGAACTGCCTTCGTAATCGCCGCCGACGAAGATATGATTCGGCACTCAGTCGCCAAGCATTTCGAAGATCCGAACGCTTCGCATGTCCGTGACTATCTCGACAAGGTCATCCAGGTTCCATTGCGTGTGCCGCAGGTGGGGACAGAGGATCTTCGGGCGTACATATATTCGCTATTTATAGGACTGGCGGCGCCAGACAAACTCGGTGTGATCCAAAAGCACTTGATGTCGGCTCTTCAAGAGGGTTGGAAGGGCGCGACCTTTGACAAGGTCGAGATAGCTAAGCTCGCAGGTGATCCACCTGACCTTCGAGACAATCTGGCAGTCGCTGACCGGCTAGCGCCCATACTCGCCTGGGCGCCAAAAATCCAGGGCAATCCACGCATTGTGAAACGTCTGCTGAACGCCGTCTCTCTGCGTCGCATGCTTGCCCGGAACCGTAATATCAACATCGATTTTGCTACATTGGCCAAACTCGCCGTCTTCGAGCGTTGCACCGATGGTCCGGCGACGCTCGCACTCTACCAGTTGATCATGGAAGGCAAGAACGCTGAGCAGTTGTTGCTACCCTCAAAAAAAGTGAAAGGCAAAATACCCGAGCTACCGAAGGACTGGTCTTCACACGTCGATTTTGTTGATCAATGGCGGGCTATGGAGCCGTTGTTCGACAATGCCGCTAAGCTTCGCCCGGCAGTGTTTCTGAGTCGCGACGTAATGGTGCCTGCTCGTTCGCGGTCCGCTCTCAGTGATGCGGCGCGTGATGCTGTTGCTGCATTGTTGAAGGTCGACAGCATCAATTCTCCAGTTGGCAAAGCGCTTGTTGATGGTCTTCCACCGGCGGACCTCCTCGCCGCTATGTCGAGCTTGATCGAGACCATGCGCGAGGCAGACTGGTCTAAACCGGTGCCAGGTTTTTTTGGAGCACTACTTCTGGTGAACGCCTCGCCTGAGGCGAAGGCTGAATTTAAGGCTTTCGTGACCAGCCTGAAGATCGGCGGAATGAACAAGGCAGTTCAATACCATTTAAAGCGGGCTGGCTTGGTTGAGGGTGAGTGATGGGGACTTCGCAATCCAAGCCTGATGCACCGCCGGCCTCACCATTGATACCGCCATGGGCCGACCAAGATCCAGTGCCACCGAAACCGCCACCCGAGGAGCCCGATGCCGAATCGGTGCCGTCGGCCGATGTGGTCGTGGATGGTGAGGGTGACGTGACTGCTATCGAGATTGCCGAACCACGTCGCTACGCCGGATTCCGCAGGGCTTTGAGTCGCTTTGCAAGGTCGGGTGAGCGAACTGACGCGCGGACGGCGCTCGGTCGTTGGGCGACACGTTCAATTGGAGGAGGTGAAGCAGGATCCCGCCGGATGGCACGAGCGGCGCGCCTCGGCGGTGCAGCACTTGCCGGTCTGGCTCGTGCGGGCGCGGGACAGTCACCCGAAATTGGCGCGCTCGACATTCGAACATTGACCGGGCAGCCGGTCGAGGCGGCAATCGGCGCCATCGTCGACGCATTCATGCCTCCAGGCATCCTCGACGAGATGGCAGCACGACTCGCGATGGAACAGGCGTTGGCTACCACGCTCGATGGTTTGGATCCGTTCGACGCGGCGGCGCTGGATGACAGCGCGGTGCGGATTGCCACGCTGGCATTTGTGGCTGAGCTCGTGTTCGTGCAGGTCGCGGGTGACGCTGGTAGTTCGTTGACCGCAGTCGGTCCAGTCGTAGCCATGCAACGTGAAGCAGACATTCGTTCGCTCGTGCGGGAGATTGTTGACGTGCTTGGCTCGCCAATCCTTGCTGCAGCGAAAGCAATGCTCAGCGAGAAAGGTATGTCGGTATTGGTGTCGCAGGTTATCCGTGAGACGCAGGAGGAGATGGCGACGTGGTGAGCCGAGCACCGATTCGCGTCTTCGCCAGCCCGAGTCCGAAGCGCGCAGCCGCCGCACTGGCTCAGGGGGATGTTGGCATCGCGCTCTACCAGATTGGTCGTACTGAACTTGCCGGGCTTGGTGCGAATCTTTTGCAGGCTGCTACGCGGTTATCCTGTTCACCGTCAGTCCGCGCATGGGATTTCCTTTCAATTGCCCTCGCAGTTCATGCAGCCGATCGGTTTGTAGTTCGACGACATTCCCAAGACTCCTGGACGCGGATGATTGCGCTTGACGTCGAACTCTCAGAGCCGGAGCCGTGGACGGCACAGGCTAACGCAATTGCTCACGCGTTGCGCTTCTTATCAAGTGACATTTGGTATCTGCACTTTCGCGCCGGCGGCGCGTCACCGCCAGCATCTAACAGCAGCCCTACAGATCGGGACTGTGCTTGTTTGTTTTCAGGCGGGCTCGACAGTCTGATTGGCGCAATGGATCTACAGTGTCAGGACAGGCGTCCGTTGTTGGTGAGCCAAGCGTCTCCGAAGGAAGGAAGGATTCAAGCTTATCTTGCCGATCAGATAGGTTTGGCGCAGCATAGGTTCGAGGGACGTGTCTCGGAGCGCTGGCGGCGGCCTTACGAGCCGTCGTCTCGAACGCGGTCGGTGCTATTCATCGGCTACGGTGCGGTCGCTGCTTCCACGGTTATACAAGATGGCGCCGCCGAGCTGATCGTGCCGGAGAATGGACTTATTTCGATCAACGCACCACTCACACGTCGTCGCATCGGTAGTCTCAGTACCCGCACCACACACCCTTATTTTATCACCTCGCTCCAGCGTGTGTTCGATGCAGTCGATCTCCACGTCAATTTGGTCAATCCGTATGGCTTCAAGACCAAGGGTGAGATGCTAGCTGAGTGCCAAGACAAGGATATTACGAGGCTGGCACCAGCCTCATACTCATGCGGCAAAGGCAAGCGACTCAATCAGCATTGTGGCCGATGTGTTCCGTGCCTGATTCGGCGTGCGTCCTTCCACTCCGCCGGTCTAACAGACAGCACAGATTATCGTGCGGACGATCTGTCGGCGCACATGGCCTATGAGGACGTGGCTTCGGTCCGGTTCGCAGCGGCAAGCCTGGTGCATTGCGATGTTACCCGATGGGCGGCTGAAGCAGGACCATTGTCGCACGACCGAGATCAGCGAAGTTGTTATGTTGATGTTGTTCGGCGCGGGACCGAAGAATTGCGTACATTCTTTAGTACAATCAGCTGGTCATGATCGATCTTCATTGTCATTTGGATCTCTACCCTGAGCCTAACGTTCTCATCGCGGAATGTGTCAAGCGGCGCCTTTATGTTCTGTCTGTAACGACAGTGCCCAGCGCATTCGAAGGCACAGCGGCACTCATAACGCCCGATGGCCGGATTAGGACTGCGCTCGGTCTGCACCCAGAACTCGCTGCGGCACGAGCTCACGAGTTGCCGTTGTTCGAACGCCTATTGCCACTGACACGCTATGTTGGCGAGATTGGGCTCGACGGGTCGCGTGACCATCGCGAGACGCTTGACACCCAGCAGGGCGTGTTTGCTGATGTTCTGCGGATATGCGCCCGCGCGGGCGGCAAAGTGCTGTCGATACATAGCCGTCGGGCGAGCGGTATTGTTCTCGACGCCCTTGAAGCGGAGCCGACGGCAGGCAAAACTATTTTGCATTGGTATCTTGGCAGCGCCAAGCAGGTTGCGCGTGCGGTCGAGATGGGTTGCTGGTTCTCAATTGGGCCGCAAATGCTGGTCAGCAAGAGGGGACGGGTTGCTGTCGCTTCTATGCCAAAGGACCGCGTTGTTCCCGAATCGGATGGTCCGTTCGGGTTGGTCGATGGGCGACCTGTACTACCTTGGGAAGCATGGACAATTGTTCCCAAGCTAGCCGAGTTATGGTGTGAACCAATCGATAGCGTTGTATATCTTCTTGAGAGGAGCTTTAAATCGCTTCTGTCCGGTCATGCAGACGATCTTGTTCAATGAATGACTTAGTTTCACTCTGTGTATTCCGGTGAAGGCGACCGGTTTTCGACGAGTGCTAGGAGACACGTCTAATGTTCATCGGTGGCTTAGTTTATAAACAGGACATAATGCCCTTCGCTTACTGCTCTCATCTTTCTGAAAATCCCTTGATGGTGTCCCATTGCCACATCCTTCGCTCTGGTCAGGAATTGTTTGGCCTTCTCTTGGAAGGGAGAATTATCAACTTAAAATAGAATTTTTCTGCTTAGATCGTCGCGATTGAAGGATGAAAATTTCTTGATTTATTTTTATCGCTACGTCACACATTTTGTGCTTTGAGATGGGGGCGGCAGTTCAAGCTAAAATGAAATACCCATCCTGATTATATGCAGATCAACTAGGATAATTAAATATGGCTATTGGTCTAGAAATTTTTCTTCAGGCAAATAAAAACTATCCTATAACAAAAATTATTTGGCCTGCTGTGGCTATTGTTGCGGTTATATCAATAATATCAACATTTAAACTTGAATGGCCAGTAATAATACTTGGATCAATATTTATAGTTGTGACTCTTGTTATATTTTATGTTGTGGCCTCTATTGCTCAAAATCCCAAAGAAAATGAAGGGGTTCTTTCTGCGGCGACATTTCTTGTGTGGGCTTTTTCAATAATTCTTGTAGGCTTTGTTTTGCTTCTAATGAGCAGTTTTTTCTTTAACTGGCCTGCGACGTTTACTGATTTGCTCACTTTCTCGCAGAAGGATGAAGTTGAATCTGTGAGTGAAGATGTTGAGCAAGGTGATCCAAGTCTGACCCCGGTTGCCGTACCGGAACCTTCAAGTACGCCAAGCGAGGAGCAAGATGATCCAGAATTAGAATCTGAAACTTCGAGCTTGCCAGTTGAAGAACGAGGAACGGTTCTGGATGGCGGCAGTCAGTTGCTGCAAGAGTGCCTCTCTGAGATTGATCAGAGCACATTGTCAATTAGCGAAGTCGAATCTCGCGCCCGGGAATGTCTACGCCACCACGATCAATAATATATGATTAAAAGGAACAAAAAATGTTGCACGTTGAACACAGAAAAATAACCAAGGCATGTAAAAATTTTGTTATTGGTCTATGTATGTTCTATAGTTTTCCTGCCTTTACAGATGAAATAGATAACTGTATTGAAAAAAAGCAGACAGAATTTGAAGATCCGCAAAATTTTAGTCAAAAGGGTAACGTAACATGTCCAGCTGGTGATGTTGTAGGAGTTATACCAAGAACGAGAAAACATGATCGTAATGGAACGGTTAGCTATATAGCTCCAGATGGTTATCAAATAGAAAATAAATCTATAACTTCTGTGCAAGTTAGTGTTGTTAGTAGCAATAATGGCGGCAATGGCTCAGCTTCGATATCTGAAAATGGTAAAACAGCATCAGTAGACATCTACTGCCGAGGCAAACCTCCAGGTCAAGGGAGAGCTTGGCACGAAATTGTTTTGAGTGGAACAATCATTCGCGTGCCGAATACAGATGCTCTCAAGACATGGGTTCTTGATTGTGTCCGATGTGTCGGGACAGGAACCTGTGACTGATATGCCTTTGCTAAGGTCACTCTAATACCGCACGCGAAATGTCGGGCTGTCTTCGGGCCTGGACTTTCTGCGATCGTAAAGCCTGCCCAGTTCCCTCGAAGCTGCGAAAACGGACAAAGTTTCTTCATCACAGCTATAACACCTCGAAATTATGTGCTTTCTCGGACGGGGGAAATTGATGGCGTCAGGCTCCGAAAGAGGGGTGCTTTGCAGGAGAGGGCGAGATCATACCGTAAGCGCGGTGGACCTGTATGTGATCGGCCGATTTTCGTCATTTCAGGCCTCTGGTGACCATCTGTGTCGCAAACGAATAAGAGTTTGTGTGTCGCTTGCCGACGCACAGGCTCGGTTGAAGGCACGTGATGAGGTGACGACTTTGCGGTTTAGGTAA
>JBPCVQ010000291.1:0-23758 GCA_051010395.1 Geminicoccaceae bacterium | reverse complement strand
AAGCTTCGAGCACGTCGATCTTCTGCAAATCCGGTCGACAATACCAGACAGTCGAAATCGGCGATGGTCCCGTTTCAGTCAACTGCTGGACTATCGTAGCAAAACCGTTTGTGCAGAGGTGGTTGTTTAGCCCGTCCCGGTCAAGATCTTCGCTGTCGCAGTACCAGGAAATTATTTCCTGCCGGAGCATTTCCAGCTCCGGGTCGACGAAAACGAGGGAGGCGAGGTCCTCCTCCACCTCGGTCAAGAGGGCAGGGTGAACGATCAAAGGGCCCAAAAGTTGACGCTCACTGGCGGTTTCGGGCATGGCGACCCCTGCCGCCAGGCGGCTCTCACCAACGCCGCGGTCCGCTTTCGGAGCGATGTAGGATGGTGTGGTCTGGCGCTGATTGCGTCGATAGCCGCCAAATCGACTTTGCCATTGTTGCCTGAATGCCTCACGGAACAATTGGCGAACTTCGGGATGATCAATCGATTTACTGAGCTCAGACAGCCTCTCACGCAGCGCTGCCTGACGTTCCGGCGTGTCGAGTGCCCTGTTCCTGGTTTCGCTTTGCCACAGAAAATCGAGAAGCGGCATGGCCTCCTTGAGGAGCTGAGCCAGTTTGTCTTTCCCGCCGAGCTTCAGCAGGTCATCGGGGTCGCTACCCTCGGTCAGGAGGGCAAAGCGCAGCGACTTGCCAGGCTTCAGTTTCGGAAGCGCTCGCTCGATCAGCCGGTGCCCTGCTCTGAGACCGGCTTCATCACCGTCCAGGCAGATGATCGGCTCGTCCACCGCTTGCCAGAGGAGGGCAAGCTGCGCCTCGGTAACCGCGGTGCCGAGCGGTGCGACCGCATGTTCGAAGCCGGCGCGGGCGAGGGCGATGACGTCCATATAGCCTTCGGCGACCACGATCGTGCCCTTCTGAAGGGCGGTGGTGCGCGCAAGTGAAAGGCCGTAGAGCAGGTCACCTTTGTGGAAAAGCTCAGTCTCCGGCGTGTTGAGATATTTGGCACGTGCTTCGCCGAGTGCACGGCCGCCAAAGCCGACGGTGCGGCCGCGACCGTCCAAGATCGGGAACATCAGACGATGGCGAAAGCGATCGTAGCAGGCACCGCCGTCCTCCGGTTTGATCAGAAGCCCTGCTCTGACCAAGTTCGCCTCGCTGAAACCTTTTGCCATAAGAGCGTCGCGCAGGCCACGCCGGCCCGGAGGCGCAAAGCCGAGGCCGAAGCGTTCAACTATGCCGGCATCCAACCCGCGGCGCTCGATATAGGCACGCGCTTCGCCACCGCCGGGACCAGCGAGGCTATCCTGAAACCAGTGCACTGCCGCTTCATTGGCCTGATGAAGCGTTTTTTCCTCTTTGGTTGATTTATGGCTTGTGCGCATCGGCGTCGGTAAGCCGGTAATGTCGGCCAGGCGCTGGATTGCCTGGCCAAAATCCAGCCCTTCGATCGCCATGATGAAATCCACTGCATTGCCGTGCTGGTTGCATCCGAAGCAGTGATAGAATCCTTTCTCTTCAGAAATGGTAAACGACGGCGATTTTTCCTGGTGAAAAGGACAAAGACCGGAAAACTCACGCCCACGCCTCACCAAGCGGACATAACGCCCGACGATTTCGGCGATCGGCAATCGCGCCTTGAATTCCTCGAGTGTGATCGCGTTGCGATCCATCTGCGATATGGCCATGATAGGGTGGCCTATAACGAAAATTGTGTCATTTCTCAATCAAGCTGGAGCAGCTAACTGTCGCTCTGAGCTCTTCTGTCTCCAAAAAGCCTCAGCGAACTCTCAAGCTTAGCCCAGCTGATCGCAAAGCTGTTTTCTCACCGCTGCGAAATTCATCTGCCCGGGATAGCGGGTCTTCAGTTCGGTCATGACCCGGCCGATATCCTTCAATTTCGAAGCACCAAGTTCAGCAATCACCAGATCGATCGCCTGCTCGCTGGCCTCTTCGTCCATTTGCGGTGGCAGGAACCGGCGGATCACGTCGATTTCGTCGGCTTCACGTTCCGCAAGTTCAAGCTGGCCGGTTTCTTCATAGCGGCGACTGCTTTCCAGGCGCTGATCCGCCATGGTCGCCAGCATCGTCACCAGCTCTTCATCAGTGATGCGATGCCGGCCGCCGTCCTCACGGATCTGCTCGTCGCGCTCGATCAGGGCAGCTTGAACCAGACGGATGATCGCGATGGTCGGCTGGTCGCTTTGTTCGATCGCGGTTTTCAGCGCAGCAGCCAATTCGTCGCGCAGCACGTTTTCACTCATTGATTTATGCAACTCCTCACTCGCGGTGGCGTTATAGCTCAACATCTCCTCCCAGGCGAGAGCATCGACGTCGCTTGACGCTTGAATTATGCGACCGTAATCTCCGCCCGATTCGGCCAGAAGCCTTCGACCGTCGCCATAAACCTGTCTCTCGAAAATCCCATGCAAGATGGGAGGAATATCGCCATGCCGATAACGCCTGACGTTGACCGTAATGCCGCCCTCGTCCTGGCTGATGGTACGACCTTCAAGGGACGTGGGTTCGGCCGAGAGGGCGCCACTGTCGGAGAAATTGTCTTTAATACGGCCATGACCGGCTATCAGGAAATCCTTACCGACCCTTCTTATGCCGGCCAACTAATCACCTTCACCTTCCCCCATATAGGTAATGTTGGTGCCAACGACGAAGATGTGGAAGCGGGCACCTGTCATGCGCGTGGTCTCATCCTGCGGGCACCGATCACCGACCCTGCGAACTTTCGTGCGTTGCATCATCTCGATCACTGGCTCGAGCGACAGGGTTTTTCAGGCATTGGCGGGGTCGATACGAGACGTCTGACCAGGCATCTGCGTAACCATGGCGCCCAGACGGCGGCGCTCGGTTTCGATCTCGAGAAAGGCCCCGATATCGATAGGCTTGCCGAGATGGCCAAGGATTGGCCTGGGATCGAAGGTGTGGATCTCGCCTCCGACGTTTCCTGTCGCCAGCGCTATGATTGGGACGAAACCGCCTGGCGGCACGGCGAGGGCTATGGCCGATGCGAGAGGGCTCGCTATCACGTCGTGGCGGTCGATTACGGGATCAAGCGCAACATTCTGCGCAGTCTGGCCTCCAGGGGCGTTGAGATCACCGTGATGCCAGCGAGCACGCCTGCAAACGAAATCCTAGCACTCTCTCCTGACGGCATCTTTCTTTCGAACGGCCCGGGCGACCCGGCGGCGACGGGGCAGTTTGCCGTGCCCGAGATCAAAAAACTCCTGGACAGCGGCAAGCCGATTTTCGGTATCTGCCTCGGCCACCAGATGCTGGCGCTAGCCTTGGGCGCGACTACCGAAAAGATGAAATTCGGTCATCACGGCGCCAACCATCCGGTCAAGGACCTCGCCACCGGCAAAGTCGAGATCACCAGCCAGAACCACGGGTTCTCCGTCGACAAGGAGAGTCTGCCTGATGGGGTCGACGTCACCCATGTTTCCCTGTTCGACGGCTCGTTGGAGGGGATCGCTCTCCGCGACCGGCCGGTTTTCTCCGTTCAATACCATCCGGAAGCCGCCCCCGGACCCGAGGACAGCGCTTATCTGTTCGACCGTTTCCTCGAGATGATGGAGCGTCGCTGACATGCCGAAGCGCACCGACTTTTCTTCCGTTCTGGTCATCGGCGCCGGACCCATCGTGATCGGTCAGGCCTGTGAGTTCGACTATTCCGGAACCCAGGCCGTGAAAGCGCTGAAGGATGAGGGCTACCGGGTCATCCTGGTGAACTCCAATCCTGCGACCATCATGACGGACCCGGAACTTGCGGATGCCACCTATGTGGAGCCGATAACGCCGGCGATCGTCGCCAGCATCATCGAAAAGGAGCGTCCGGACGTTTGTCTACCGACCATGGGCGGACAGACCGCGCTCAATATCGCACGTGCACTTGCTGATGACGGCACGTTCGAGCGATTCGGCGTCGAGTTGATCGGCGCCAACAAGCAGGCGATCGATAAGGCGGAAGATCGCCAGCTGTTTCGCGAGGCGATGACGAAGATCGGCCTCGAATCGCCGAAAAGCACCGTGGTCAAAACCCTCGATGAGGGGCTGGAGGCCCTCGACCGGATCGGCCTTCCGGCGATTATCCGGCCATCGTTCACCCTTGCTGGAACGGGCGGCGGCATCGCTTACGACGAGGCGGATTTCGATCGGATCGTAAGCGCCGGGCTCGATGCCTCGCCGATCAGCGAGGTGCTGGTCGAGGAGAGCGTGCTTGGCTGGAAAGAGTATGAGATGGAGGTTGTCCGCGACCGTGCCGACAATTGCATCATCATCTGCTCGATCGAGAACGTCGATCCCATGGGGGTGCATACCGGCGACAGCATCACGGTCGCCCCGGCGCTGACCCTGACCGACAAGGAATATCAGCGGATGCGCAACGCCTCGATCGCGGTTCTGCGCGAGATCGGGGTGGACACCGGCGGTTCCAACGTGCAGTTCGCGATCAATCCCGATGACGGCCGCATGGTGATCATCGAGATGAATCCCAGGGTTTCGCGCTCGTCAGCGCTCGCCTCGAAGGCGACCGGCTTTCCCATCGCCAAGGTCGCGGCAAGGCTGGCCGTCGGCTATACGCTGGATGAGATCACCAATGACATCACCGGCTGCACGCCAGCCTCCTTCGAGCCGACCATCGACTATGTGGTCACCAAGATCCCGCGCTTTACGTTCGAAAAATTCCCGGAAACCGAGGCGACGCTCACCACGTCGATGAAGTCGGTCGGTGAGGCCATGGCCATCGGGCGGTCTTTTCACGAAAGCCTGCAAAAGGCGCTCCGATCGCTGGAAACCGGATTGGAGGGCCTTGATGAGATCGAGCTTGATGGTGTCGATGATCCCGTCCGCCTGAAACAGGCGCTGATCCCGGAATTGAAACGGGCTTTGCCTGAACGTCTTCGGGTCATCGCCCAGGCTTTTCGCGCAGGGTTGGCGCTTGAGGACGTTCAGCGGGCTTCGCTCTACGAGCCCTGGTTCCTTCGGCAGATCAAAGAGCTGGTCGAAGCAGAGCGCGCGGTTCAGCAGGGCGGTTTGCCAACCGATCGCCTAACACTGCTTCGGCTGAAGTCCATGGGCTTTTCCGATGCCAGGCTGGCGAAGCTCGCCGGGCTCACCGAGGGGGAGGTCGGGGCGACACGGGAAAAGCTCGGCGTACAGCCCGTCTTCAAGCGCATCGACACCTGTGCTGCCGAGTTCGAGGCGCAGACCCCCTATCTCTACAGCACATACGAAACCGGGATCGGTGCCGACGATCGGCCGGAATGCGAAGCCATGCCGTCGGACCGGACGAAGGTCGTCATCCTCGGCGGTGGTCCGAACCGGATAGGGCAGGGAATCGAGTTCGATTGCTGCTGCGTCCATGCGACCATGGGGCTTGCCGATGCCGGCTTCGAGACGATCATGGTCAACTGCAATCCCGAGACCGTCTCGACCGACTACGACACCTCGGACCGGCTCTATTTCGAGCCGCTGACCTCGGAGGATGTCCTGGCGATCCTTAGGGTCGAGCAGCGGGCGGGCCGTCTGCATGGCGTGATCGTGCAACTGGGTGGGCAAACGCCGCTCAAGCTTGCTAGCGCCTTGAGCGATGCCGGCATTCCCGTCCTCGGTACGTCGCCGGATGCCATCGATCTTGCCGAAGATCGCGAGCGGTTTCAGCAACTGATCCAGTCCCTTGGTCTGCGTCAGCCGGAAAACGCCATCTGTTTCGATGTCGGCGAGGCCGAGGCTAAGGCTGAGGCGATCGGTTATCCACTGGTGATCAGGCCTTCCTATGTGCTGGGCGGGCGCGCCATGCGCATCGTTCACGACAGGGACGAATTGCGCGCGTTCATGGCGGGGGCTGCCGAATATACGACGCTCGGCCCGATCCTGATCGATCGCTATCTCCAAGACGCCGTCGAGGTCGATATCGACTGTCTGGCGGATGATGAGACGGTCTTCGTCGCCGGGATCATGGAGCATATCGAGGAGGCAGGGGTTCATTCCGGTGACAGCGCCTGCTCGCTGCCGCCCTATTCGCTGGAAAAGCCTGTTGTCGACGAGATCCGGCGGCAGGCGGAGGTGCTTGCGCGCGCCCTCGGTGTGCGGGGGCTGATGAACGTGCAGATGGCCGTGAAGGACGGTGAGGTCTATATCATCGAAGTCAATCCGAGGGCATCGCGCACCGTGCCGTTCGTCGGCAAGACCATCGGCTACCCGATCGGCAAGATCGCCGCACGCGTGATGGCGGGCGAGGCGCTCAAAGATTTTGGTCTCGAAGACCGGGAACTGCAGCATGTCGCAGTCAAGGAAGCGGTCTTTCCTTTTGCCCGCTTTCCCGGCGTCGACCTGCTGCTGGGACCGGAGATGAAGTCGACCGGCGAGGTCATGGGCCTGGATCGCGACTTCGGCACCGCCTTCGCCAAATCGCAGCTGGCCGCCGGCTCGGCATTGCCGACAGGAGGCACGGTGTTCGTTTCGGTGCGTGATCGTGACAAGCAATGCATGGCGGCGATGGGACGCGATCTGTTGCAGCAGGGCTACAGCCTGCTTGCCAGCAGGGGAACGGCAGCAGCTTTGGAGAAGGAGGGACTGGAGGTCACCGCGATCAACAAAGTCTACGAGGGCCATCCCCACGTCGTCGACATGATCCAGGCGGGTGGCGTGACCATGGTGCTGAATACAACCGAAGGTGAAAAGGCCATTCGGGACAGCTACACCCTTCGCCAGGCGGCCTTGAAGCACGGTGTTCCCTACTGCACGACGGTGGCCGGCGCAAAGGCCGCCGTGCAGGCGATGACCGGCTTGTCGAGACGCAAGCTTGAAGTTGCGCCCTTACAATCCTATTATTAGTGGAAGGGGCGTGGTTAAGGCGTCCGTGTGGGCACCTTGATGGTGCCTTTCTTTATTTATGAGACGGTCATCTATGAACGATAGAATTCCGATGACCTCGGGCGGCAGAGAGCGGCTCGAGGAAGAGCTGAAGCGATTGAAGTATGACGAGCGACCGGCGGTCATCAAGGCGATCGCCGAGGCGCGCGAGCATGGCGACTTGTCCGAAAATGCGGAATACCATGCCGCACGCGAACGTCAGAGCTTTATCGAAGGCCGTGTCCTCGAACTCGAGGACAAGATTTCGCGCGCTGAAGTCATCGACATCAGCCTGCAAAGCGGCGCCACGGTCAAGTTCGGCGCGCAGGTCAAGCTGGTCGACGAAGAGACCGACGAAGAGGTTGTCTACCAGGTGGTGGGACCTGAGGAAGCGGATATCCAGCAAGGCCTGCTCTCGGTCACCGCACCTCTCGGCCGTGCGCTTATTGGCAAGGAGACTGGAGAAACCGTCGAAGTCGCGACGCCCAGGGGTACGCGCTACTTCGAGGTGCTCGATGTCGCCTATCCCGGTAAGCTCATCACACAATAAGGCTTCGGCCTCCGATGGCGGAACCAACCTCATCCGAAGACCTGGATAGAGGCATGGCCGGCTCTGCCACGCCGCGCGTCTGGATGCTGGCTGATGATCGGCCGGGCAATGTCAATCAGGCGCTCGGTCTGGCTGAAGCCCTTGGCGAGCCTTTTGTCGTCAAGACCGTTGGATATAGTCAGCTTGCGCGCCTGCCGAACTGGCTGCTGCCTGCCAACCTCTCCGGCCTTACATCGGCAACCCGCGAAACGCTGATCCCGCCCTGGCCGGACCTGGTCATCGGTGCTGGCCGCCGTACGGCCCGCATCGGGCGCTGGCTGAAGCAGCAGCATCCATCCGTGTGTCTGGTCCAGCTGATGTGGCCCGGCAGCTCGGATGGTTTCGATCTCATCGCCGTGCCTGAGCATGATCGCATTCCCGATGATCCCGTCCTGATGCGCACACTCGGCCCGCCCCATCGCCTGACGCCGGAGCGGCTCAGCCGGTCTGCCGCCGAGATCGAACAGCATCTTGCAAGCCTGCCTGAACCGCATATCGCCTGCCTGGTCGGGGGGACCAGCAAGCATGTTGTCTTCACGCCGGAAGATGCGCGCTCGTTGATTGCCGGTGCGGAAAGGATCGCAGGCGAGCGCGGTGGCAGCCTTTTGGTGACCACCAGCCGGCGGACCGGAACGGCTTGCGCGGAGGCGCTCAATGATGCCCTCGGGGCCTCAGCTTGCCCGCATTGGCTTTATCGCTGGCAGCCGGAAGGTGACAACCCCTATCTCGGCATGCTCGGCAGCGCCGATGCGGTCGTGGTCAGTGCCGATTCGGCATCGATGTGTGTGGAGGCCTGTGCGGCAGGGCGGCCGGTTTTTCTGCATGCGCCGGAGGCAGGCATACCTGAAAAGTTTGAAGTCTTGCACAAACGGCTGTCGGAACATGGTTGTCTTCGCGCTTTGGGATCGGCCTGGTTTACGGTCGAGGCGCCGCCGCCCAATCCGGCCATCGCCATCGCCGATAGAATTCGCAGGATTTTGATAGAGAAGAATGATCCTAAAAGCGCTCTGCCAGTAGCTTCCGGGGCTTCAGCATCTTAGTGTTCTGAAAATCGATCCGATGACGGGGAAAACAAGGATGGCGGCACCACGCTCGATCAAGCTCTTGATTATCGGCTCCGGACCAGCCGGCTATACGGCCGCAGTCTACGCGGCACGGGCGAACCTCGCTCCGGTGCTGTTTCAGGGCTTGCAATCCGGCGGCCAGCTTTCGATCACCACGGATGTCGAGAACTATCCGGGTTTCGCCGACGTTATCCAGGGGCCCTGGCTGATGGAGCAGATGGCGGCCCAGGCGGCCAACTGTGGCACCGAGATCATCAGCGATCTGATCGCTTCGGTCGATTTCAGCCAGGCTCCTTATCGCTGCGTTGCGGATTCGGGCGACGTGTTTCTTGCAGATTCGATCGTGCTGGCGACTGGCGCCAAGGCGCGCTGGCTGGGGCTCGAAAGTGAGCAGAAGTTCTCCGGCTTCGGGGTGTCGGCCTGCGCCACCTGCGACGGCTTCTTTTTCCGGGGAAAGCCGGTGGCGGTGGTCGGCGGCGGCAACACCGCGGTCGAGGAGGCGAATTACCTTGCCAAGCTCGCCAGCAAGGTCACGCTGATCCACAGGAGGAACGAGCTTCGCGCCGAGAAGGTTCTGCAGGATCGCCTGCTCGCCAATCCGAAAATCGAGGTGCTCTGGGATCACGTCGTCGATGAGGTCCTCGGCGAGGACGAGCCACTTGGTGTCACGGGCGTGCGTGCCAGAAATGCCAAGACCGGAGAGGATCGTTTGATCGATGTGGACGGCGTTTTCATCGCGATCGGCCATGATCCGGCCACGGCGCTGGTCAAGGGGCAAATCGAAATGGATGATCATGGCTATGTCCTGACCAGGCCCGACAGCACGGCGACCAACGTGCCGGGTGTGTTCGCTGCGGGCGACGTCCAGGATCAGATCTATCGTCAGGCGGTGACGGCTGCTGGTACGGGCTGCATGGCGGCGCTGGAGGCGGAAAAATATCTGGCTGACCTTGAGGCCCAGGCACCGGTGGAGGCGTCCGCACCGGCCCTCAAAGCCGCCGGCGGCGATTGAGAACGGAAACTTATGCCCCTACAGGATTGGGATCGCATCCGCGTGTTTCACGGGGTTGCCGAAGCCGGCAGCTTCACCCGGGCGACCGAAACCCTCAATCTCAGTCAGTCGGCGATCAGCCGTCAGATCAGCGCGCTCGAAGAGAATGTCGGTACGCCGCTGTTTCATCGCCACGCGCGCGGGCTGGTGCTGACTGAGCAGGGCGAGCTGCTGCTGGAGAGTGCCAGAGCGATCGCCAGTAAGATCGCGACCACGTCCAGCCTCTTGAGCGAGAGCAAGGCAGAGCCTGCAGGTCATCTTCGAGTGACCGCCAATCAGGGCTTCGGATCATTCTGGCTGACGAGCCACTTCAAGGAATTCCTCGATCTCTACCCCGAGATCAAGGTCGACCTTCTGGTGCTGGACGCGGAACTCGATCTCAGCATGCGCGAGGCCGATGTGGCTATTCGGCTAACGCCGCCGAGCAAGCCGGACCTGATCCAGAGAAAGCTCCGCACGGCCCATACCCACCTCTACGCATCGCCTGCCTATCTGGAGACGGCCCTTCCGCTGGAGACGGCCGATGATCTCGACCGGCATCGCCTGATCGATTACGGAAGGGGCACGACACCGCCGCCGGTGCCGAGCCTCAATTGGATCCTCGAAGCGGGGCGCGACGAGGACGATCCAAGACCGCCACGTGAGCCGGCGCTCTCAATCAATAATGTCTATGGCATGCTGCGCGCGGCGCAGAAGGGAGCGGGTGTGGCTTCCTTGCCCGACTACCTCGGTTCGATCTCGGATCGCCTGGTTCGGGTTCTACCGCAACTAGAAGGGCCGGGGTTCGACGTCTACTTCGTCTACCCCGAAGAAATGCGTGCTTCCGCCAGAGTTGGCGTGTTTCGAGACTTTCTCGTGAGAAAGATGGGCGAGCAGCAGGTCTGGTGATTCAACTGTTGCGCCAAAAACACAGGACCACAATAACGCATAGCAGCTATGCAACCGAGGGCTGGATTTTTGTCGCCGATAGTTCTAACTATTGCATCGCAGCATGAGGACAGCTTCTGAAGCCGGCCTCGCTGTCCGGACGAAACCCCTTCGGGGTTTTTGTCCCCCCTTCAGGCGCGATGCCTGAAGTTTTGAGGATCTCTGATCCTCACGTCTCCCAGACGTTAAGCCTCCCTGATTAGCTCCGCCGGGCCGTTGTGCCCGGCTTTTTTTTGCGCTTTTTTCCGAGAAGGCAGAGGGCCTTCAAAGAAAACCCGACAATTCACAGTGAATTGTCGGGTGCTTTATACGGCATTCCAGGGAAACGTCAAAAAATCACATGAATAGCGGCTGGTCTTGAAGGTCCTTGTAAAGATCGGCGACATACTCCTCATAACCATTATAGAGGAGGGTCGGGATCTTCTTGTCGCCGCCAAGCGGTTTTTCTGCTGCCTGACTCCAGCGTGGATGGGCAACTTCGGGATTAACGTTGGCCCAAAAGCCATATTCGGCGGCCTGGATCTCTTCCCAAAAGCTGACGGGACGTTCCTCGGTGAAGCTGAAGCGCACGATCGACTTGATCGACTTGAAGCCGTATTTCCAGGGCACGGCCAGGCGAAGCGGCGCACCGTTTTGCTTGGGCATGGGTTTGCCATAAAGGCCGGTCGCGATGAAGGCGAGTTCGTTGGTCGCCTCTTCGATGGTCAGCCCTTCGACATAGGGCCATGGATACCAGAACTGGTTCTGACCGCTGGCTATATCCTTGTCGTGGAAGGTCTCCATGCGCACATATTTGGCGCTGCTGGTGGGTTTTGCGAAGTCGACCAGCGCCTTTAGCGGAAAGCCGCTCCAGGGCACCGCCATCGACCAGGCCTCAACGCAGCGATGGCGATAGAGCCTTTCCTCGAGCGGCATCTTGCGGATGAGGTCGTCGACATCGATCTTCATGGCCTCTTCGACATAACCGTCGATGATCACTGTCCAGGGGCGGATTTCCAGCGCCTGCGCCGCCTCCGAGATCTGTTTGTGCGAGCCGAACTCGTAGAAATTATTGTAGGTGGTAGCTAGCTCTTCCGGCGTCGGCTCGGGGAAGCGATCGTCCAGTTTGTAGGCCGGGTTGCGGTCGACCGGGTATAGATCGGCGGTCGGATCGCCGTCCGCGGCGAACGCCGACCTCAAGGGACTTGATGCACCTGCAAGCAGCGCCGCTCCGGCGCCGATGCCCTTGAGCAGCTTACGGCGCTGCAGATAGATCTTTTCAGGCGTGGCTTCCCGTTCCGGAATTTCCCAACCGCGCAGACGCTTGATCAGCATTGAGGCTCTCGTTTCAGTGGATATGACGGACAAGTCTAAGCTGTTATGGCGGCTCGGCTAAAGAAGTTTGCGCGCCGAAGGCAAGCTTTGCGCCGGAAATCACGCCTTCTTGACCAAAAGAGAGTGATCAGACGGCCTTGATCCGCACATAGCTGCCGGGTGCATCTTCTATCGCCTTCAGCTTGCCCTTGCCTGGAATGCGCGCTTTCACTTTGGTGCCTGACTTCTTGCCGATCCAGCTTGACCAGTCAGGCCACCAGGAGCCTTCCTGGTGGGCGGCGGTCTCCAGCCAGTCCTTGGGGTCAGGCGGCAGTTTGTCGTTAAGCCAAAAGCCATACTTTTTCGAAGTGGCTGGATTGATGACGCCGGCGATATGGCCGGAGCCGGCGAGCGCGAAGGTGATGTTGCCACGGAAGATCTGGGTCGCCGCATAGGTCGAGGCCCAAGGCGCGATGTGGTCTTCACGGGTGGACAACATATAAATGGGGATTCTGACCTTCCGAAGATCGATCGGCACACCGCCAAGCATGATCCCGCCCGGCTTTATCAGTTTGTTGTTCTGATAGAATTCCCGGAGATAGAAACTGTGCATGGCATGCGGCATGCGTGTGCTGTCCGAATTCCAATAAAGGAGGTCGAACGGGAAGGGCTCCTTGCCCAAGAGATAGTTGTTGACCACGAAGGACCAGATCAGTTCGTTCGCTCGGAGCATATTGAAGGTGGTCGCCATCTCCCGGCCGTCGAGATAGCCCTTCTCGGCCATCATCTCATCCATGGAGGCGAGCTGCTCCTCGTCGATGAAGACACCGAGGTCGCCTGGGGTTTCGAAATCGGTGAGTGCGGTAAAGAAGGTCGCCGCCTTGATCCGCTTGTCCTGCTTGGCGGCCATAAAAGCGAGGGTGGCTGCCAAAAGCGTACCGCCGAGGCAATAGCCGATGGCGTTGATGTCGGTCTCGCCGGTCGCCTGTTCGATCGCATCCAGCGCTGCCAGCGGCCCTTCCAGCATGTAGTCCTCGAACGTCTTTTCCGCGTGCTGCGTATCCGGATTGACCCAGGATACGACGAATACGGTAAGGCCCTGATCGACGGCGTATTTGATGAAGCTGTTCTTCGGCTGGAGGTCGAGGATGTAGAATTTGTTGATCCAGGGAGGGATGATCAACAGTGGGCGCTTATGGACCTTGTCGGTGGTCGGCGCATATTGGATGAGCTGCAGAAGATCGTTCTGGAAGATCACCTTTCCAGGTGTGGTCGCGATGTTCTTTCCAACCTCGAAGGCTTCCGAATCGGCCATCTTGATCGCGAGCTTGCCCTTTCCCTGATCCAGATCGGCGAGCAGATGATTGAACCCGCGCAGCAGATTATCTCCGCCGGTTTCGAGCGTGGCGCGCAGCACTTCGGGGTTGGTCGCCACGAAATTGCAGGGTGCCATCGCGTCGACGAACTGGCGGGTATAGAAGTCGAGTTTCTGGCGTGTCTTATCGTCCAGCCCGTCGACGTCGTTCATGACTTCTGTGAGCCATCGCGACGTCAGCAGATAGGATTGCTTGATGATGCTGAAGACAGCGTCGTCGTTCCAGGCGGGATCACGAAACCGACGATCGCCACCTGCGGGCTCGATCACGGGATCAGTCGCCTGTCCGAGCATGCGCTTACTGGTGCTCTGCCAGAGGGATATATAGTCCTGCCAAAGTGAAAACTGAGTTTGGAACACGGCGGCGGGATTGGCCATCATCCTCGAGGTCAGCTCCAGCACCATCGGTGTCAGATTGAGCGGATCAGGTGATGGGTTGACGGCGTTTGCCTCTTTGGCGTTGCTGGCGAAGTCGGCAAGGATTTTCTGGCTGCGCTCGATGATCTGGTTCATGAGTTCGAACTGTTCGCTTCGATTGCGCTCTTTGGAATTTTCTTCCGTCATGGGTTGTTCCTTTACCGACTTCATCATTAGGATTAAGCTTTGCGGCTAAGCTGAATGGCGGTCAATACGCATTTTTTGTGAACAGTTTTTTGCCCCCAACGGAAACGGCCCTCCAATGATGGAGACTTTGCGGTGCGTCATTGGCCTCCTACTGATCAGTGGGCTTGGTGCTTGCCAGAGCGGAAGCACATCATCCGATCAGGGGGGGGCTGACACCAGTGGATATCCTTCACTTCACTCCGTACCTGTCGAATCGAGACCAAGCTCATCGATCGAAGATCGGCGACAGATCGTTCGAACGCTGCTCGATGAACGCGACCAAAGTCGGCGGCAGACGGCGATCGTGCGCGGTCGAAGCGGGCTCAGTGTGGATCCGCCACCTGTCTCGGCAGCTGCTGATGCCCGAGCGGAAGATATCGTCCCCGATGCATCTGGTGGGGAGGGAGCCTTTCGTCTGAGGCCTGAAAGCAACGATGACGCCAGCACGGTTTATCGCAGCGACTCCCAGCTCGACGATGGCGGCCTCGACGACTTCATTCGTCAGCTGAAACGGGATACCCAGTCGCAATCACCAGAGAATGCGCCGGTGGAAATTGAAGAGCCGGCGCCCCTCGAGCCTGACGAGGATGATGTCAGCGCCCTTCCTTCAGGATCGTACAACCATGCGGGCGTACCGGATGGGTTCGGCCAGTCGCTTCTGCTGGCTGCGTTTGCTCCGGCCGTTGTAGAAGACCCCTGGGCGGAACGCGACGTCGTGATCCGCCTTGCCGCAGCTGAGGAGGAGCCCGGCTTTTTCTGCAGCTATCTCGGATGGATGATCGCCTGGTCGAGCATATGTGTTGCCGGGACCGACGCCGGGTCGCTTCAGGGCAGTGATGACGATGTCGGCGCCGATCTCGAACAAGAGCTTCGGCAATCTCCGGAGGAAGAAAGCTCCGTGGGGGCGACGGGGTCTCGATCGGCGCCTTCAAGCGAAGCGGGACGTGAGCGCGCGGAAAGGCGTCTGAGCGAGGAGGATGCAGCGGAAGCGATCGAGGATTCGGGCGGAAGTGCGCTGGCGCCGGTGACGAATTCGCTCGAAAAGCTTCGTGATTTCATGAAATCCAGACAGGCGAGCGGTGCTGGCGCGTCATCGTCGGAGCGAGCGCCTTCCTATCGATCAGAGGTGCCGCCGACCAGGGCGGCTGAAGATCGTGCTCCGATACCGAAGAGCCGCCCGAGGCGGCGAGAAGACTTGGCCATCGACGACAAGGGGGAAAGGTTTGAATTCAGCCGGACGCCGCTTCCCGCTTACAAGCCGACGCCTGACGAGCCGATCATCTTGAAAGCCAAAGCCGAGCACCGGAGCGAGTCGAAGCCGATACAGCGAGCTGATCCACCACCTGAGCCCCATCTCCGACCAATTGACCACCTGGTGGAATTGAAAGGCGAGGGGACGGGGGCGGAAGATCGGGGCGCAGGTAACAGGCTGGCGGATCGTTCGGTCGCTCTTGCTATGACAACAGAGGCGATGCGCGCTGATGAGCCTGCTCTGACATCGACCTCATCGACCAAAGCTTCCCCGGATCTCGAACTGGAGACATTGGCGAAAGCGCCTGTCTTGGCGCCCGAATATGCCGATCAAAAACCAGTTTTGGCGCTTGATTCGAACTCTGTGACCGCCAGCCTGAAACCTGAGCCACAGGCTGCGACCGAGCAAGTCGCCATAGTGATCGTTTTTGAACCCGAAACACCAGGATTGCCCAAAGGGCTGGGACCGCGTCTTAGAGCCGTGCTTGAGGATGCCAGAGGGCGGGATCAGAAAATTCACATCATCGGTGAGGCGAGCACCAATCATCTTGCCAGACGCCGGGCAACAGACGTCGGCGCTGCCCTGGTCCAGCTTGGTGCAACGGTCGAAATTCTCGAATATGACCATGGCACGAGAAACGATGTCGATCGGGTCAGGCTTGTTCTCGAACCTGCAGCATCCGGCCCGCTTCCCAGGGCCTCGGAGCCCGCCGCTCTTCAGAAGTAACGGGGCCTCTTAGGCTATCTTGCTACCGGTGCTGTGTCCTATGGATTGGCATCAGGCCAAGTTGTGCTACACATCCGCCAGGTCATATTGACGAGAGGATGATCGTCCATGCGCGAGCCACAATTTCATCGCATCAGACGCCTGCCGCCTTACGTGTTCAGCGAGGTGAATGCGATGAAGGCATCGGCGCGCGCCGATGGCCGCGACATCGTCGATTTCGGCATGGGTAATCCCGACCAGCCGACGCCGAAAGCGGTGGTCGACAAGCTGATCGAAGCTGTGGCTAATCCCAAGACGCACCGCTATTCGACCTCGCGCGGCATTCCCGGTCTGCGGCGCGCGCAGGCCGCTTACTATGAAAGACGTTTCGGCGTGAAGCTCGATCCAGAGACTGAGATCATCGCGACGCTGGGCTCGAAGGAAGGCCTTGCCAATCTGGCACAGGCGATCACCGCACCCGGCGACGTTATTCTCGCGCCGAACCCCTCCTATCCGATCCATGCTTACGGATTCATTATTGCCGGCGCTTCAATCCGCCATGTGCCGATGACGCCGGAGACCGACCTGCTTCGAGAACTGGCCCATGCGGTGCAGCATTCCGTGCCGTCTCCAACCGCGATGGTGCTGAATTTTCCCTCGAATCCGACGGCGCTCACCGTCGATCTCGACTTCTACAAGGATGTCGTCGCCTTTGCGAAGAAGCACGAGATCTTCATCCTGTCGGACCTCGCTTATGCCGAGATTTTCTTCGACGATCCTCCGCCCTCCATCCTTCAGATCGAAGGCGCCAAGGACGTCGCGGTCGAGTTCACCTCGCTCAGCAAGACCTACAACATGCCGGGCTGGCGCATGGGATTTGCCGCCGGCAACCCAACTTTGATCGCGGCTTTGGCAAGGATCAAATCCTATTTGGACTATGGTGCCTTTACGCCGATCCAGGTGGCGGCGACCGAGGCGCTGAACGGCGATCAGGTGAGCGTGGAGGAGACAAGGAACCGCTACCGCGAGCGCCGGGACGTCTTGGTTCAAGGTCTGGCCGCCGCCGGCTGGCGGGTGCCGTCGCCGCCGGCGACCATGTTTGTCTGGGCGCCTATTCCGGAGCGTTTCCACAATCTGGGCTCGCTCGAATTTTCGAAGTTGCTCCTGACCGAGGCCGAGGTCGCGGTGGCACCGGGCATCGGCTTTGGCGAGTATGGTGAAGGCTATGTCCGGCTCGGCCTGGTCGAGAACCGCCATCGTATCCGACAGGCCGTGCGCAACATCAAAGCCTTCCTCGCCCGCGGGACCGATGCCGGTCTGGCCAAACAAGCGGTAGCATAGCAGCATGACATCTCCCCTCAATCTCGGTCTTGCCGGCCTTGGCACGGTCGGTGTCGGCGTGATCAAACTTCTGCGCCAGAATGGTGATCTCCTTTGTGATCGCGCCGGGCGGAAAATCGAGATCAAGGCTGTTTCGGCGCGCGATCAAAGCCGTGATCGCGGTATCAGTCTTGACGGCATCCGCTGGTATGAAGATCCGTTGGCACTGGCAGCCGATCCCGAGATCGATGCCGTGCTCGAGCTGATTGGCGGCTCCGAAGGCGTGGCGCTCGATCTGACGCGAGCAGCACTTGCCGCACGCAAGCCGGTCATCACAGCGAACAAGGCGCTGCTCGCCCATCATGGCGCCGAGCTCGCCGCCCTTGCCGAGGCGAATGATGTTACCATCGGCTATGAAGCCGCAGTCGCCGGCGGCATTCCGATCGTCAAGGCCCTGCGCGAAGGGCTGGCCGGTAACCGCATCATCAGGGTCTACGGCATCCTGAACGGCACCTGCAACTACATCCTATCGTCCATGCGCGAGACCGGCCGCGACTTCGAGGAGGTGCTGGCGGAGGCGCAGGAGCTGGGCTACGCCGAGGCCGACCCCACCTTCGACATCGACGGTATCGATGCAGCGCACAAGCTTGCCCTTCTCGCCTCGCTCGCCTTCGGCTGTCCGCCCGATTTTGATAGCGTGCATATCGAAGGTATTCGCCATATCAGCGCGGAGGATATCGCGTTCGCGAGCGAGATGGGCTACCGCATCAAGCTGCTCGGCGTCGCCCGGAAAACCGACTACGGGCTGGAGCAGCGCGTCCATCCGACGATGGTCAGAACAGGGACGCCGATCAGCCAGATCGAGGGCGTGTTCAATGCGGTGGTCGCCGATGGCGATCAGGTCGACACCACGCTCCATTCCGGTCGAGGGGCTGGCGGCGGGCCGACGGCGAGCGCCGTCGTCTCTGACATCGCCGATCTCGCCCGAGGCGCCGTTACGCCGGTATTTACGCAGCCGGTCGAGCGGCTTGTACGCATCCCGCCCGCCCATATGGGGCGGCATCGGGGGGCATACTACATTCGCCTGATGGTCGTGGACGAGCCGGGGGTGCTCGCCGATGTCTCAGCACTGATGCGCGACCATAATGTCTCGATCGAAGCGCTGATCCAGCGTGCGAGAAATCCGGGCGAAGCGGTGCCGATCGTGCTCACGACCCATGAGACCACCGAAGCTGACATGACCGACGTTCTCGGGCGTATCGACCGGCTGGACACCGTTCTCGAACCGCCGCGCATGATCCGCATAGAAAACCTTTAACCAGCGACCCGCTGGGCGGTTAACTTTCTCGAGCTCTACTGGGAGACGACATAGCCATGACGAATTATCAGAGCGAGGATCGTAACTTCGCGCTTGAAGCCGTGCGCGTCACCGAGGTCGCGGCGATCGCCAGCATGCGCTGGATGGGGCGCGGTGACGAGAAAGCCGCCGATCAGGCTGCGGTTGACGCCATGCGCTCCGCCCTGAATGTGCTCGACATCGACGGCACCGTGGTTATCGGCGAGGGCGAGCGTGACGAAGCGCCGATGCTCTATATCGGTGAGAAGGTCGGCACCGGTAAAGGCTCGAAGGTCGATATCGCTCTCGATCCGCTGGAAGGCACCACCATCACCGCCACGGGCGGACCGAATTCGATCGCCTGTATTGCCTTTGCGGCGGAAGGCGGCTTTTTGAACGCGCCCGATACCTATATGGACAAGATCGCGGTGGGCGGCGGCCTGCCCGAGGGGCTCCTGGACATCACAGCACCTCCGGCGGAAAATCTCGGACGCCTCGCCGAAGCCAAGAGATGCGAGGTCAACGATCTGGTGGTCCTGATCCTCGATCGTCCGCGGCATCAGGAATTGATCACGGCCGTGCGCGAGACCGGTGCCCGCATTCGCCTGATTGGTGATGGTGATGCCGCCGGCGTGATCGCGACCTCGCGTGCGGACAGCGGCATCGACATCTATATGGGCAGTGGAGGCGCACCCGAAGGCGTACTTGCCGCCGCGGCTCTGCGCTCGATTGGTGGCCAGATGCAAGGCAAGCTGATGTTTCGCAACGACGAGGAGAAGGCCAGGGCGAAGCGCATGGGCGTGGACGACCTGGAGCGGGTTTACAACCTTCATGACCTCGCCAGCGGCGATGTCATGTTCGCCGCAACCGGCGTCACCGACGGCACCATGCTCAAAGGCGTGCGCCGCATTCCCGGCGGCCTCACCACCGACAGCATCGTCATGCGCTCCAAAACCGGCACGGTCCGCCAGATCCAGGCCGAGCATCACCTCCAGCGCAAAGTCGAAGTCGTCCCCCACTTCAACAGGGCGTGAGGCACGCCGGCCTTAACTTGCCTGAGTAAAAGGGGGGAGCTGCCAGCGTAATGGAAGCAGCACGGAGCCAAGTCGACGAGCCGGCCGTGCCGGAATCGTTTGGGGGGCGGGTTTGGCGGCTTCGGCCGACGGATGAGGGGGCGGCGCTGGCGCTCAGCCAGCGTCTCGATCTGCCGGAAATCGTTGGCCGCATTCTTGACGCCCGCGGGTTTGGCTTTGATGGGGCTCCCGGATTTCTCGAACCGCGGCTAAAGGATTTCTTGCCGGATCCATCCCACCTTCTCGGCCTGGACGTAGCCGTCGAGCGGCTGGTGCAGGCGATCGAGGATGAGGAGCCGATCGGCATCATTGCCGACTACGATGTCGACGGCGCCACCTCCTGCGCGCTGCTCACCCGTCACCTCAGGGTGCTCGGTGCGAACGTCGCCTTCGATATCCCGGACCGGCTGGAGGAGGGGTATGGTCCCAATACCAAGGCATTTGCCCGGCTGGAGGCGGAGGGCTGCCAGCTGGTGGTCGTCCTGGATGCCGGCACCACCGCCTTCGAGCCATTAGCGGAGGCGGCGGCCAACGGCCATGAGGTGATCGTGGTCGACCATCACGCAGCGGAAGAGCGCCTGCCCGAAGCGCTCGCCGTGATCAATCCCAACCGGCTGGATCAGGAAAGCCCGCTCAAGGATCTCGCCGCCGTCGGCGTGACGTTCATGCTGTGCGTTGCGCTAAACCGAGCGCTACGTCAACAAGTCACGCATGCCACCGCTGGTGGCCCGGATTTGCGGCAGTGGTTGGATCTGGTGGCGCTTGGCACGGTCTGTGATCTGGTGCCGCTCTCTGGCTTGAACCGGGCGTTTGTCGCGCAAGGCGTCAAGGTTGCGGCGAAGCAGGGCAATCCCGGGCTAACCGCATTGGCCGCAGCCGCGAAGCTGGACGAGGCGCCTGATGCGGGAAAATTCGGCTTCGTCCTCGGCCCGCGCATCAATGCCGGCGGGCGTACAGGCCAATCCAGGCTTGGTGCAGGGCTTCTGACCGACGACGATCCGGCGACCGTTAGCACCATCGCGGCTCAGATGGACGCGCTCAATCACGAGCGTCGGCGCATCGAGAAAAATGTGCTGAGCGCCGCCGAGGAGCAACTCCAGTCGACGCTGGCCGACGCCTCGACCCTGGTTGTTGCGGGGGAAGGGTGGTCGCCGGGGGTGGTCGGTGTCGTGGCCTCGCGTCTGGTGGAGCGTTATCATCGGCCGGCCGTGGTCATCGGCCTTGAAGGCGGGATCGGCAAGGGCTCGGGACGGTCGATCAAGGGCTTCGATCTCGGCGCTGCGGTCATCGGCGCCCGCCAGGAGGGGCTTTTAACGGCGGGTGGCGGCCATCCGATGGCGGCGGGGCTTACGATCGAAGCTGACAATGTCGAGCGGTTTAGGGCGTTTTTGCGCGATCGCATGATCGCTGCCTTCGGCCCCGGCCTGCCACGACCGCCCGAACTCTTGCTGGACGCTGATCTCGAAGTCCAGAGCCTGACCATCGGACTTGGTGAGGCGCTTGATCGCCTGGCCCCGTTCGGTCGTGGCAATAGCGAGCCGCGACTCTTGATCCGAAACGCGACGCTGCATCAGGTGAGACGGATCGGTGACAATCATGTGGATGCCTGGCTCGCGGATCCTTCGGGTGCCCGCCTGCGCGCTGTCGCCTTCCGCATCGCCGACCAGCCTCTGGGTCAGGCTCTTCTCGGCGCCAAAGGCAGCACCGTTCACCTTGCGGGCCGCCTCAAAATTGATACTTGGCAGGGCCGACGACGCCCCAGTTTCCAAATCGAAGACGCTGCACCAGCCTGAAAGCCTCAGACCCTATTGATTTTGCCGCGCCCGCCCTTTAAATGCATACCCACGATGTCCCCATCGTCTAGCGGTTAGGACACCACCCTTTCAAGGTGGAGACACGGGTTCGATTCCCGTTGGGGATGCCATTTCTTTTCAAGGGGCTAGGTTGAAGCTATTCGATGCCTAGCTCTTCTATCAGTAAAATTTCGGTAATAAGCGTGACGAGACGGCAACGGGCAATGCTGGACGGATCGCTGCCATCTTCATCCGAGCCGGCGGCATGGAAGCTTTTTGGTGCCCTGGGCTGGACTCCAATTTGGCACTTGCTGAAGTGCGGCTGCGGCGATTGCCAGGCGGCGACGTAGCCTCTCGTTCTCTCTAGAACAGCGAACCAAGATTTATGAGGTGAGCAACCAGACGCCTGTGTGCAGGCTTTTCAATAGGGCTTTGTATCTATTTTACGTCAATTGATTGACGTGTTTAATTGATGCGTATTTAAGTACGAACACCAGTGAACAGGAGCGGAGCATCAAATACAGTTCCTGAAGTTGCATAGATCAGTGAGGCGGTTTAATTTGCTGAAGGGATTGCCCCATGGTCACCAAAGTTGCGAAAACCATCCGTCACCTCACTGCTGACAACCTTCGTTCCTATTTGCATTCCGGCATATTGGTTTCGGCGATGTTGTCGATTGACAGCAGTCGAAGGCTAAGCTCGATCGCCAAATTCTCAGGCTGATAAGCGAACTGCCAACCACGCAGCGGACATTGGTTTTGCTCGATACCGAGCGGATCGCTAAGCTTGCCGATGATGCCGGGCTGCGGGTGATGCACGATGTGGTTTATGACAGTAACGCTTTGCTGGCAGCCTTTGATCGGATCGAAGGACATCATAGCCGAACGCTCTGGCTGTTCATGCGCGATCCTGAGGCCTTTAGGCGAGCCGGTATGATCAAGACGGCTGAACAGCAGCGTGGTGGGCGGAGCCGGAGCGGTTTTATCGGGTGGCTCTCGCGCGCAAGATGACGGCAGCCGCTTACAGTGACGTCGACATGATGCGGGCATGCCCAGAGAGAGCGGGAGCGGTCCAGGCGGCCGCAAGAGTGGCGGGCACAGCCCCTTGCAGCGCAGGCGGCGATGACGTCGCAGCCGGTCCAAGCGATCAATGTGGAGGGTCATGCCATCGTCCAGACTCGCTTCGAGCAGACGATTTGACCGCGTTGCACTTCTCCGCCTTTCGGCATGAGGCCGGCATCGAAGGGGCAAAGCAAGCCAAGGATTACGAGGCCGCCAAGCCTCACTTTCCTGAACAACTCAACGACCGGAATGGAGCGGAAAGCCCGCGCTAGGAGATGGGGGCATTCCTTCCGTCGTTGACCCTTTTGAGATATAAGGACTGCCTGACGGGTGCGCCCCGGGGCAAGGTTTGATTCTTAGAGATCAGATGGCTTTCAGAGCGTCATTGCAGAATCGGAAGATATCTTCATGCTTGTATCCGAGGTTGCCGCCCTTTGCTCGAATATGAGGCTCGAATGTGAAAAGAGAAAAGTCCGACAGTCTCTTATGGTTTTCGCATTCGATGTATGTGCGATCATCTAAATTTTGCTCTATGGAGTGACCCAGGTTCCCTTGAAAGTCGAGGTTTTCGAATCCCTTTGCCTCGATCAACTCATTCATTCGGCTCCAAAGCTCGTGAGCCGTCATGTTAGGTTTGGCCAGCTCAATGACCTGATCGTGGAGAAAAATCTCCATCTCGAAACCATGACGTTGGGCGACGTTCGCCTGGCTCGGCTCCAATGAAGCAACGCCGTTCTCGACAAAAATCGAGCGCGCAAAGTCCCCCCAGACACTGCCAACAGCAGGGCTCAGATCGATCGTCATGAGATCATTGGATTGGACTGACTTTAAAGTAGGAGCATAATCCCTGCCTGATACCGACAAGGTGGTCCTCTCGCCTACCAAGACGAGAGCCGCAACTCCGTGATACCAAAATTGCTCGACACCGAGGCGTCGCATGACAGCTTCGGCGGCGGTGGCGATCAATTGTTCCGTCACGCCAGGCCGGACAATGCCTACCAGCTCCTTAAGCGCGCGCTTCGCCAAAGATTGCACCGCCACGTGCCTGTCATTGGCAAGTCCTTTCATCTCGCTATCAACCTTGGCTCCTATGGGCAGCCATGAACGTCTTTCTCATCTCAACTGACAATCTAACCCGACGACCTCACGAGTCCGCAAGTGGCACGACCTCGCCAAAGAGCTTGCGGCAGAAAACCGCCTGAAAGCGTGAACGCCAAGCCAAATTTTACTGTAGAGGCCGCTTTGGGGTTTTTAGCCCGCACCCGGTGACAGCGCTTCAATGCAACGTTTTGACCCGAAGCCACCAGCACCGCCTTCAGAATGACCATCACACTGTCCGGCGTCAGCGCTTATGGGCCAGAAATTGGTTGTTGAATAAGAGAGGATTTCTGGATCATCGTAGCCATTCAAGGAGCGAAGATGAGCCAGAGATCCGGGTCGGTGAAAGAACCGGCCGAGA
>JBPCVQ010000290.1:0-6522 GCA_051010395.1 Geminicoccaceae bacterium | reverse complement strand
GTGACATCGAGCTGGCGCAGCATTTCCTGGAACACATACTCTTCAAGCGGTTCATGAACGCCGCGATTGATCGCCAGGATGGAGGAAAATTCACCGTAGTAATTGTTGATGGGCACATGTAGGCCATTGTGCAGCGTGATCTGACCATTTGCGATGATGCCGGCCATCGGCACCCGCTCGATCAAGAGGTTGAGCGGATCGGAAATGATTTCCCTAAATCGATCGTGGAGGGCCTGGCCTTTTAGAGGGCTTGCTGTCCTTGATCGATCGATCACTGTCGCCATGACTGATGTCTCCTGCAATACCCGGTGCGGGCTCCACGCTGGACTTGACAACCATTTCCGGGCGAACAGGGTCACCCAGGACCGGCTGAGCGGCATCGCTGGGTAAGGTTAGTATCAATCAATGGTTAAATTTTTGTGAAGGGAGAACGCCTTTCGCGACGCTCAAACAGGCATGGCGAGCACGCCCTATCAACATGACCACCCGGCCTCCTACAGCTCCGACCATCCCATCATCATGCCCAACACTGCCGCCAGGCTCCGGCAAGTCGACGCCGTGGGCGCCCACTCACTCAGTAGATGGGGAAGCGTTGGCAAAGGGTGAGAGCATCTTCTTTGACCTTGGCCTCGACTGCCTGATTGCCGTCAGGCCCGTTGGCTGCCAATCCCTCCATGACCTCGGCGATCATCAGCCCGATTTTCTCGAACTCGCTTTGGGTAAAGCCTCGGGTGGTTCCCGCTGGAGAGCCGAGGCGGATGCCTGACGTGATGGTCGGCTTTTCCGGATCATTGGGCACACCGTTCTTGTTGCAGGTGATGTGAGCCCTGCCGAGCGCAAGCTCTGCGTCCTTGCCGGTAACGCCCTTGGGCCGAAGGTCGACCAGGAGGACGTGGGTGTCTGTGCCGCCCGAGACCAGATCGAAGCCGGATGACTTGATTACGTTGCCAAGCGCCTTGGCGTTGTCGACCACCTGCTGCGCATAGGCTTTGAAGCCGGGTTGCAGGGCTTCGCCGAAGGCAACGGCCTTGGCCGCGACCGCATGCATCAGCGGGCCGCCTTGGAGACCTGGGAAAATTGCTGAATTGATCTTCTTGGCGATCGCCTCATCGTCGGTCAGCACCATGCCGCCGCGTGGGCCACGCAGGGTTTTATGGGTCGTCGTGGTGGCGACATGGGCGTGCGGGAATGGGGAAGGGTGGATGCCTGCCGCGACCAGGCCTGCGAAATGTGCCATGTCGACATGCAAAATTGCGCCGACCTCGTCCGCGATTTCTCGAAAGCGGGCGAAATCGATGACGCGGGGATAGGCGGAACCGCCGGCGATGATCACTGCGGGGCGGTGTTCCTTTGCAAGCGCCTCGACCTCGTCGAAGTCGATCTGATGGGTTTCGGCATCGACGCCATATTGTATCGCGTTGAACCACTTGCCGGAGAGATTGGGCCTGGCGCCGTGGGTGAGATGGCCGCCGGCATCGAGGCTCATGCCGAGGATCGTGTCGCCTGCCTTGGCTAGGCCGAGCAGTACCGACTGGTTGGCCTGCGAGCCGGAGCTGGCCTGGACATTCGCGTAGCCGCAGCCGAACAGAGCCGTAGCCCTATCGATGGCGAGCCGTTCGGCGATGTCGACGAACTGACAGCCGCCGTAGTAACGACGTCCGGGATAGCCCTCTGCATATTTGTTGGTAAGCACGGAGCCTGCCGCCTCCAGGACCGCCCGGCTTACGATGTTCTCGGATGCAATCAGCTCGATCTCATCCCGCTGCCGGCCGAGTTCCTGTTCGATAGCGGTGTTGAGTTCGGGATCCGTCTCCGAAAGAGGAAAGGTGAAGAAGGCGGTGGTCGTTGACATTTGTACACTCTCTCAACAGAAAAACCGCCGGCAGCGGCCAGGGCTAGGCGTTCCGATCCGTCCTACAGCCGAGGGCGCTGATCATCAAGAGGCGGGTCCTCCGTTAGCCTACCTTTGGGCGGCTCAGGCCAGGCTTCTGGTCGCGCCGAGGGCTGCCTCGACCGCGGCAAGGAACTTTTGTTCGGGTTCGCTGAATTGCTCACCACCAAAACCGAGAAAGCCGCCTTCGGATGCGGCCATGGCCACGTTCTCCGCAACTGAGAGCGCCCATTGCTTGTATTCGGCAGCCTCGGAAGGCGGGGCTTTCGCATCGATCAGGGCGGCAGCTGACTGGCTGTCGTCGATCGTGAGTGCCTGCATATCCTCTCGCGAAGCGACACCTTTATCTTTCATTCTCGTCGTCAGCCATTCGCGCGTTTTCTTCGCTTCGTCCATAGCCGCTCCGGCGCCTTCCTCGACATTAGGCAGAACCTGCTGGATCAGGTCGTTGCTGGGGTAATCCTTGACGCCAGCCAGGACTGAACTTGCACTTGCGAACATCTCCTTGCCAGTGCCGACGAAACCACTTTTGCCGGCCATCGCCATGGCCGAGCCGATCATGTAGGGTACACCAGCAAGAAGGTGCAGTTCATCCTCGCTGTAGGTCGCATTCATCGCATTCACCTCCCTATCCTCTGAAATCCAAGAGCCTGTCGTTCAACTTTGAAGTCCATAAGTTACATGTCAGTTCGCCGGTGCGATTTGGCAATGTTTTGGAAAAGCGACGTTTGTGGCATCCTCTGTTTCGTTGTCCTGAGGAGATATGCCGTGACCCAGATGAAGACTGGATTGCCCACCCAGACCCTCGGCATTTTGATGCTGAACACTCGCTTTCCGCGGATTCCGGGTGACATCGGCAATCCCGACACCTTTCCTTATGGGGTGCGCTACGCCCTCATCGAGCCTGCAACCGTCGATAAGATCGTCACGGCAGATGGTCCTGCAGGTCCGATCATGGATGCCTTCGTCGAGGCGGCGCATGGCCTTGTAGATGAGGGGGTCGCCGGGCTGACCACGTCATGCGGTTTCATGGCGATTGCGCAAAAGGAACTCGCGGGTCGCTGCCATGTGCCGGTTCTCGCATCCAGCCTCTGCCAGATCCCGCTGGTGCAATCGACACTGCCATCGGGAAAGAAGGTCGGGGTCTTAACCATCGACAGCACCCAGCTGACCGCCACGCATTTCGTTGGGGTCGGCGCACCGACCGATTTGCCGATCGAAGGCGTCGAAGGCGGAGAGGAGCTCGCACGCATCATTCAGAACGACCTGACCACCCTCGACGTCGAGAAGGCCGAGGCTGACGTCATCGACGCCGGGCGCCGCCTGCTCGCCAAGGCGCCTGACGTCGGCGCCATCGTTCTGGAATGCACCAATATGGCTCCTTATGCTCGTGCGCTAGCCGCAGCCGTCCAACTGCCGGTCTACGACATCATCGGCCTGCTCGGCTGGTGGCATCGCGGTTTGATGCCTGTACCCTATTCCAGTTTTTCAAAAACTTAGCTTGCATTGCTGAATTCCTTTAGACACTCGTGGAAGGTCGAATTAGACACTTTTTCCTTTTTGATGTTCTCGGTTTGTCACCGTTTGCGCGTCGCATCCTCAAGTTTCAGGATCGCGCTCTTTGCCAAGGTCCGCTTGTGCTGTCGTCCGGCGTAGTGCTTAACCATGGCTTCGCTTTGGTCGGTGATCGACATGACCTCTTCCCGGCTGCAGCCGGCCTCGAGTAGGCGAATGATGGCATTGCGACGAAATCCGTGCAGCGGCGGGTTGGGCTCAATGCCCAGTCGCTTGCACTCTAGACGGATGCCGTGTGACAAACTTCCTTTCTCCATCTCGGTCCCGCGCGCCGTGGGTATGAGCATTAGACTTGTGACCGGCAGCTCACAATTGAGCTCGCGCTGAAGCGCCGAATGGATGGGGATTTCGGTGTGGCCGTCGGTCTTGGCTATGTCGATTACGATCCATCCATTCTTGATATGGCCGCGATTCAAGCGGATCAGATCACCACGTCGCAGGCCGGTATACAGCGCCACCATTGCAGCCCGTCGCCAGACCGGTTTTGCGCCGGCCAAGAACGTGGATATCTGTTCCTCCGTCCATGCCTCGAACTGACGAGAGCGATATCCGGCGGGCCGGCGAACATCCTTCGCCGGATTTGCGCTGATCTCGCCCAAGTCGCAGGCATTCTCGAAGATCATCTTCAGGACCTTGATGGTCTCGATCGCGTTCTTCGGCGTCTTCTCGGCTATCCGGGTCTGAAGTCGAACGATGCTCCGCCTGCTAAAGCTTGCGAGTGGCAGATGCCCGAGCTGATCCGACAGTCGCGACATAATCCAGCTATAGGATTTCTTCGTGCTATCCGCCAGAATCAGGTATCGATCACTCTCCTTGTAAGCGATTATAGCTGCGCCAAGTGAGCCATCTTCTGGAGCTCCTCGCCAGCTGGCGCGCTCAAATCCAGCGTGAATTTCTTCGTATCGATCGAGCCACGCTTTAGTCCCAAGGGCGCCCTCGATACGAATCTCGCGGCCGTCTCGTCTGTAGTAGGCATAGCAATGGCCGGCGCTCTCATAGAGCTTCACATATTTGGGCTTCTTCCAGTATTTGTTGCGCATCGGCGGCATCGATCAGTATCCGTCCACAGCGGCTATCACGTCCGTTTCGCGCGTCGTGCTGGCAGCGATAACTCCCACGCCGTAACGTCGCTCGAGATCGACTACATACCAAACTGCCTTGCCATTGATGTGCTCGTTTGGCTGCGGAACCTCTCCGTTGCGTAGTGCTCGACGAAAGGCATCGATCTCTGTGAAGCCGAGACTATAGGCTAATTGTATTTCTCGAACCAAGAGTTGCCGCGGCGTGTTCATTGCGACTCCTCACTCATATACCATCTGACAGCCGCCACTTCCTGCGCGCTTACCCAATCAGCGGGCTGGCGGGCAGGGGGCTCTTGTTTTTCTGCGATCTTGGTCGAGGCCATGGTTCAGGCTTCGTCCAAGCCTGCTGAGCGGTCGCTGAAGATCGGCGCCGGATCGATCCCGAGCTCGCTGAGCTGAGTGACGAGCTTCTCGTTGGCTTCTCTCGCCGCCCGCTGCGCCTCGAGCTGACGTCGAGCTTCGGCGCGCTGAGCGAACTTTTCGGTCTGCATGCCGAAGCAAACTCGGAAATGGAGGATTCTGACGGCCCGCGCGTACAGCTCATTGACCTCTTCGAGCCCCGTCGCGCGTTCGTAGATTTCGGTTGCGAGGTGGTTCGCGGCTTGGTCGATAACGTCTTGGTCCCTTAAGCGTCCCATGATCAGCTCGCAGCCTTCGTTGAAGCGCCCGCCGCCGGCGTCGATGCCGGTGAGCTATCGTCCACTGGATAGATCAGGCTCTTCCGCACCCGGATTACTTTCCGGAGTTCGCGTTCCCGTTCATGAGGCCGCATTGTTGAATTGAACCAGTCGACGGTCAGCTGGGCGCGTCTTACTGCAGGCAGACCCGAAAGGTCGGGTGCACCTGCACCATTGATTTGATCGGGGACGTTTTCCAACCATTCGCTTGACGTGCCGACCTCCCCAACGATCATCTCAAAGCTTACCCGGACGTCATCATGCTCACTCATGCGCTTTCTCTCGATATCGCCGCCGGCGGCGTCCAATCCCAAAACCCTTGCTTGCCCGAGGCCGGCTCCGGCGGCTCGAGGCGCTCGACCCTCACCAAAGGCCAGGCCCACATGTGCTGATCGATGCGATCGCTGTCCGCCACTTCGCGACCGAACAAATCCGTGCATTTCTGCGATCGACCCATGAAGGCGGTGCAGACCACCGATGATCTCGGCAGCATGCCGGGCGAAACCAGAACCCGCTCCAGGAAGTCGAGCGTTTCATCCTTCTTCTTCAAGGCAGTGCCGGGCTGGTCACGTTCGACCGCAGTTATCAGCTGTCTGACTTCGTCGAGATTGATCGCCCGCGCGCCGGCGTGGATCGCGATGCGCTGGTTGATGCAGCCCTTCGGAGCTGGCCAACTCCGGAACTCGTAGCGCTTGAACTCGTAGGCGATGAGCGAGGCCCAGGGTTGGTAGACCGTGATGGCTTTCATGGATCAGTGCCTCTCTAAAAGACGTCGCCGTCATCCTCGTACAGAAACGCATCGATCACCTTCGCTATGGCGCGGCGATGCCGATGCACAAAAGCGCCGAGTCGGTGCAGCGCCAGGAGTATGAGGAAGATCATGTTCTTTGGCCCTCGAACTTGAGGAATGCCCCGAGCTTGCTGTCGGGTTTTTCATTCGAAGCCACCATCGGAAGCTTGACTTCATAGCCGTCAACGCTGACCGTCGGCTTCGCCATACTTACACCCACTGGCAGGCCCAGAAACTTGAAGCGGACCCCGCAAATCTTGCAGGTTGCGGTCAGGTCCAATGAACTGACGTTGGTGTCGCCGAAGTGGTTCTGGTTGATATCAAAATGAACATCTGAATGCTGGCACTGGATACCTGACGTCATGATGAAGACCTTCCGACGTCCGTAGCCCGACGAATGGGAGTTTTGCGTACAAGATCCTCCATCAGTCGATAATCGTTGTCAGATAGGCCTTTGATGGGCTTACCGTCCGATGCCACTTTCAAGAAATAGTTCAGGCAGATCCG
>JBPCVQ010000289.1:0-3113 GCA_051010395.1 Geminicoccaceae bacterium | reverse complement strand
TCATCGTCGTCTCCTCTCATCTGGGTTCATTTCGGCGGGGCAGGCCCGCAACCAGTTCAAAGATACGTCGTTCAAGCGACAACGCTACATAAGGGCACCCAACTTCGGCGTAGCCGTGCGTTCAACTAGAGTTTTTAGGGATTTCTGCCTCCCAAATTCGGAGCGTGCTGCGGCAACAATTTTGGTAGGTGATTTTTTGAGCTGGTGTCACTTTTCGAAGTGGATGTCAGCGGAATGTCTTGAATAATCAGTATTTATCCTGTCATAGTTCGTGTCATTTTCGATCATAGTGAATGTCACGAAGTGACATTTTGGTCAAAGAGGACGTCACTGTGTGACAGTGGCCACGGCACCGATCGACCTGTCTCTCACGCTCGAGGAGGAGGCTTGGCAGGAAGCGGAGCAAACTATCAATGCGTGATCGACGAGGGGCTGGTCGAGCCGTCCTGAAACCCTTTTTGCATATTTCTGGACAGCTGTCTTTTATGGACGGTATTTATAGACTGAAATCCTCGCCGTTGAACGTCCTCCGTCCCTGTATCCCTAAACCGGACGGTTTCAAGACGGGCAAATGTACGCGATCTCACGCTGCGAAACAGCTCTATCTCAGCAGCTCAACCTTTTGTCGATGAGTTCACAATCAGAAGCTCAAACGGCAGTGACATCGACTTTGACGGAAAGTGTCATCCACTTCGAAAAGTGACAGCACTTGAGAATGGATAATTATTATACCATAATGAATTATGGATTTTGAGTATGACTCTACCAAAAGCGCCTCGAATCTGTCGAAGCATGGCATCGATTTCGATCAGGCCAAGGCCCTTTGGGATGATCCTTGGATGCTCGAAGCGCCCGCCAGGACCGAGGACGAACCGCGCTTTTTGTCGATCGGGAAGATCGAGGGCAAGCACTGGGCGGCCGTTTGGACACCGCGCGGCGATGCGGTGCGTATCATCTCGGTACGCCGGGCACGGGAAGAGGAGATCAGCTACTATGAAAGCAACTGAATTCGACAAGAAGTTCGACGCAGGAGACAATGTCAGCGATGCTGTTGACTGGTCTCAGGCCAGCCGCCGGAACGACCAGGTCAGGCGTGTGAACGTGGATTTCCCGGCATGGGTCGTTGAAGGCCTGGACAAGCAGGCTCGGCATCTTAGGGTGACCCGGCAATCGCTGATTAAGATATGGATTGCTGAGAGACTTGAGTAAATAAAAGCTCTCACGTGATGGGCGAAAATGGGAGCTGATTTATTAGGACTTTACTAGCGCCGCTCGGACCGCGTGTCTGAATACATAGCAACACTATGATTCCACTCTGCCAAACTTGTCATAATGAAGCTTTGCGAACTTTGATGCCTTAAAATGATGGTCTGTTTTACCCTCGAAACCGGCCACAAGGCTCATTCGTGCTTCGTGCCAGGAGCCGTCATTCGCACCGGCGACATCGCCAAGAAGACTGAGTAATATGCGGTGACCTTGGTTGGAGGATGAGCCGATGGATTGGAAAAATCTCGTACAGCCAATGAGCTGGCAGCAGAATGTGATTGTCGGCATTTTGATCGGCATAATCGTCTATTGTTATTATTCAATCTTCGGAAGCAGAGGTCTTCTGATAGATGTCCTTGCTATTGCATTCTTTGGCAGCCTCGCTAGCTGGCTGGTCACTTTTTTGGCAAAACAGTCGGATGGATAGGTCGAACGAATCTCCTGCGAAGGCAGGCTGGCCAATGTCTCCTCAGGGTCAAAAGTGAGCCTAAGCCGGCTTCTCTGAATGGCGGCTTTCTGCCGAAAACCAGCCGATTTGCGATAATCCACATTATCGGTTTTTGAAATGAAAGCACGAATCGCCCATGATCATGCTCACCATTCGATCATACTCGATGGTGAGGAATACAAAGCTAGACGATCACTCGGAACATACGCTCGGGCCGGGATGGTAAGGGCTGATAACCTCTTGCTACATAGAACTGGCGGCGCTTCTCGACTGCATCGGGATTGCCGTCCTTAAGAACGTCCAAGACAAGGACGGCCAAGCCGATCTGTTTCGAGATATCCTCGACCCGTTGCCGTGCATCAGCCATCAAGACACGGCCAATGCCTTGCCCTTGATATTCGATGTGGACGCCAATCATCGAAAGAATGACGCCCGGTACAGTTCCATGTCCGGGCGCACGTTTTCTCAACGGATCTGGTAGATCATTGGCATCAAGGGAAACAGCATTTAGGGCATAATAACCAATGACCTTTGAGGAATCCGTTTCTACGGCTATCCAAACTCGAGTCATGCCATCGCGCTGTTGCTTCTTCGCGTTCAGCCTCAGAAAGTTATCGATCTGGGCAACGCCACTCTGAAATTCTCTACGATCGTGTATGGCTGGATCGAAGGCTTCTATGCTGATCCGTATCCCAACATCCTCAACCGTCACCCTCTCACCATGCGACGATGTAGTTCCTCGTCCATCAGCTCCGCCGGAGTCTTAGGTGTTGGATTATCGATAGCGGCAAAGACTGCCTCAGCATCTTCGACCGTCAAGACGAGTCGGTGATGGTCCGTAATGATCTCGCGAGCTCGTTCATAGGCAGCCGTGGTGACCAGAGTCGTCTCATCAACACCTAGCAAGGCTGCAGCCTCCTGGATCGTCTCTTTGACGTGAGGTTTAGTTCGTTGTTCCATGCGAGCTGACCGGGATTCGGCAACATCAACGGCAGCTTCTTTGAAAGCGAGCATTAAAATGCCCTCCAAAACCTGCATACTATGTTTACACAGCGTACGGTAAACTGCCGTACGTTTCAAGAATATTAAAAAACCCTTCGTCCCACGAGCGAGAACCCCCACTGCTTCGCCAGTCTGGCATGCCGCAGCTGCGCCCTGAACTGCCTCTCGGCATCCCGGTTTTTGCGCGTAGTCATTTGTAGTCATGGGGCTTTTTGGGGGCTGGATTTGGTGTAGTCACATGTAGTCAAAATGGGCCGAATTTCAGCAATATTTACAAGATCTTAGGTCTGGCGTGACTACATTTGTAGTCACGAGGCTCTTAGTTCCTCACCTCCCACGGTGAGCTGTTAACAAGGAGCATTTAACCGTTAACACCTGTTAACGCTGAAAAAAGTTA
>JBPCVQ010000288.1:0-33755 GCA_051010395.1 Geminicoccaceae bacterium | reverse complement strand
CCCGAAAGTTCGTCATGCCCGGGGCTGCCCGTCAGTCATTTTGAAAGCAGATTTCCTGAGAAGATCAAAAGACTGACGTTCGATGACACCATGCTCGAAACCTTTGTCGCACTTTGGAAGGCGGGGGCTAGACCTGATCTGCCAAAGCGGCCGGAACGTGTTGTCATATACTCCCTCCCCGGCCTTCCGTTGATTATCGGCTATCAGAAACAGCATTGCATCATCGCCTATCTTGCCATCGACAGCAAAGTCTTGTGGCGCTGGCTTCGTCAGCATCTCGGTTGGAACGTCTGACCCCCTCTCTCCTCCAAACCAAGCCAAGGACGCCAGATCATGCCCCTAAGCAATGTCGAGCTCTGCTCAGCCGCCCTTGTAAAGCTTGGGGCGGAGGGCATTTTATCCTTCAGCGACGGCACCGCAGAGGCCGACGTCGCTGGGACTCTCTACGACATCGTCCGAGACGGCTTACTTGTTGTGCACCCTTGGTCGTTCGCAACGGCTCATGCCAAACTCGTGCAATTGCCAACCGCGCCGCTTACTGATTTTGAGTACGCATTCGAACTACCGTCCGATTTCATCAAAGCTTTGTCTGCTGGTGACGATTGCCGCGGTCGAGGCGCCGTGTACCAGGTCATCGGTCGCGAAGTTCATACGAACCATGAAGAGATAACTTTCGCCTATATCAAGCGGGCCGACGAGGCCGACTTTCCAGCATATTTTGTTTCGGCATTGGTCAACAGGCTCGCAGCGGAGTTTTGCCTGCCTCTCACCGAGAATGCATCGCGCTCGGAGTTGTTGTTCAAGGTTGCCGATACGGAGCTGAAGCTCGCAAAATTGATTGACAGCCAGCAGGACACACCTCCTCGCGTGGAAGATTTCACTCTGATCGAGGCTCGCCTGTAATGACCCGGATCAACCTGCTTCAGACCAACTTCACCTCCGGTGAGCTGGATCCAAGGCTGCTTGGAAGAAGTGATCTGCGATCCCAGGAGAACGGCGCAGCACGTCTGCAAAACGTCTTTGTTGAAACCACGGGCGGTGTTCGCCGACGTTCCGGCATGGCCTATCTGACCACGGCCGCTGGCCGCGGTCGTCTTGCAGCCTTCGAGCCCAGCTCAGGAGGAACCTACCTATTCATTTTTTCCGATCTCCAGCTCGATATCTTTGAAGACGGAACACTTCTGGCAACGCTGGTCACGCCCTGGACGGAGAACGAAGTCAGGCAGATCAGCTGGGCGCAATTCGATGACAGTGTCCTGGTCACACATCCTGATCATTCACCGCAGCAGATCGTCAAAGTCAGCGATATTAATTGGACAATCGCCGATCTTGAATTCAGCGAGAAGGAGTCTGGCCTTACCTGCCAACCTTTCGCTCGATTTGCTACGGATGACGTGACGATGGCGGCGGGCAGCACGATCGGAACCGTAACGCTCACGGCCTCCGACGATGTATTTACCGCCGAACATCTCGGATCGATCGTTCGGCTTCGCGGTGATCAAATTCGTCTGACGAACATCGTGAGTTCGACGTCAGCGGACGGGCTGGTGCTCGCGGGCGCAACATTGGCCAGTACCAGCGCGACCACGAATTGGGACGAGCAAGCATTCAGTGATGCCCGCGGCTGGCCCATCACGATCTCGTTCCATCAGAATAGGATGGTCATCGGCGGTTCCAGAGACCTGCCGAGTGGACTCTGGCTGTCAAGATCAGGACGTTTTCTCGACTTCGATCTGGGAACCGGCCTGGATGACGAGGCCATCGCATTCAGACTGTCAGCCAACGACGCGCCTGCAGTCAGAGCCCTGCAGTCCGGTCGCCACCTTCAAATCTTCACATCGACCGGCGAATGGATCGTCACCGGCGATCCACTGACACCCATCAACGTTCAGGTTGGCCAACAAAGTCGCATTGGATCGCCAATCGATCGACAGGTGCCACCACGGGATGTGGACGGCGCTACGTTGTTCGCGACCCGCAGCGGTCAGGAGATCCGGGAATTCCTGTTTGCCGATACGGAGCAAGCTTATCAGGCTCCAGATCTTGCTCTTCTGGCAAGGCATCTGATTTCCGACCCTGTAGATCTAACTTTTGATCGCCGCCGTAGGCTCTTTTTCATCGTCATGGCCGGCGGATCGATGGCGTCCATCGGCATCTATCGCAATGCAGATATCGTTGCCTGGAGCGAACAGACGACGGATGGTGCCATCCTTTCCGTTGCCGCTACGGACACACGCACATTCCTGCTAGTAGAACGGACCAACGGCGTCTTTGTCGAAGAATTGATCGACGATCTGTTTGTCGACGCCGGCTTGTCCTTGAGCGAAGCGTCTCCAACCGTGACCTGGTCCGGTCTCGATCATCTGGAAGGGCAAACCGTCACCGTCCTATCGGACACCGGAACGGTAGAGACGGCCGTCGTGACTGCAGGCCAAATCACCCTCTCCGCGCCGGCGACAAACATCGCGGTCGGGCTTTCCTACACCCATGTCGTCGAGCCCCTCTCGCCCACTACGAACTCGGCCTCTGGCCAAACGCAAGAACCTCTGTATCGCCCGGTCAGACTTGTCCTACGTGTTCTGGAAACCAGCAGCCTTCGCGTCGATACCGGCGGTGGTCTGCGTGACCTCTTGTTTCCGACGTCGCCGGATCCAACGCCCTTCACCGGCGATCGGGCCCTTCGAGCCCTCGGCTGGCGCCGGGGGGCGAACGACCGACCCTGGCGAATTGAACAATCGACACCGCTTCCCTTCACGCTATTGTCCGCAACCACAGAGATAAAGGTGAACAGCTGATGGGTGCTCTCAGCAGTCTTGCTTCCGTTGGCCTCAACCTTGCGCTTGCTGATCAGGCGCAGAGGCGGCAATCCCGAACGATCAATGCCGAGCGCGATCAACAGGTCGACGCGATCGAGCGACGCAACGCCGAAGAACAGCGAAAAATCGAAGACCGCCTCAGGCGGCAGCTTGCCAGTCAACGTGCTCGTGCCGGTGCTGCAGGTATCGGCGGGAGCGCATCATCCAATGCCATCCTCCGAGGGCTGGTCGAAGAAGCCTCGGTGATCGATCAAGCGCGTCAGCAAGAAGCATCGCAATCTGTTGCAACGATCAATAGCAATGCCCGTAATGCGCGGCGCAATAATCTCCTCGAACTCGCCAATAACTCAGCACGCCGTGGAATATCGCTTATTCGTCGCGGCTCTAGATCATCACTTCTCGATCTCTGACAAAGCAAAGGGACAGGAAGGCGATGTCAATCTGGCGATCCATGATATTCTCACTTGGTTTGCCGCATGGCTAAGGTCGACCAACGACAGGTCAATCGACATCGCTTTCCCCTTTGCTCTGGTGTGAATGCTAAAGTGGTGAGGCTTTGCGTCGAGCTGCCGTTCGACAATAAGCCCTTTGAGAACTCAGAGCTCGAAATCTCCCTGATAGGCATGATCGACTTCCTTCGAGGTCGACACCTGCCTACCCACGCACTCGCCTTCAAGGGGAAGGCATAGCCAGATGAAAACATCCACCCAACGAGGGCCTCTTAGACCTGCTGGTCTGAGCTTTCAGCAGTTTGTCTGGCTCTGGAACCGCAGTCAGGGGCAGACGACACCACAATTACATCTCGATATCGCATCTTGGCTCGGCCAGAGGTGGCTGAACGGCGATCGGCGCCTGCTACTCCTTTGCTTCCGTAGCGCTGGCAAGTCGACACTTATCGGGATGTTCTGCGCCTGGTTGCTGTTCAATCGGCCGGACCTCCGCATCCTGATCCTCTCAGCCGAGTACGATCTCGCCAAAAAAATGGTGCGAAACGTCAAGAACCTGGTCGAACGCCATCCACTGACGACCGATCTGATTCCCGAACGCAGCCTTCAATGGGCATCAGATCAGTTCACAGTTCAGCGCAGACTTATTCTCCGGGACCCATCTCTTCTCGCACGTGGTGTGACTTCCAACATCACGGGATCAAGAGCAGACATTGTTATATGCGACGATGTCGAGGTCCCAAATACTTGCCGTACGCCTGCTAAACGTGAAGAGCTCAAAGACAGGTTGCATGAGATCAGCTACGTCCTTGTGCCCGACGGACTGCAGCTCTATGCCGGCACACCGCACAGTCTGCAATCCATCTATGCGGAAGCACCGTCCGGACATGATCCAGAGGTGTTTCTAGATGGTTTTGAAAGGTTGGTTATTCCACTTCTCAGCGAGAGCGGAGAGAGCCATTGGCCAGAGAGGTTTCCAGAGGCTTACATCCAGGTGCTGAAGCGACAAACTGGCCCTGCCAAATTCCAAAGCCAGATGATGCTTCGACCTTCAGAGGCGGATGATGTCAGGCTCGATCCCAAAAGCCTGGTCCGATATGACGAGAAGATTGTTTGCAGGGAAAGCAATGGCCACACCATCCTGACTATCGGTGGACGTCGGATGGTTTCGGTAACAGGCTGGTGGGATCCTGCATTTGGATCGCCTGAGAAAGGCGATTCAAGTGTCGTTGCCGCAGTCTTCGTGGATGATGACGGCAGTTATTGGCTTCATGATCTCCGCTACCTCGTGCACGACCCCGCACGCCGTGAAGACGTCGACGAAGCAACCCAGCTATGTCGGCAGGTCGTCGCCTTCACGCGAGAACTACACCTACCTTCGATCACTGTCGAGACCAACGGTCTTGGTCGCTTTCTGCCTGCTGTGCTTCAGCGTGAAATGAACGCAGGGGGCTATGGCTGTAGTGTTCGCGAGCATGTTTCGCACCGGAACAAGGACCAACGCATCTTGGATGCGTTCGATCCCGTTCTCGCCGCAGGAGCCCTAAAGGCGCACGCACGAGTTTGGCAAACGCCATTCATCGACGAAATGCGGGATTGGCGTCCCGGGCGAAATGGCCGCGACGACGGCTTGGATGCTGTCAGTGCCTGTGTTCTTGCCGAGCCTGTCAGGCTGAGACGCACACCTGCAGCCGGACGGAAAAGCTGGCGTCATCAATCAGCTAGCCGCGCTCTTGAGATCGACTTCATTCCCTAAGGCCCGTTTCGAACTCCACCTGACTAGTTCAGATCCATGATCGATCAAACAACTCTGGAAACGCCTCTTCCTTGCTGCCTGAGCGCCATCCCTTTGTGAGGAAATATGATCCAGATCAACGAGACCCAGCCCATAAGCGAATCCGACACTACAGTGATCAACTTCGAGGCTGCGGCGACAAAGATCACCACCGACCGCATCGCTGCTGCCCTCCTACATGTCGCTGCAAATGAGAATATACGCGTGATCGAAGCTCTGGCTTCGACAATCGTGAATGGACTGAACTCGGGTGCCGAAACCGAACATCCCTTCGTTTTTGGCCGAATCCGGCTCTTGCGATACCCAAGCACGATTGCAGCCGACGAGACGCGGAAAACAGCGGCCTTTCAGCGCATTGCGAGAAGAGCGCTCAGCCAGACCCTGAATGATCCAACGCTCGGAGCCACTGCGTTTCACCGAATTGAATCGGCACCAGCTTGGTCGAAAGCTCTCCTTCCGATCGCAGTCTTCGGCTCTTTTCTTTTCTACCGCGTCTAGGGGATGGTAATCTGCAAAGTAAAATGTGGGTTGCGGTCTACTTAGTGGTCATCGGAAGGCGGGTTCATCAAAGCTTCGAAGCTTTCTGGAATGAACTTGATCAGCTCCGACGTCTTCTCGAAGAATGCGAATGGCTTCGAGGCCAATCTTGAGGTGTTGATCAATGCGTTCCCGATAGAATGCATTGGCCATGCCTCGCAGCTTGATTTCGCCGTGCAAGGGCTTGTCTGATACGCAAAGCAGTGTCCCATAGGGAACACGAAATCGAAATCCATTGGCAGCGATCGTCGCACTTTCCATGTCGACGGCGATAGCACGTTGCTGATTGAGGCGCTCGTAAAGCTCGTCGTAGCGAAGCTCCCAGTTTCGATTGTCGGTGCTTGCCACCGTGCCGGTTCGCATGCGCGTTTTGATATCTCGCCCATGTAATCCAGTGATGTTGACGACGGCTTCCTGCAATGCGACCTGGACCTCAGCAATCGGAGGTATCGTGACAAAGGGCGGCAGGTCCTGATCGAGCACATGATCTTCTCGCGCATAGCCGTGTGCCAGGACGTAATCGCCAAGCTGCTGGCTTCTGCGCAAGCCTGCACAATGGCCAAGCATCAACCAACAATGCGGGCGCAACACAGCGAGGTGGTCAGTGATGGTGCGTGCATTCGAAGGGCCGACGCCAATATTCACCATGGTAATGCCCATGCGATCAGGTGCGACCAGGTGATAGGCCGGCATCTGCGGCATATGATGCGGAGGCGTACCGCTTGGCGGGATCGATGTGAGGCGCTCATTTGGTGTCACCACGTCACCTGGCTCGATAAAAGATGAGTAAGTCTCGCCGTTCTGGATCTCTCCTTTTGCGAAATCGATAAAGTGTTCAACATACCGTTGATAGTTTGTGAGAAGTATGAAGCGCTGAACATGCTCAGGCTTGGTTGCGGTGTAATGATGAAAGCGTTGCAGTGAATAGTCGACACGCTCTGCCGTAAACAAAGCAAGTGGCTTAGGTTCACCGGCTCCAGCCTGGTACGTGCCGTTGGCAATCGCATCATCGATCTTGCTCATGTCAGGAAGCGGAAACCCAGCCTGAAGCGTGGCAACCCTGTCCTGACGAATATCCGCCGTGCTTTCCTCAATCACAAAAGGCAAAGGCATGCGTCGATTACTGATACCGACCACAACCGATGTGTCATGCTGATCCATCAGCAGACTAATCTGCCGACGGTAATAATCCGAAAATAGGGATGGCCTTGTCAGTGTCGTCCCATAGACACCGGGATCGTGTAAGGCTCCGTAGGCGAGACGATTATCGAGATTGAGATTTTTTGCCCCAACTTCGATACCGAGAAATGGGTAGCACGCATCGATAGGCTGGCGCATATGCCCATTGTCGCCATCCGAAAATCGATCGAAAGCCGCCCGCATGATCGCCACACCTTGACCATAGATTTCGGCAATCCTGTTAACTGCATCATCCGCATTGTCCAACACCTGGACATCGCGAACACCCATGGCCGAAAAGGTCGTGTGTAGATGACGGTTCATGCTGAATTCCCTAGTATGCAGGACCTTCAGTCCATGAATTCATGTCCACTGTCAAACCGTTTTCGGACACGGGTGGTAATCATTCCGTGAAAAGAACTGTTGTTCAGCAATTAAGGCGTACCGTTGATGCTACGACTCATTACCGATGTGCGTCGCAGTCTCGTCCTGTGCTGACAAAACATCTTCGTCAGAGTGAATGTTTCAGTAGATGTCGATCGAGGCGGGCCGTCCAATGTTTGACCCTGCCGGCGCAATGCCTTCAACCAAACAACGGAACGCTTCCTCCGCGTGAGCTCCTGTTGGAAATTCGCTGAGATATTGTTGACAGGCTTCAGGTGTGCCTGAAGCTCTGACCGCTTCCCATGCCCGATCATCAGGGCTGCTATCCTGAGCAATCGCGGTGCTGCCCTGCCCGGCGACAAGCGCTATCATCAACGCCTTGAAGCTCGCATATGTCGTCGCCATCCAGCGCATTCACTTCACTCCCCACAGCAAACCTATCGTCTCTCAAGATTTATCAACCGAAGGCTCAGGGCCGTTCGGTTGCCTCAAGGAATCCGATTAACGGGGCGGGACTTTGGCACCGACCATCGAATTTTCCAAGGCCTCCCGGCACCTTTCTCTTATTTCTCGATCGTCACAGAACATTCCACCAATCAATGATTGCATTGCACAAGGAGGCTACAGCCCCTCAGTGCTCCAGCCCTTACATCGGGGCAGGTAGCGCGCTTGAAGCAACTGGCAGCTGAGTATCTTCGAAAGGGGAGGAGGACCAAAGTGTCAAGGTCTTCATCGCGGGCGCTCCAAAAGCAATCAGGCGAACAGGGGCCCATTTCCTTCTGATAAGCGCCAATCGCCGCTGAATGTAGAGATCCCAGTTGAGTGCGGAATCAAACCGATCACGATCGTCTGCACATGGCAAATACTCAAATATCAGACCGCGCTCTCGCATCAATTCAAATGCATCCATATCGATCAGACACAAAGGCACCATTCGCTTCGCGGAACAATCACGTTGGATAGTTGGTAGTAGTTGCTCTATTTCATTTCTGGGCAGTCCGAACAGAAGTACAGCGACAACCTGCTGCCCGATATCCGCTTTGTGACGCGCAACCAAGCGAGACTGCCGGTTTGTTGTGGTGGGCACATCACTTCGATTGCCTTCAACAGGAGTTTTGTCAGCCTCTGGCCTCACGCTAAGGAAATTGTTGATACGTCCTACTACTGAAGCCAGGGTAGTCGCCAGCAGGCCTTGAAAGCGTGATACTCTGCCGTTTCGAGCCGCAACGACTACCTGCGCCGATGCGTACCGGCCGAGCTCACGATTAAGTTGTTCAACCTTCTCATCACGCCTTTCGAGCAAGACTGAAAGCTGTTTCTTTTCACCTAAAAGGCGGTTGATTCGCCTGTTTGCCTTTTCGAGGGCCATGTTCAGCTGATCAAGAGATTCCCTCAAGTGCCCAACGTCTTGATCTGTCGACAAGGGAATCAGGGAACCGCGCGCCTTTTCAGAACACTCAATGTCTGTTCCGGCCCACAAGCGCTTGATATCGCTGTTTACGTCATGTAGTTCGCTGAGGTGCTTCATTGGCACAAACTAACAAGTCAACATTGATCATGTCCATGCTCGACGGCATGATCCGTCCGCATAAACTACCATGCGATGCGTCGTCGCCATCACCAAGAAATGAAGAGTCGTTGCCCTTATCATGGCCAAGCAGTACAATGATATCGTCTTTGCAGGGGATTTTCGCGAACCGCCCTTCCGAAAAACGACCTTGGCAGAACAATTCAAGACGATCGCGGAGGCTGGGTATCGAACTGGGCTTGTCCAGCTGACCGGCACACGACCGACAGGGTCGGTACGCATCCATCGGGACTTCAGACAATTAATTGATAATGGTCATCTCACACACTTAGATCCTGGCAAAGCAATTTCGACCAACCTTTTAGTTGTTACCGACCCCACATCCTTCACAAACAGGCCGCGGCGGTTCCTGGACATCACAGCCAAATTCCGCGTCATCTCAGTGGCACACGGTCCGACGACGGCCCGTGGCGAAAAGTTATATGACTGGGCAACGGTCTATCGGCACGCAATTGATGTTCTCGGAGAAGAGATTGTTTGGGCCCCGATGAGCCCGATCATTCGCGAGCAGCTTGGGCACCTCAGTCCCAAGCCAAGCCTTAGCGCTACCGACTGGCATGACTGTATAGACCCCGCCAAGTGGCATCTGGAGCGATCGGACTTCTGCTCTTCAAGGCCAGTCATTGGCGCCTCAGGCCAGCCCACAGAGGATGCTTGGCCGAACCATGCAAACGCCATTCTGTCCCTTTATCCGGATGATCCGCAGTTTCTGGTGAAAATTTTCAATGGCGGGCCGATCCTCAAGAAGCAAATCGAGTCCTATCCAAGAAATTGGGAGACCTCGACATTTGAAGAGCAGAGTGAGCGTGCATTCCTCTCTTCGATCGATTTCTTCGTCTACGGCCACCATCCCGATGGCATCGCCCCCATCAGCCAGTCACTTTTGCGAGCGATGGCGAGTGGTGCTGTGGCTATCCTGCCTCCATTGTTTGCGCGGGTTTTTGGTGACGGGGCCATCTATGCCGAGCCCCACCAAGTAAAGTCCACGGTCTGGAAACTGTATTCCAACCGCCGGCTCTATATGGATACGAGCGAGAGAGGCATGCGGGTCATTGCTGAAAAATTCAGCAGTCAAAGTCTGGTCCGCAGTATCGGCAATCTGATCGGCAACCCGGATCCCGCTTCGCGGAGCGGCCTCAGTCAACTACCCGGTATCAGCGTTCGACCTTCTCGCGGCCGACGTCGTGCTATGTTCATTACTATCAACGGTGTTGGCATGGGTCACCTGACACGCATGCTGGCCATCGCCAAGCGTTGTCCTAAGCCAATCGAGCCGGTTTTCGTGACCATGTCTCAGGCGCTCAAGGTGCTACGTGAACAGGGGTATCTCTCGGAGTTCATTCCCAGTCGGCAGTATCTTGATTGCGACATCAATCATTGGAACGCCTTTCTTCGAGATGAGCTGAATGAGATGATCTCATTCTATGATCCGGCCGTCGTCGTCTTCGATGGCAACGTGCCCTACCAGGGCCTTATCGACGCTATACAGGCCAATCCAGACCCTTGGTTCATCTGGTCGAGGCGAGGCATGTGGCGTTCGGACAACACCGATATCGTCGGTCGGGAAAAACACTTTGATGCCGTGCTCGAACCCGGAGACCTCGCCGCCGTGGATGATCATGGGATCACCACGCGCTATCGGAATCGAACGCACCACGTCCGGCCCATAAGACTTCTCGATACGTGCGAGATGCTCTCTCGTGACGACGCTCGCTCTGAACTCGGGCTCGACACCGTAAGGCCAGCCATTTTAATTCAGCTCGGCGCCGGTAACAACTTTGACTATCGAAGTATCCACAACACCGCATTAGCCCATATCAAGAAACGGCATGATGCACAGATTGCGGTCGGCGAGTGGCTGATCTCCGATCAGCCGATCGATCTTCCTGAGACGGTTGTCCGCATGCCCGGCTACCCGTTCGCGCGGTATTTCAAAGCTTTTGACCTCGCTATCAGTGCTGTTGGCTATAACTCTTTTCACGAGCTTCTCTTTGCAGGCGTACCAACCATACTGGTGCCCAATGAAGCGATGGAACAAGACAATCAACTCAGCCGTGCACTCTACGCAGATCGTCATGGCCTCGCTGTCTGCGTTCGAACCAGGGAGATCTATCGCCTGACAGCGACGATCGATAGGCTCTTAGGGTCGGATGAACAGGTTCGTATCAAGAGGAACCTTGCAGCCCTCGATCCTGCCAATGGCGCCACCGAAGCAGCATTGCTTATCGATGAAATGGCTTACAGCCAGCGTATCGATCAGCCGTAGTCTCTTCTGACACATCCGGCGACACCAATCTGCAACGGCATCTCCGCAGAATTTACCCGTCGGCTGTATGCAAAGCATCGCTCTGGCTTGCAATGTCGGATACATATCTGGGTCTTCTTGCCCCTGACCGAAAATACCCAAAATCGGAGCTGGTATGCGAATCCTCTATTGTGGCGATGTGGTCGGACGCGCCGGACGAGACGTCGTCACGGCCACTCTCGGCCCTTTGCGAGAGCAACATCGGCTGGATGTCATCGTTGTCAATGGTGAGAATGCAGCTGGGGGTTTTGGGCTGACGGCTGCTATTTGTGATGACTTCTTCGCCGCCGGCGCCGATCTGATCACAACTGGAAACCATGTTTTCGACCAGCGAGAGATCATCGGCCATCTCAACAAGGAATCTCGCCTGATCCGACCGCTCAATATGACAGAAGGCACACCCGGTCGCGGCGTTGGCGAGGTTCGTCTTGCCGACGGTCGACGGTTCCTGGCCATCCAGTTGATGGGCAGGCTTTTTATGGGATCCTATGACGACCCATTCCGTGCGCTCGAAGCCGAGCTTGCGAAATATGCTCTCGGCCATACCGCACAGGCCATCCTCGTCGACATTCATGCAGAGGCAACAAGTGAGAAGCTGGCGATCGGTCACACCGCCGATGGGCGTGCATCACTGGTCGCCGGCACACACACCCATGTGCCGACCGCAGATGCGCAAATTCTTTCCGGGGGGACAGCCTATATTACCGACGTTGGCATGACCGGTGATTATGACTCGGTCATCGGCATGGAAAAGGAAGCATCGATGAAGAGATTTCGTTCCCATGTCCCTGGTCCTCGAATGACGCCAGCGCTGGGCGAAGCCACCCTTTGCGCCGTTATGGTGGAAACAGACGATAGGACAGGCCTCGCAAAATCGATCGAGCAGATAAAACTTCATGGCAGGCTCGGATCCGCCCGCCGTGGCGAGAGGGAATGAACGAAAGAGCGAAAGCTCTGCCAGTTACATCGAAAGCACTGGTCACGCTCCTCGTCGCCATCACCGCACTTGCTCCAGTCTCACTCCAGATTTTCATACCGGCGCTGCCGGCCATTCAAGCTAGTTTTGAAAGCAGTACGGGCATTACACAACTCGTGCTCAGCCTATCGATTCTGGCAAACGCCATCGCGACCTTGCTATACGGTCCGATATCGGACCGCTACGGCCGACGTCCGGTGGTTTTAGTCGGATTTTTCATCTTTATATTCGGTAGTGTGCTTTGCGCGCTTGCGCCGAATATCAGCCTCCTGATCACAGCTCGCATCATCCAATCAGCCGGCGCTGCAGCCGGTATGGTCCTGGCGCGAGCGATCGTTCGCGACCTCTACGATCGAGAACAGGCGGCGAGCGTGATCGCCTATCTCACGATGGCGATGGTGGTGGCGCCAATGCTGGCTCCGACTATCGGTGCCTTGCTCATCGACAGCTTCGACTGGCGAGCGATCTTCGTCGCCATGGCAGCATTGGGCACCGTCCTTTGCTGGCAGGTTTGGCGCTATCTGATCGAGACACATACGGGCGGTGCTGCAAAGACCATGTTGAGCGGCTTCAGCGAAGATGGGCTCAAGCTTCTTCGTCAGCCTGATTTCCTGGCCTACACACTGCAAAGCACGTTCGCCATTTCCACATTCTTCGCCTTCATTTCAGGCGCTCCCTATTTCATGATCGACATTCTCGATCGATCCGCAACCGAGTATGGCCTTCTCTTCATGGTCGTTACCTCCGGCTTCATGCTCGGAAACTTCGCGACCGCACGGCTTGGCGGGCGCTTCGGTATCGACCGCCTTATCCGGACAGGTAGCGCTCTCGCCCTTTTTGGCACCTCCGCTGCACTCGGCCTGATGATCGCCGGTTACTGGATGCCCTTGGCGCTCTTCGGCCCCATGACCGCCATCGCCTTTGCCAACGGCCTTTCCATCGCCAACGCACAAGCAGGCGCGGTCAGCGTCGAACCTGATCTTGCAGGCACTGCCTCCGGCATTGCCGGATTTGCTCAAATGTTTACCGCAGCGCTGGTGAGCCAGGCCGTTGGTGTGCTGCAGAATGGGACACCTTATCCCATGGTCGCCTTCATGATGCTTTCAGCACTCTTGTCTCTCGTCAGTTTTCTCATCGGTAAGAAGCTGATCCGAATTCAAATTTAAACCTCCTCCGGCCATTGCCTCCCCTCCCGCGCAACACATTGTCAATAAGAGATGCTTGAGCGAACGAGAGAGCATCACCCTATCGCTCGGCTCTTGACGAGGAGGAGCTGTTGGCAAGTTGGTCCATGGCGGCGGTTTGGCGGCAGTTGCACACCGGACTAATCACCGTTTCCGGATTGCTGATTTCATTCACGACTGTCGTCGCAGCGCTGGAGGCGCCAATCTCTGAGGTGCAACAGGTAAGCACCGAGCCGCGGATTGCCGCTTACCAAAGGTCCCCTGCGTTACTCATCACACCGTCACTCCGGACACCGACCGTTATCCACGAAAGCGAAGTTAGAGGGCGCATCACAGAAGCCAGGCGCGTCCTGATGGCACTTCACGCATTCATTGAGGAAACTGCGCGTGCAGTCGAACTCCAGGAGCACCTCAAGATCAGAAAGATAGAAAATGATAAGCTGAAAGGCATGCTCTCAAGCAGCCTGGCCGCTAAAGAAGCTTTCCAAACTAAAACCTACCCGATCGAAGATATGCTCTCCAATCTGACCGGAACGGTCGTCGGAAACTGGCTGGATTCAATCCAGCTGAGCTATCGATCAGCTGAAGCCGAGCGTGAACTGATCGAGTCTGAAAAGTCATTGTCGGATGTTGAAAGCCAAGTGGCGGCACTCCGCCAAACGCTCATCGCACGTCGAGCTGAACTGCGATCTCTCAGGAAACAAAGCGCGGTTCTCAGCGATGAACTCAATCGCATGCGCCGGCAAGTGACGAGAGCGAACGCGGAGGCACGCTTGTTCGAACAACAGCGAAGTGACATCACCGGCGCCACAGAGACATTACGCCGAAACGTCACGTCTGAATTACGCAAGGCCATCCTCGAAGGCGAACAATAATGCTTGTCAGCAGCCATCAGCATCGATCGCCCTCATCTTGCCCTTTCGATTAGCAGGTCGATTTCTTCCGCCAAGCCACCTGTAAAAACCGGTTCGCCGGCACGTCGATACCAGTAACCGGCGTTGGCGTCGTCTCCTTCGATCCTGTGCAGCAAAGCGTGCAACCGGTCAAAAAGAGCCTCACCTTCATGCAGTTGAGCAAGTTCATGGGCACGTCGCCAGGCAGCGCCAAGTTTCGGGCCATCCGATTTCAAGGCGATAAGCGCCTCTTCGAGTTCATGCATTTCATCATCCTCTGAGCGTCATCACCACATGCCCCAAGGCAAGGGTCACCCGGCGCCCCGGCGAATCCGGAAGTCGTTGCGCCCGGAAACATCCCGTCCACGCAACAGAAAAATTGAGTGATGCGACATATCCAGACCGCCACGTTCGGCATGGCGCCGGCCGGCGAGCTCTCGGTCATAGACCGAGCTGGTCGGCATCAGCCGAAGGGTCATGCCGCGCCTTGGATGGGGCGAGCGGTTCTCCTTCGAGCCGTGTGCGAGATAGACATCGTGAAACGCCATGCCACCCGCTGGAAGGATCAAATTTTCGGCCTGGCTTTCGTCATATTCGTTCTTCACAAGTTCACGATTCAACGTGTAGTTCGGATCATCATTCACCTCATGCGCCATCAACCGATTGGTCTTGTGAGAACCGGGTATATAGCGAAGGCAGCCATTCTCCACCGTGGCATCGTCCACCGCGATCCACACCGTGCAGGTTGCAAGGGGCTGGATCGGCCAATATTCTCCATCCTGATGGAAAGGAGTCTTCTTGCCATTCAGCGCTGGCTTCGCAAAGAAGCTCATGTTCCATAGGCAGATGTCGTCACCGATCAGCTGAGCGACCATGTCGAGGATGTCGACGTTCCTCGCATAGTTCAAAAATCCGAGATCATGGCTCAAGAGAGCGGAACAATTATCCCGGAAATCCGGATGCCGGCCTAATAACGTGTCGTGATCAGCTCTGATCTGCTGCAGCATGCCTTCCGGCAAACGGTAATCCGGAACGACATACCCCTTCTCATGATAAGTCTCGATTTGCGCATCGGTCAGCATGATACCTTCCCCCAAACGATGCCCATGGGTTGGGCTTCTGGGTTAAAGAGCGAGGCACTATTTGCCAAACAGTTCACCCGATTGACGTAAGCCAGCCTATCATTCCTCCGTGATCAGAAAAATATCTTGAGGGACGTCAGCAAGCGTTTCGGCCAGTTCGATATCGCCATCGCTTGACCTTGGCCGTGGCAGCGATCACCGTGATATTCGGATTGAGTAGTCTTGTGCAGATAACGAGGAGTTGCCCGTGAGTAAGCCGAAGGTGATCGTTACCCGCCGCTGGCCCGAGGCCGTCGAGCAGGCATTGCATGAGCATTTCGACGTCGAGCTCAATGCCAATGATGTTCCCTTCAGCAAGGCGGCTCTGATCGACGCCCTCGGCCGTGCCGACGCCCTCTTTCCGACCGTGACCGACAAAGTCGATGCCGAGGTGCTGGCCGCCGAGCCGATGCGCTGCCGGCTGATCGGCAATTTCGGCGTCGGCTTCAACAACATCGATATCGAGGCCGCCAAGGCCAGGGGCATCGTGGTCACCAACACCCCGGATGTCCTGACGCACGCCACCGCCGACTTGGCAATGGCCCTGCTCCTGGCAGTCGCGCGGCGGGTCGGCGATGGCGAACGGCATGTGCGCACTAAGGAATGGACCGGCTGGCGTCCGACCCACATGATGGGAACCCAGGTCACCGGCAAGACACTCGGCCTGGTCGGCCTCGGCCGCATCGGCGGCGCGGTCGCAAAGAAAGCGAGCCGCGGCTTCGACATGCAGGTCCAGGCCTATGACCCCTTCCCACCTCCAGCCGAGCGTCTGGCGGAGATGGGCGTCACCCTGGTCGACAGCCCCGAAAAAATCTTCGAGACCAGCGACTTCGTCTCGATCCACTGCCCCGCCACCCCGGAAAACCGCCACCTCGTCAATGCAGCACGGCTGCAGGCGATGAAAACAGGCGCTTTCCTGATCAACACCGCCCGCGGCGACATCGTCGACGAAGCCGCCCTGGTCGACGCCTTGAAGTCCGGGCAGATCGCAGGCGCCGGCCTCGACGTCTTCGAGCAGGAACCCAAGGTGACGGACGCCCTCCTCACCATGAACAACGTGGTGCTACTCCCGCATCTCGGCAGTGCGACCACCGAGACACGGGAGGCAATGGGTTTTCGCGTGATGAAGAATGCGGAGTCGTTTTTTGCGGACGAGGAGCCGGGAGACCGGGTGGTATAGGAGTAGCGAACTCGCTGACAAATCAATGTCGTATGGAATAGGCGATCCGAACTGGCGAGCACACCTGATCGGATCGCACTAACCCGATCGAAGGGCTGTTCAGCCTACTACAAGCCCGTATTCACGATTGGCGGCTTCTTGCAACGACCGAGACAGTATTCTCGATCATCCGGCAGCTCCGTCGTTGGTGGAAAATCTCGAAACATGATGTCGACGCAGCTGTCGTCTGTGGATATCGAACACGGGTGATCATCGGGGAGAAGGACCAGCGTATCGCCTACACTGCCGTCATCACACCAATAGAACACTTTATGGACATCAACGTCTTTGCCTTCCGCATAGAGTTTGTGGTCCAGACAACGGCACCAGATGCTCCGGAGATCGTTTGGATCTAGCGAGTGAACAGGAAACTGTAGCTTCGGCTTGCAGTCGGGTCCCCTTGGCAACGTCGGAAACGGATCATGATCCGCCGGGTTGATATTGAAGGGATCCGGCGGAAAGTCCGAGTCTTCCCGCTTGTGGATGCGGCAGCTTTTGAGATGAATATCCCAATGATAGTATTCGGTCTTGATCGGCTGACAGCCGATCAAGTCGGCATCTGTCTTGAAATGCTCAACGACCATGTTGACCGAGATATGACCACTTCCCGGGCTCGGATAGGGTGGGGCAGACGTGTCGGGAATGAATAGGTAGTCGCTGATGTTGCCGGATATTTTAGTTCGTGACTCGGGGCATGCCGGCTTGATCTTGCCGTCCTCCAATTCTAGCTGACCGTCTTTGCCAGCAAATCGGGCAAGATAGGCCTTCAAGAACAACAACGTGTGACATCCGCTAATACCATGCAAAGTAATGGGAATTTCTTCGAATGATTGCTCCAGATTCTGGGCCTTTGTCACCAAGCGCTGCAACTCGGCAACCGAGTTGTTCCGGAAGCGTTCATATCCTCGCTTACCCTCCAAGCCGATAAGTTCTTTGAAAAAGTCGTCGCCGGCTGCAAGCTGACGGATGACGTTCAAAGCTCTCTCATGATCCGCCAAGATGAACGAAAAAGACTTATTATCCGCCATGAGAGATCTGTTGAAGGACCCTCTAGCGTTTCTAATTTCCCCGACAAGGTTTGTTGTTTGTTTGCCAATGACATCGACATCCATAACACACTCCAATATTGCAAATCTTTAATTTAAAATCCTTCTGAAAGTTACCGAAAATCAAATATTCGTCAACAAAAATTACCGATTCACTCATCTTCTTGCTTGATCAGACACATGTCGAGGACACTCTTTGCGGCGACGACTGTCACAGGCGAACAAAGAGGCTCAGCCCTTCTAAGCATGGCTGAAAGACGTTCTCTAACAGCTATGCGCAGCCCATTATCCTCGGTCCAATCTAACAAGGAACGGGCTGCTCTCGTAAAAAGCGGGAGGGATTGCTGTCGATCGCTCAGGCGCAAGGCACGGATCAGCATGCCGAAAGCGTGTCTACTGGCGCCATCTCGATGACAGAGTCCCACACCAAGGAGACGATAAGCCTCGGATTGATAGAAGGCGATACCTGTCTTCTCGGTGTTCGCGATCGCGGAAACAGCTCGATCAACACCCTCTTTCCATCGATGCGCGAGAAAGTAGCTCTCGGCCAAAAGGCATTGATTATAACTGCTCATCTGAGCTGCATCTGTGGACTCATATTGTGCCAAGCCGTAATGAAGATCGGCGATGCCTAATTCGGATTTACCTGATGCAGCTAGGGCCCATCCACGGATGATCTTTGCCCAGCCACGCCAGTAAGCGAAGCTATGTTCGGCGGCGACCTCTAACGCTGACTCGGCGTAGGCCAGAGCATCGGCTACTTGATTACAAGACTGAGCAACTGATCCAGCCAAACATAATGCGTAGCATTCACTGAAAGGATGGCGGGCGTCACGAGCCGCGGCCACCGCCATTTCACATGTTTTCACCGCCTCGACATCATCGCCCTGAAACCATCGGGACCATGCCTTGATCGATAAGGCAATCACTAAGGGATTGGTGCCGTAAATCGAGGTCTGCCTGCTGCTCAGTATTGGGTGCTCCACAAGGAGCTGCTTGAGAATGCTCATATGCTGTACGGCACCGGCAAAACGACCAGCGAAAAAGTCGCAGAGCCCGAGGCCGCGATGAGACACTGTCAGCAGGTCCGGGTCGGCCTCGCCTTTGGCAATTTGATGGCTTTGCTCCATCAATGAGCGCGCATCCTTGAGATCACCCCGAAGCAGGTAAACGCTGAACAATCCACCTGTGATTGGAAACTTGTCCCAAGGCGCCATGTTCATGGACTCGCAAAGCGACAAGGCCTTACGATAGGTCTCTTCGACCTCGACTACCGCCCACCCCAGACGAGAGATCAGAATCGGGCCGCGCGCTAAATACAGAGCCAGCCACCCCTTCCTGACGGCAACATCATCCGCTGTTCCAAATTGTTCCAGCATCGCCTCTGCATTTCGCAAATGCCCTAGCGCCTCCGCGTTAGCCGAACGACGTGCCGCCGCGTTCGCAGCCTTCAGCCAACATTCAAATGCCTCCTCATGATTACCGGCCGTATCGTGATGACGGGCGACGAGCTCAGGACGTGTCTCAGACAGAGTGCGAAAGTGCCTACCCAGGATCTCGGCCGTTCTCCGGTGAATCCTACGCCGGTCGTCACGCAGCAGGCTGTCGTAGGCAATTTCGGCGAGGAGAGCGTGGCGAAAGCCGTAGGCGGTGGCTTTAGCATCACCCTCCCTGGTCAAAAGCGTGGCGTCGGTTAGCGTGGCAAGCCCCGTATCCAGGCTCTCTGCGTTCCCCTCCCAGACATGCTCCAGAAGGGGAAGCTCGAAGCTGTGGCCGAGAACGGCTGCCGTCTGGGCAACGGTCTTGGCTTCGCCCATACGGTCGAGTTGCGCCATCAAACTGTCGCGCAGGGTCGCCGGCAGGATGATGGATGTGTCGTCCGCCCCGCCCTGAGCTTCGAGCGCCGGTTTCGGCAGCTCCTCGAGATAAAGCGGAACGCCATTCGCCCGCTCCAGCAGCGTCGTGACCGCCGTCTTCGGCAGATTAGCCCCCTGCAGAACATGATCGAGCAGATCCCGAGCATAGGCTGCCCCCAGCCTCTCCATTCTTATTGTGCCGGCGGCACTGGCTTTACTTGCCTGAGTGGGCTTGGGGGGCCAGGTTTCACTTACGATCGACCGGGCTATTGCGGGAGCAGTCTGTGTGGCATCACCCTCGCCCGCATCCGCCGAAGTGACGCCGCCTGGCCCCAGCTGCTCATCCATGGCACCCGTCAACGCTGTGCCCGCGGCACCCCGGGTGGTGAGGATGAGGAGGAGGGGGTGGTCGGCCAGGTCGGTTTTCAGTCGTTCGATCACCTCCAGACTGGAGGCATCGGCCCAGTGCAGATCCTCGACGACTAGAACCATCGGAACCTTGTCGGCGTGATGGTGAAACCATGTGGTGCATGCAGCCATTATCAGCTCACGCACGCGCTCGGGCTGGAGGGGTGTCGAAGTCGCGTCCTTGGGAATATCGATGCCGAGCAGACCGGCAAAACCGATAGCGATGTCCGGCCTGTCGAGCCCCTGCTCCTTGAGCGTGTGCCGCAAGTCTGAAAAAGACGCATCAGCCGGCTCCCCGGCCACCAGAAGCTGGTGGAACAGCTCGGAAAATGCGAAAAAATCGGTATTGGCGGCGTAGGGTGAGGTTCGCGTGATCAGCCAGCGGCTGGGCTGGGTGACGATCCGTTCCTCGACGGCGCGGATGAGGCGGGACTTGCCGATCCCGGGATCGCCTTCAACCGTCAGGCATCGCCCCTCGCCCCGCCTGGCCGCAGCCCAGCATTGGCGAATGGTCGCCAGTTCCCCTTCACGGTTGACAAAAGGAAGCACCGCACCGGTAACACGTCGATCATGCGCACCTTCCCGCACCTCGATGGCGGAGAAGATCTCGACCGGCCGCTTGATTCCTCTCAAGGTCGTATTGCCGCGAGTCTCACAGTGGATGGACGGCGGCAGCAAGGCCTTGGTCGCACCGCTGAGGACCACACTGTTCGGCCTGGCGAGCGCCTGCAGGCGCGACGCGATGCTGGGTGCGTTGCCGAAGACCGCCATGATCTCCTGAACATCCGCTTTCAACACGTCCCCGATGACGACGATGCCGGTGTGTACGCCGATGCGGACGGCGATGCGCCCCTTGCCCTCGCCGACCCAGCGCGAATTCATCGATTCCGTCGCCGAAGCGATCTCCAGACCTGCGCGGACGGCGCGTTCCGGATCATCTTCGTGCGCCTCGGGATAGCCAAAGAGAACCAGCATGCCATCGCCGAGATACCGGGCGACCACACCGCCATAGCGCAGGATCGGCGCCACCGCGATCGTCCGATGCGCCTCGATCAGCGTGCGAAAATCCTCAGGGTCCATGCTGTCGGCAAGGCCCGTCGAATCGACGAGATCCGTGAACATAATGGTGAGCTGACGTCGTTCCAGCGGCCTGCCGTCCATGGGCTCTGCATGCGGACCAGCCGCCTCGCTGCCCTTTGGAATGAATTCGAGACAACTCGAACAATGTTCGCTCGATCGGGCGTTGCGTTGGCCGCATCGAGAACAGGTTATACAGAGCGCAGCGCCGCAATGGGAGCAATAACGCCCCGGGCCGGTATCGCTGGCACCGCATAAGGCGCAACAGTTGTAATTCTCTGCCATCATGAACCAGATAAAGTTAAAAAAAATCGAAATGATCATATCCCAGCGATCGCATCACGCTAAGGAAATTCAACCGTGCAGAATTCGGAGTCGCACGGTCGAAATACAAAGAGCTTGCGTGGATCGTCCCAATGAGGAGACTGGGCGCGCAGTCATCCAAGCGAGGCCAGGCAATTGATCTTCACGCCCTTCGAAGCCGCCGCCGTTCTGGTGGTGATCGCAGCAATCCTCGGCTATGCGAACTATATCTGGTTCCGCATGCCTCATACCATCGGCTTGACCGTGATGGGGGCGGTGGCCTCAGTTCTCATGATCGCTCTAGACAAAGCACTTCCAGAACTCGCAGTCGGCGATGCCGTACGCTCCTTTTTGCGCGACATCGATTTCGACAAGGTCCTGCTGGATGCGATGCTGTCGTTTCTTCTGTTTGCTGGTGCTCTTCATATCGATCTCGACGTACTGCTCAAGCGACGTTGGGCGGTGCTTACCATGGCGCTTTTCGGCGTGGTGATCTCGACATTCGTCGTCGGCTTCGGCTTCAAGCTGCTGGTGATCCTGCTCGGCCTCGACGTACCGATGGTCTGGTGCCTCGTCTTCGGCGCTTTGATCAGCCCCACCGATCCGGTGGCGGTCCTCGGCATTCTGAAATCGGCGCGGGTGCCGCCCGAGCTCGAAGCCAAGATCGGCGGCGAGAGCCTGTTCAATGATGGCGTCGGTGTGGTGGTGTTTGCGATCTGTCTCGCAGCGGCGTTGGGTGGTGGTGAATTCTCGATCACGCATGCGCTTGAACTGTTCGTCGTCGAGGCAGGCGGAGGCGCCCTTCTCGGCCTGGTTGCCGGCTGGATCGGTTATAGATCTATGAAGGCCATCGACGAACATAATCTGGAGGTGCTGATTTCACTTGCCGTCGTCATGGGCGGCTATGCTCTCGCCATTCGCCTGCATGTCGCAGGGCCAATTGCCATGGCCGTCGCCGGGCTGTTAATTGGCAATTATGGCACCCGCTTTGCGATGAGCGATCGAACGCGGGAGCATCTCACCAGCTTCTGGTCGCTGGTCGATGAAATCTTGAACTCGGTGTTGTTCCTGCTCATCGGCATGGAGATCGCCGCCATTGTTTTCGATGTCAGCTATCTGCTCGCCGGTCTGCTCGCGATCCCGCTTGTTCTTTTCGCTCGCTTTCTGGCCGTTGGCCTCCCTTTCGTTTCTCTCCGACGTTTCACACCATTCACTCGCGGTGCACTGCCGGTATTGGTTTGGGGCGGCCTGCGTGGCGGCATCTCGATCGCTCTTGCCTTGTCTCTTCCCGATGGAACGATGAAGGAGCTGATCCTGACCGCAACCTACGTCGTGGTAATCTTCTCAGTGGTGGTTCAGGGCGCCACCATGGGCATGGCAGCGCGTACTTTTGTTGGCGATGTGCGAGATGAAGATCGAGCAAAGGCCTGATGACCCTGAGGCATCGATCGCATGAATCGCTTTCTCACCTCTGGCTTTCGCTCCATCGTCTACCCATGGTTTATACCTAAGAGGCTTTCGTTAACGATATTTAAAGATCCCTTAGCGATAGTCGTAGCCGTCGGGGCGTTCATGCGCCGCGTTGGCTGCTCAAAGGGATGCGATATGAACCAGTTCGAGCTCACCATTCTCGCGCAATTGAGTGCGCATCGCGAAATGCTGGTGACTTTGTTCGTCTATCGCTTTCTTCAGGAAGCTAGCCCACTGAAGGCCGCTTATATGGTCAAGGACATGTTTGACGATTCGCCCACCACGGCGCCGCGCGATGGCACTTGCCTTGATCCGGCAACATCCGATCTATTGGCTGCAATGACCGACGAAGCAATCGAAGATGTCATGGATCGTGTGATCGAACGGCTGGAGTTTTGCATTCAGGACGAGCCGGAAACGGTCGCCGACGGCGCAACATTCGATCGATCGATCATTGCTGACCTCTAGTAGGCCGCAGGAAAAGCCTCACGCGCCTAGCCACGGTCCAATTTCGGAACCTGTCAAACCTACGAGCCCCCTCGTCCAGTTATGCCGCTACAGAGATCAAGCGATAGGACCTTCCTTTCTACACCTTGTTGATCGGCAAGCTGCGATAGGCTGCGCATGCTACGATCAACGTTGACGACGAAGCTTGGGATCCAGCAGATCGCGCAGGCCGTCACCCAATAGGTTCAACCCAAGAACTGTGATGGTGATGGCAAGACCTGGATAGATTGCGAGGGCAGGTGAAAGGTGCAGCAGTGTCTGGGCGTCTCTCAGCATCTTTCCCCAAGATGGACTAGAGGGAGGCGTACCAAGACCGAGATAACTGAGCCCAGCCTCGGCCAGGACAGCGAGGGCGAACTGAATTGTAACTTGAATAATGAGGAGCCCGGCAATGTTGGGAAGAATATGATCGACCGTGATACGTATCGCCCCCTTGCCGGCGACCTGTGCCGCCAGGGTGTAGTCACGCGGCCAGATCGCCAATGCGGCGCCCCGTGTGACCCTTGCAAATACCGGAATATTGAAGATGCCGATGGCGATCATTGCGTTAACGGCGCCTGGTCCGAGGATTGCCGTGATCATCACCGCCGACAATAGAGCCGGAAAGGCGAAGGCGAAATCACTGAAACGCATAATGACTTCATCAACCCAGCCCCTTCGGGCGGCCGCGAGGGCGCCAAGCGGTATACCGATGCCAGCACCGATGCCAACGGCCACGAAAGCAACCAAAACCGAGTTGGCAGCTCCTTTCATCATCATGGATGTCATGTCCCGGCCATAATGGTCGGTGCCGAGCCAATGAGCGATGCTGGGTGACGCAAACCTGTTGGCGATGTCCTGGGCAGCGAACGGATGCGGGGTCCAGACCATTGACAGAGCTGCGACGACCAGCACCGACAAGCTGACGATCAGACCGACGATCAGCCCCAAATGCCTAGGCATGGACGCTGTACGCTGTTTTCACCGGCCGGATGATCCAGGCATCAGGCCCTGCCGACACGCGCTCATACATGGGATTGCCTGGTACGCAGGCGCGGGTCGAGCCATGCGTAGAGGAGATCGACGATGAAGTTCACGACAATGACCGCCGAAGCCAGGAGCAATACGAGATTGCGGACCACAATGAGATCACGATTGGATATAGCCTGGAAGATCAAGCGCCCTAGACCAGGCAAGTAGAAAACATTCTCGATGATGATGGTGCCGGCGAGCAGAAACGAGAATTGCAGTCCCATGATGGTAACCACAGGGATCATGGCGTTGCGCAGGGCATGGCGCCAAAGGGTCTTTTTCCGGGACAACCCTTTGGCTCTGGCCGTTCGTATGTAATCTTCGCCAAGCGTCTCGAGCATTGATGAGCGCGTGACACGGGCGAGAATGGCTGCCTGCGGAAGAGCGAGGGCAATGGCCGGCATGAGCAAGGAGACCAAACCTGACGAAATTCCCGCCTCCCAGCCGGAGAAACCACCGGTCGACAACCAACCGAGCTGTACGGAGAAAACCAGGATCAGAAGAAGAGCAAACCAGAAATTCGGAATGGCAACGCCAAGCTGGCTGAAGACCATGACCAGGAGGTCGCTGAGGCGACCTTGGCGGGCGGCGGCCAGGACGCCCAGCGGGATTGCGATGGCCGCTGAGAGAACAATGCCCATGAGCGCCAGCGGCAGCGATACGACAAGCCGATCGAGAACCAGCCGGCTGACCGGAATGCTATAGGTATAGCTGTTGCCGAGATCACCGAGGATAAGATTGGCCATCCACTCGATGTAACGCTCGATGAAGGGCCTGTCCAAACCGTGCAGAGTGCGAAAGGCAGCAAGGGTATCATCTCGGGCGCCGACACCGAGAACCATGGTCGCGATGTCGCCTGGAAGTGCTTCCATAATGGTAAAAATTACGGCCGAAGCAACAAGCAGCGTCAGCATGAGCGTAAGAAGACGTTTGATGACGAACTGCAGCATGAGCCACCGAACAAAACGATCCAAAAAGATGGCGCCTATCGAGAGAAGAGGCACCTTAAGGTAGCATTTTCTATACTATCATTGCGTAAGTAGGCGTCGATTTCTTTCGGCAACGGGACGGGCGGCATAATCCCGCAGGAAGGAGCAGTATCTACCGGGAATGGCCGGGCCCAAGCGGATCGGACAGGCAATGACACGCCTTACCTGACAATGCCGCCACCAACACTGGCCATTTGCTTAGATATTGGGCATTCATGCGCAATCCCTTCCTTAGTCCGCCGCTCTTGTCTGTTCCCACATGCACTCTGGAAAAAGGCCGCTCGACATAGGACTATCAGAGATGACTGATTTCGTGCTGGCGACCGTCATCGTCGCGGTTGCCGCCTTTGTACAGGCTGCCGTCGGCATCGGCTTTGCGATGGTTGCCGTGCCATTATTGGCCTTGATCGACCTTGGCTACGTGCCTGGCGCGTCGCTGTTCGCCATGCTCGGCTTGTCCCTCGTGATGGTCTGGCGTGGATGGGGGAATATCGATGGGGAGGGCCTCTCGTCCCTCTTGCCAGGGCTTGGTGTCGGAACGGCCGTCGGCGCCCTTTTCCTTGGCTCGCTACCAGCATCGGCAATGGGCCTGATTTTCGGCGGCGCCGTCCTCATCGGCTTGATGATCGGCCAATTAGGTCTTGTTCTTCGACGGTCAGTCACCTCATCGGCACTATCCGGTGTGATCGCTGGTCTGATGGGTACGATGGCCGGCATTCATGGTCCGGCTTTGGTTGTCATCTATCAGAATACGGCGCCACGAAACGCGAGAGCAACAATCGCGCTGATCTTTGTGATCGGCAGCACGCTCTCGCTCGTTTCTCTCTATCTCAGTGGCCTGTTCGGTCTACTGGAGCTTCTGATGGGCCTCACCCTTTGGCCCGGTGTACTCATCGGCTATGTCCTGGCCATCGGTTGCGGACATCGTATCTCCGACATTTTCGCACGCCGCGTCATGCTCGGCCTTGCCGCATTGAGCGCGCTGCTCCTGATCACAACCGGTTTCTGAGAAAACGATCTATCGGATCTGAGTGTTCCTTGCCCAACATCAAGGCTGCAGACCCGTTGTTCCAAAATTCACCATTCGCCCCAGAGGCGGAAAACTTCTTAACCCGCCACCGTTCCGGTGCTAGAGCTTGTGCAGGTTGTGTACAATAGTTCCAAGAAACACAGTCAATGAGACTATTGCTTTAGGCGGGGGAAGCGGTTTTGAACAGGGCGTTCAAATCCTGGCTCGAAGAGCTGGGCCTCTCTCAATATGCAGAGGCGATGGCAGGGCAGGACATTGATTTCCGTTCGCTCGACTATCTGACCGAAGATGATCTGAAGGAACTCGGTTTTTCGATTGGCCATCGTCGCCGGATGCTCGCGGCAATCCGAGAACGTAAGACAAATGACGGCGACGACCAAGAAACGCAGGCTAATAGCAGGGATGAGCAGGAGCCGACCGCAACCGATCCCGGTCATGCGGAGCGCCGGCAGCTGACGGTTATGTTTTGCGACCTGGTTGGCTCGACGCCGATGTCGCGCCAGCTCGATCCGGAAGTTCTTCGCGACATTCTTCGACGCTACCATAATGCGGTGGCATCGGCGGTGATCGGCTACGAAGGTCACGTCGCCAAATTCCTGGGCGATGGCGTACTCGCCTATTTCGGCTGGCCCCGTGCCTATGAAGACCAAGCGGAACGTGCAGTGCGTGCAGCCCTGGACGCGATTGCCGGGGTCGAAGCTGTACACCTCGATGACGGCGAGCCGCTCCAGGCACGCATTGGCATCGCCTCCGGCGAAGTTGTGGTCGGCGATCTCATAGGTGATTCAACGACCGAAAAAGAGACGGTGATCGGTGAGACCCCCAATCTCGCCGCCCGGCTTCAAGGCATAGCGAATGCCGGCAAGATCGTGATCAGCGCCTACACCCGCTCACTGCTCGGAACCGCATTCGAGCTTGAAGATATCGGCTGTTTTGAGCTGAAGGGCTTCGATGAGCCGGTACCTGCTTGGCGGGTCATCGGTGATGCAGAAGTCGAAAGCCGATTTGAAGCCGCCCACGGTCGTATTCTGACCGATCTCATCGGGCGTGAGCACGAACGTGGATTGATCCGCACCGGCTGGGCTCATGCCCTGGCCGGCGAAGCCAGGGTCATGCTGCTTTCTGGCGAGGCAGGGATCGGCAAGTCGCGCATGGTGCAGGATTTTCGCAGCGAGCTTCCCGACAAATCCTATTACTCTTTCCATTTCCAGTGCTCACCACACCACGTCAACAGCGCCTTTCATCCCGTCGTACAACGGGTACGCAGCGGCGCGAGATTCGCTGCCGAAGATGATAGTCAGGCCAAACTCGATAAGCTGGAGGCCTATCTGGCAAGACGGCAGGCCGAGGTGGCCAACGTCGCCCCCATCCTGGCGAAGCTTCTTTCTCTACCAGGCGATAAGCGATACGGGTCACTCGATCTTTCGCCGCAGCAGCTCAAGAATCGCGCCATTGAGATCCTGATCGGCCACATGCTGCATCAATCGAAACGTCAGCCCGTACTTTGCGTAGTCGAGGATGCTCATTGGGCTGACCCATCGACCACGGAGTTGATCGGTGAGATCATGACCAGGATCGCTGATCATCATGTCTATATGCTGATCACCTATCGGCCGGATTTCACCCCTCCATGGCCCGACCATAACCATGTCAGCCAACTGAAATTGAATCGCCTTGGCCGTAGCCAGGCCGCCGAGATAGCGGCATCTGTGGCCGGCCCAGACCTTCTTGACGCTCTGGTTGAGCAGATTGTCATCCGCTCCGATGGTGTACCGCTCTTTGTCGAAGAACTCACGAAGACGGTTCTAGAATCGGTCTCTCGTGATCAAGGCTCCGCCATCGACGAGATCATTCCAGCAACCCTCCAGTCATCGCTGGTCGCAAGGCTGGATCGCCTCGAAGCCGCTAAAGAGACGGCTCAAACAGCAGCGGTGATCGGTCGGGAGTTTCCTTACGACTTGCTGCGCGGTGTGGTCGACTGCAGCGAAGATCAATTACGCGACGATCTCGACCGATTGGTGTTGTCGGGCATGGTCAATCGTCAGGGACGGCTGCCGAACGCCACCTACAGCTTCAAGCACGCGCTGGTTCAGGATGCAGCCTATGCGACAATTCTGATCAGCGAGCGGCGGCGCCTGCATGCTCGCATCGTGCAAGCGCTCGAAGCCGTAACAGGAACCAATACGACCGAGCGTATCGACAGCCTGGCCTACCATGCCAGCCAGGCCGAGCTTTGGGACAAGGCTTTCACCTACCTTCATCAAGCCGGCGTCAAAGCCATGGATCGGGCAGGTCTTCTAGAGGCCGTCGCCCAATTCGAGAACGCGCTGAAGGTGTCTGGCAAGCTCTCCGAATCGAAGGAATCTCTGGAACAGACAATCGATCTTCGCTTTGAGCTCAGAAATGCTCTTTGGGCTCTTGGCCGCTTTGAAGCCATCCTGAACCACCTCGCCGACAGTGCCCCGCTGGTTGTCAAGCTCGACGACCCAGTGCGTCAAGGTTGGATCTCGGTGTTCGAGAGCGCCAGCCTATGGCAACTCGGTCGCAGGGAGCAGGCGATCAAAACCGCCGAAGTCGCACTCGACGTCTCACGCGATGCCGGTGATTTATCACTCGAAGTGGCCGCGCATTTCTACCTCGGTTGCCCGCTGATCACATCAGGCGACTATGTTCGGGCCGAAGCGACCTTTCAAACCGTGGTCGACCGGCTTACGGGCGATCTCAAATACGACCGTTGCGGACTTCCCTTCGTGCCGGCGGTGATCGCCCGCTCCTGGCTCGTCTGGTCCCTTGCCGAACGCGGCGATTTCGCCGACGGCATGACACAAGCCATGGATGCGCTTTCTATCGCAGAAGAGGTCGGTCACCCCTTCAACATTGCACACCTCTACTACGATCTTGGCTATTACTATGAAATCAAAGGTGAGATCGATCAGGGTGTCGAAGCACTGAAGAAAGCTGTCGACCTGATAGAAACCTGGAGCCTCACTTACCTCTCACCGTTCATCAAAGGATTCTACGGCCACGTCCTGGCCCTCGCAGGAAAGGTAGATGATGGCATCGCGGTGCTGGAAAAGGCCGAACGCCTGTATGAGCAGATCGGCCTAGGCTTATTCCGTTCGCTTGTTGGCCTTCAGCTGGGGGAAGCCTATCTCATCGCCGGCCGTAGCCAGGATGCGCTTGTTAAAACGAAACAGGCTCTCACTCTAGCACGCAAACGCGGTGAGCGGGGCCATGAAGCCTATGGCCTGCGCATCTTAGGTGACGTCATGGCCATTTCGGCAGCTGAGGAGAGCCAAGATGCAATGGTCAACTATCAAGAAGCAAGAGCGCTTGCAGCGACGCTGGGCATGCGCCCGCTCATCGCGACGATCGAACTCCGTATGGGGCGTTTCATGGAGCGAACCAGCCAAAAAACCAAAGCCCGACAGCACATCAATGCTGCTCAGAGCCTTGCAGCTGAGATAGGCATGACTCTTCGGGAATTACCTGCCGGTGCTGCAAAAGGCTGATCGAACAACTTAGAATAGATGTGCCCCTGAATGGCGTCGGCATTCGTCGATCGACGACAGCTTTACCCTTTGTTTTTTCGTCATCTTTACCTCATATCATAAGAGTGATGTGTGATGTGTGATGTGTGATGTCTAGGTTGAGCCAGCCAAACAATGGCACACAACCTCACGACGATAAGATCATTAATTCGGCAGGGGGGTACGGCCTTATGCGTTTGCAAGATAAAACCGCGCTTGTAACTGGCGCTGCTTCGGGTTTCGGTGAAGGAATAGCTCAAACGTTCGCTCGTGAAGGCGCACGGATAGCGGTCGTCGATATCAATAGGGAGGGCGCTGAAAAGGTGGCATCAAATATCGGCGACGCGGCCATAGCGATCGCTTGTAATGTCGCCGACGGAAAATCAGTACAAGCAACGGTCGAGAGCGCGCGTTCGACGCTCGGCAGGCTTGACATCGTCGTCAACAATGCCGGTGTCAGCCACAAGAACAGCCCGATGCTCGACGTTGACGAGGCCGAGTTCGATCGGGTCTATGCAGTCAATGTCAAATCGCTCTTCCATATGGCGCATGCGGTCGTGCCCATGATGCGCGCCGATGGTGGCGGCGTGATTATCAATGTGACGTCGACGGCCGGCATTCGACCAAGACCAGGCCTTACCTGGTACAATGGCTCCAAGGGGGCCGCCAATATCATCACCAAGACGATGGCAGTCGAGCTCGCACACGACAATATCCGCGTATGCGGCATTGCACCGGTCATGGGGCAGACGGCCTTGCTTGAAACCTTCATGGGCATGCCCGACACACCTGAGAACAGGAAGAAGTTCGTCTCAACCATTCCGCTCGGTCGCATGAGCCAACCGCGTGACATCGCCAACGCCGCACTCCATCTTGCCTCGGATGATGGTGATTTCCTCACCGGTTTAATCATGGAAGTCGATGGCGGCCGATGCGTCTGATGCCATGAACGGGTACACGCCCCTTTTCCAGCTCGGCGATGATCTCACGGATTATCGCCGGCTGGATCAGGCCGAAGGCAAATACGGGCCGGAGACGGTTCAGTTCCAGGATCGCTCGTTCCTGAGAGTGTCGGACGAAACACTCACCGCGTTGGCGACAACCGCATTCACCGAGATTGCTCACCTGTTGCGACCAGGTCACCTCGCACAGCTCCAGCGCATCCACGACGACCCGGAGGCAAGCAGCAACGACCGGTTTATCGCGCTCGAACTCCTGAAGAATGCCGTGATCGCATCTTCAGGCGAGTTTCCCATGTGCCAGGACACCGGCACGGCAATCGTGGTGGCGAAAAGGGGTCAGCATGTATTGACCGAAAGTGATGATCGAGCAGCCCTGTCGTCAGGCATCGGCAAGGTCTATGAAGAACGCAATCTTCGCTATAGTCAGCTTGCCCCTCTCACGATGTTCGAGGAGGCGAATACCGGTGACAACCTACCAGCGCAGCTCGATATCGAAGCCGTACCGGGCAACGAGTATGAATTTCTCTTCATCGCCAAGGGCGGCGGATCGGCAAACAAGACCTTCCTGTTGCAGGAGACGCGACGAATCCTCGAGCCTGAGCGCCTCCTTCCCTGGCTCGAGGAGAAACTCGTCAGCCTCGGCACCACCGCCTGCCCGCCTTATCACCTGGCGTTAGTGATTGGCGGCCTCTCTGCAGAGCATTGCCTGAAGACACTGAAACTTGCGAGCTGTCGCTACTATGACGGCCTGCCGGCCGACGGTGACGAAAAGGGGCGGGCCTTTAGAGACCGCGGGCTCGAAGCGAGCATTCTTGAGATGACACGGAGCATCGGCATTGGCGCTCAATTCGGCGGCAAGTATTTTTGCCACGATGTCCGGGTCATTCGCCTTCCGCGCCACAACGGCTCGTTGCCAATCGGCCTCGGCGTTTCTTGCTCCGCAGATCGACAGGTCAAGGCAAAGATCACGGGTGATGGTGTTTTTATCGAGCGCTTGGAGCGAGACCCCGCCCGTTTTCTGCCGGACGTCGACATTGGCGTCGACCAGGCAGTTCGGCTTGACCTCTCAAAACCGATCGAGGCGACGCTGGAACTACTGACCGGGCTTGACGTGGCGACGCCAGTGCTCCTGAACGGCCCTCTTATTGTCGCCCGGGACCTTGTACATGCCGACCTTTCAAAACGCCTTGCGGAGGGCAAGCCGCTGCCCGCCTATATGCGGGATCATCCAATCTACTATGCAGGCCCGGCAAAGACGCCAGCCGGCCATGCTTCCGGCGCATTCGGACCGACCACGGCAGCGCGCATGGATCCCTATATCCCGGAGTTCCAGGCGGCAGGCGGCAGCCTGATCACGCTTGCCAAGGGCAATAGGGCGAAAAGTGTCGTCGCCAGCTGCAAACAACAGGGCGGTTTTTACCTCGCGACGATTGGTGGCGCTGCCGCACGCGTCGGCCGCGACATGATCTCCAGGGTCGAAGCGATTGACTATGTGCACTATGGCATGGAAGCGGTCTGGCGCATCGAGGTGAAGGACCTTCCGGCCTTCATCGTCATCGATGACAAGGGCAACGACTTTTTCCAGCGCCGCCGCAGCAGCAGCTGAAATTGGCGTCGGCCTGCTTGCTCAGCCGTCGCCATGCTTATGTGACTTCGGGCGATGGTTGACCGGATGAATAGGAAGCTCGATTTCCATTTCGCCAGCCTTTTCAAACGACAAGGTCAACGGCAGCATCGCACCAGGCTCGAGCTTTTTCGTCAGCCCCATCAACATGATATGCAGCCCCCCCGGCTCCAGGGTCACGGCATGTCCAGGAAGGACATCGATCGCATCGACAGGTCGCATTCGGGCAATGCCGTCCTCCATGAGATGATCGTGTAACTCGGCTCTATCGGCCAAAGGGGTCTCGACAGCGACCAGACGGTCGGGGGCATCGCCATCCATGGTAAGCACGAAATAGGCTGCACTGTTCGATGCGTCGCCGACGGATGCACGCGCCCAGGCATCGGCGACAACAAGACTCTCGGCATGCGCAGCATTGAGCTGCAGGCAAGTAGCGATGAAGAGGGATGCAAATGCAACACGGCTGTTCATGACCGGCTCCCGGCGTGAGGTCCAAAAACTCTATCGCCGCGAGATCAGGACACAACGCGACAAAAACGCCGGCAGCGAGCATGAAAACCGGCTCACCGACACGCAACGGACATGGCGCCCCGAAGAGGCTGGAGCATCGTCACCTGGCCAAGCGCGTCAACCTGCCATGTAAAGGCCATATATAAACAAGTTGTTGAGGCCAGCTGTAAACAAATTATTAATGCTCTACGCATATAGTCGGTGGCTACATCAGCCTTTACATCGAGCTGATGGGGCCATTTATCATTGGGAACGAAGATGATGTCCAACGACGAATCAGAGCAGAAACCAGAAGAACAAGCTGCTCAAAATAGCGATTCCAGTCGATCATTAGCCCAACTCCTTCAAGAAGAAAAACTCTCCCAGCTCAAGCATAAGTCTGCAGCCGAGGGGCAGGTCGCGCCTGATATTCCCAGCATTCATCTTGGGTCAAGCACTGTTGGTCCAAATCTTCCATCAGAGAATACTTTGGAAGAAAATATTGGTCCGAAAAACCTCAAGGCATTTAATGCAGACGGTGAGAAATTTGATCGGGGACAGCCCGACGTTATCGAGTCTCGTTTCGTGGGTGACAGGGATGGGTCCCTCTCGTCAAATGACGATCAAGAAGTTGCGAGAGATGAGCTCCTTGAAACCATTGATGTCGGTAGCCGCCTCGATACGAGCTTTTCAAGCGTAATCGGTGGCCCGCCGACAGACCAGTTCCTGGATATGGCTGAGGGCAGCGATAGGCAATTCAACAGACCAAATAGTGAAGCCAGGGTCGAAGCTATTGTTCCTGAACGTGTAGAGGTCGACGAGGCCAATTCTCCGATTGAAGGTGCGCTAGATCAACCTACGAGGTTTCACCACGTTCCGAATGCGCCCAGCGCCCAGGACGACAGCGCCAGCACAGCTGAGAACGCCGCGATCAGCGTCGATGTCCTCGCCAATGACACCGACCCGGATGCCGGCGATGCGAAGACGCTCGCAACCGTCAGCCTGAACAG
>JBPCVQ010000287.1:0-14880 GCA_051010395.1 Geminicoccaceae bacterium | reverse complement strand
TCATGTCGATGTCGGCCTTGGACGGCGTGGGGTCGCCGCTTGGGTGGTTATGTACGAGAATGATCGCAGATGCCGCGAGTTCAAGCGCGCGTTTTACGATTTCGCGTGGATAGAGCGGGGTGTGATCGACGGTGCCCTGCTGATGCACCTCATCCCGGATCAGCCGATTCTTGCGATCGAGATAAAGGACGAGCAGATGCTCGGTGGTCTTGTGGCGGAGCGTCACCTTCAAGAAGTCGGTGAGTGACGTCCAAGAGCCGATGATCGGGTTTTCCTTGATGGGCTGGTGGAGGATGCGTTCGAGAGCAAGCTGCACCGCCTTCAGGCGTGCGACCATACGGTCATTGATGCCGGCAAGCGCGCCGAGGCGCGCTTTGTCAGCGGCGAAAATGGCGCCGAGACTGCCGAACTGATCGAGCAACTCACGACTGAGGGTGCGCGGATCATAAGGGGTATCGCTCGATGTGATCAAAAGCTCGAGCAGCTCCTCGTCGCTGATCACATGCGGGCCAATGTCGAGAAGGCGGGCCAGGAGAGGGTCGCGATTGGCAAAACCTTCGAAGCTGCTGGTGGCTTCGTTCAGGCCTGGGCCACTCGCGACGATGTCGGCGGCCTCGATCTGGGCCAGCAGTTTCTGCAAAGCGAGCTTACCGTCGAACAACCAGGCTTCCTGCTCCTGGTCCCAACGCCCGCCAGCCGCCTCCAGACAGTCGTTCAATGGAAACGTATTGCCGCGGATGACATAGGCTGGAATGCCGTCTTTGTCGCCGCGATAGGCGACTTCGAGGCCGAGGCGTGCCAGTCGATCTGCTGGATGGGAAAGCTCGCCTTCAACGGCTACCGTTCCGTCAAGATCATCCTCAGGCGTGACCGAGGAGTGTCCGTTGGCAAAATGCATGGTGATGAACCTCTCCGCGATCGCGCTTTTCGATCGATTTCAGTGTAAATTTTCAACTATAAGTTATTACTTCCGATGCAGAAAATCCAGAACCTTCTTTGGGGCGATTCCCTGCCCTCTTCCTCCAGGAGCAATGAAGCTTTCCGTCGGGATCCGGCTCCCAAAACACGGGGGGAATACACCTGACATCGGTTGCCCCGGCCATTCTCCCCGCCTATAGCTGATAACACTTTGGTTTCTCCCGTTATTTACATCGGAACGACGTTTGCGACTTTGGATTGCCGCCGCTGTGCTTATCGGAGTAGCCGCCCTCGGGCTGGCGACCGTTCCGCGTGCGATCGACTGGGATATGTATCGCCCGGACATCGAAGCGACGGCGATCGAACTTTCCGGTCACGACGTGACCATCGGCGGCCCGATCGCGATCACACTCTTGCCGCGCCCGGTGCTGACGGCGAGGGACGTCACCCTGAGAGGAAAGACGGACGAGGCGATCGCCTTCGAGCTATCTGCAAATCAGGCTGAGGTCACTCTGGAGATCGCCCCCCTTCTGGCTGGACGCCCTGTGGTTCGTGATCTCAGCTTGAAGCGGCCGGTTCTGAGCATCGATGGCGACGGCAGCCGGCGGCTGCGCTCCTGGCCGCCCCGAGGGCAAGACTGGGCAACCCCTCTTTTGAAGCTCGACCTCAAGGCGATCGAGATCGCCGATGGCAGGATCGAGCTTGCCGCTGACCAGCCTGGTGAGAGCCTCTCCTTCAGTGACCTCTCGATGCAACTTCGGATCGATGGGCCTGACGGGCCGCTCGAAGCTGCGGGCCTGTTCAAGACCGAACGTCATGATTTCACCATAACGGCGGAACTCGGGCGGCCCGACCGAAATGGCGTCAGTGCCGCCAAATTCCTGGTCGAAGCACGGAACGGGGTCGAGGAGACCACCACGCTTCGTTTCAGCGGCCGGGCCGCCCCATCCGGTGACGATGAGGGTCTGAGCGGCCGGATCGCCCTTCAAGGCCCCGACCTGCAGCATGGTCTCGCCGCGATCTCGGCGGCCACCGGCTATCCCTCGACGTTTCGCTCCTTCGCTGCGGGCCAGCCCTTCGCCGTCGAAGGCTGGATCGAAGCCGATCGCGCTGGCATTCGCTCAGAGGACCTGCAACTCAGACTTTCGGAAAAGCCCGGCAAGGGAAAGATCGACCTTCTGCTGCATCCCCAGATCCGGTTGGATCTGGACGTCGAACTGCCAGCGCTTCACCTAGCCGATGCCGCTGATCTCAGCGACTTTCTGCCACTGGACCTCCTTTCCAAGCTCCGGGTGCCGGCAGGTGAGATCAACCTCCGCTTGCGCGAGCTGGTCTATCGCGACAAAGCAGCACGCAAGGCGCGCGTGAAACTGAAAACCGGAGCTGACCAAGTGACCGTGGTCGAGCAGGCCAAGGTGCAATTGCCGGGACTGATCGACCTCGAGTTCGAGGGTGGGCTTTATGCGGGCGAGATCGGTCCTCGCCTGAAAGGGCAGCTCGCAGCGGTCGGCGATGATCTGGGAAGCAGCCTCGCCTGGACCGGATTGATCGAAGCTGATGATCGAAGCAAGGGCTGGCGAGGCTTCAGCCTCGAAGGCGATGTCGATGTCAGCAGTGTCGAGATCACGCTGTCCGCTATCGATATGCGCCTGGACTCATCCAGACTTGGTGGCAAGGCAAGCCTTCGTTTCAGCGAGCGGCAGCATCTCACGCTGGATGTCGACGTCGAGCGGCCCAACCTCGACTTCTACGGAGCCGACGTTGAATTGCAGGAGATGGTCTCCAGGCTCACAGCTGCATTCAATGCGCTCGATGCCGAGATCGATGCGCGCTTCAAACAGCTGACCTGGAAAGGTGTGCATGTCGAGGAGGCCAATATTTCGGCCCATGTCGAGCAAGGAAAACTGACGCTTCGCGAGATTGCGGCAAAAACCGTTGGCGACACGACACTCGCACTCATGGGCGAGGTCGACCTCAAGCACAGCACTGCGGTTATCGATGGCGAGCTTAAGAGTGAGCATCCGGCGCGCGCGCTCCATCATCTGGACCTGACGCTGCCGCTCACGTCCAGTAGACCTCGTGCCCTCAAGCTTGCCGGCGACATGAGCGGCACGTTCGAGCGCTTCGCGCTCAACATCAAAGCTGATTACGATGAGGGGGAAGCCGTCATCGAAGGCCAGGCGGGTTGGACGGAAGAGCTGCCTTGGTACGATCTGACAGTGAACGCGCGCCATCCCGATCATCAAGCACTGGCCAGCCATTTTGGCCTCGCACCATTGCTGGCGACCGGCGATGCCGAAGGTGCGCTTGAGCTCGCCGGCAGACTTCGCCATGAGACGGCCACGCCCTGGACCGCCTCCGGCAGTGTCAAACTCGGCCCGACGACATTCACAGGTAGCCTCGCCTTTCAGAGCACTCCGATGGACAGCCCCTTCGAAGCCAAGCTGAGCATCGGTTCACCGAAAAAGGATAGTCTCGCACCAATTCTTATCCTGACGGGACTTCGGCTGACCGGCGACTGGACTCCGGCCCGCTGGCTTGGCCGGCTGCCGACCACCGGCTTGCGCACCGCCTGGCTCGAAAAAGCCGAGGGAACGCTCGCGCTTACGAGTAAGGGTGGCCTGGTCGGCGACGGTCTGAAGATGGAGGCGAAGCTCAGCAATGGCCTCCTTTATATCGAACAGCTGGAAGCAAGCCCCTGGCAAGGCCGACTGCAGGCCGAAGTAACCCTGGAACGCAGGCGAGATAAGCCGTTTGCCGCGATTGCAATCGATCTTGATCAGGTTGAAGCGGCCGATTTTGCCGCCTGGATTGGGGTTAAAGGCGGGATCAGCGGGCCGATCGACATTCGCATCGAGGCAAGCTCCTTCGGGCACACACCCTATGACATGATGGCCGGACTGATGGGTGAGGTCACGATCAGGGCAGGTCCTGGCGAGATCAGGGGGCTCGGCGTTCCAGGCTTCAGGCGAGCGCTTCTATCGACTGCTGAGAACAAGGCTCCCGCCGATCGATCGCTCACGCTGCCGTTCAGCGAGATCAACGTGAAGGGCGCCCTCAGTCGCGGCATCCTTTCCTTTGAAGACAGCCGTCTTGCGGTTCACTCGGCAACGGGAGGCGAGGCTTCCGCGATCATTGAGGGCACGGCCGACCTCCTGCTCTGGATCGCTGATCTCAGCTTCGGCGCCGCGGCCTTTGACACCGATCAAGAACCGGAACCGCTCTCGGACCCAGCCCCAGCCTATCGCCTGTTCGGACCGCCGGATCGTCCCATCGGGTTGACATCAACCGAAAATTAAAAGGTCAGAAACTGATGCCGCCCATCTGCGCCGAGCGGCAAGGCGTCAACGGAACGGACGGTTTCAAGTGGCAGATCGGCATAGAGATGGGGAAAGAGCTGGCCGCCGCGTGAGGGCTCAAAGACCAGGGCTTCACCCAAGGCATCGGCCTTGACTGTGACCAGCAGAAGATCCTTTTGACCAGCGAAGTGCTTCGCCGCGGTTTCACCCACCTGTTCGGCGGTGGAGAAGTGGATGTAGCCATCCGCAAGGTCGACCGGCGCCCCTTTGAAGACACCGGCTCGTTCTGCTTCGTTCCACTGCGCCTGCGTCACGATCTTGTAGACGACATCTTGCTCGCTCATCGCCACCTTCCCTTTGTCAACGCAGCCTGCGTCCGGGCAACGCAGCCTCCGTCCGGGCCTATTTGGGGCCGAGCATCTTTTCCGGCCGGACGAATTCGTCGAATTCATCTGAGGTCAGGAGGCCGAGCGCAAGGGCGGATTCCTTGAGCGTCGTGCCCTCGGCATGGGCTTTCTTGGCTACCTTGGCCGCGTTGTCGTAACCAATCTTCGGATTGAGCGCGGTCACCAGCATCAGGGACTCATGCAAGAGCGTATCGATACGTTCGCGATTGGCTTCAAGACCGACGACACAATTGTCGGTGAAACTGACCGCGCCATCAGCGATCAAACGGATCGACTGCAGGACGTTGTGGATCATGACGGGCTTGAACACGTTGAGCTCGAAATGGCCGTTGGAGCCGGCGACAGTCACGGCCACATTGTTGCCCATTACCTGAGCACACAGCATGGTCATGGCTTCACATTGGGTCGGGTTGACCTTGCCCGGCATGATCGAGGAGCCGGGCTCGTTCTCCGGCAAAGCCAGTTCGCCGAGACCGCAGCGCGGGCCGGAGCCCAGCAGGCGAATGTCATTCGCGATCTTCATGCAGCTGGCCGCGATCGTGTTGAGCGCGCCGGAGACCTCGACCAGGGCGTCATGAGCGGCAAGGGCTTCGAACTTGTTGACGGCAGTGACGAAGGGCAGTCCGGTGATGCTGGCAACCTCAGCCGCAAATTTCTCGTCAAAGCCCGGCGCTGCGTTCAGCCCGGTGCCGACCGCAGTGCCGCCCTGCGCAAGCTCTGCTAACCTCGGCAAGGTCTGCTTGACCCGGTCGATGCCGTAGGCGATCTGCTGGACATAGCCTGAGAACTCGTTGCCGAGGGTGAGCGGCGTTGCGTCCTGGAGGTGGGTGCGGCCGATCTTGATGACGTCGGCGAAGGCATCGGACTTTGTCTTGAGCGCGTCGTGCAGATGCTGGAGTGCCGGCAGGAGACGATGGTGCACCTCCTCCATGGCCGCGATGTGCATGGCGGTCGGGAAGGTGTCGTTGGAGGACTGGCCGCGGTTGACGTGGTCGTTCGGATGCACCGGCGATTTCGAGCCCAGCTCGCCGCCGAGGATCTCGATCGCACGGTTCGAGATCACCTCATTGGCGTTCATGTTGGATTGGGTGCCGGAACCGGTCTGCCAGACCACGAGCGGGAAGTGATCGCCGAGCTTGCCGTCGATCACCTCGCCGGCCGCCTGATCAATCGCCGTGGCAAGCTTGTCATCGAGCACGCCGAGCGTGCGGTTCACGCGGGAGGCGGCCTGCTTCACGATGCCGAGCGCCCGCACCATGGCGGGTGGCATGGTCTCCGAGCTGATCTTGAAATTCTGGAGGCTGCGCTGGGTCTGGGCGCCCCAGTAACGATCGGCCGCAACGTCAATCGGGCCGAAGGTGTCGCTTTCAGTGCGGTTGGGCTGGCTTGCTGGCATGACGGCATCCGATCGCTTGGGTGGTTATCGCTGGCGCATGAATGCCACCCGCGGATCAGATGTCAATCGGACAATTCGGCTGGCGCCCGGACGTTGAAGCCCGTTCACGACGCCGGCCGTGCCGGCTCAGGATTTCTTGCGGAATTGATCGAGGGTTACGACTTCGGCGCTGTCACCGTCCTTCGCACCCTCCGATGCCTTTGCCACGGCTTCGTTGCCGACTTCCGGCTGCGGCATGGTCGTAACCTCACTATCGCCGGCATCCTGCTCGGCGGCGTCATCATCCTCGGCGTCGCCGTCATCGCCTTTTGCCGTGAGGTTGAACTGCAGGCCAAACTCGACGCTCGGATCGGCAAAAACCGTGATGGCCTCGAAGGGAATCCCGATCGGCTGCGAGACATTGTTAAAACTCAACGTCACGTTGAACCCATCGTCACCGACCTCCAGCCCCCAGAATTCATGCTGCAGGACGATGGTCATCTCTGAGGGATAGCGGGCCCTGAGCTCATCGGCGAGCGACACGCCCGGATGATCGGTCAGGAATGTGATGTAGATATTGTGCCTGCCCGGCAGGCCGTGCTCTGCAACCAAGGTGAGCGTGTCACGAACAACATGCCTGAGCGCATGTTCGACGAGCTTTGGGTAGTCGATGGTCTGATCGGACATGGAGAGAAATGCTCTGGATGTTCGGCGGAAGATTAGCAGTTGCTGTCTGGACAGAATTCAGATGTTAGTCCCTGATTCCCGGGCGGTCCAGTGGCAAGCGTCCAGGATTGCGAGATCAATCAGGGGTAAAGCCGGAAGATAAGCTGCAGGCTAGTGGGGGGCTTCTGTTGCCCGGTGCCCCCCGGACCGCGCTAACTCTATACTACTTACGCAGCGAGAGCAGCAGGAGCCATACGGTTATCGTTGGCATCTCTAAGATTGGTCCGGTATCGGTGGTACCATGCCGGGCAAAAACTATTCCTTTATTACGCGCGTCGAGCCTGGTTCGCCCCCATATCACCGATTTCGCGAAACCGGTGAGATTTGGTGGAGGCGCCGGGTACTGCCCCCGGGTCCGCTACGCCTATTCCGAATAGCGTTTATCGCCATAGTCGGACATGCCGACATCGCTAATATAGACACTCAAAGGTTAAATTTAAAGGAATTTGGTGCCGGCGGCGGCTGGCAGATGCAAATTGATCGAATACGGATGGAAAAACCTCGCATGGCGTAGGAAAATCGATGTGGTCTGACCCGTAAATCAGACGTTCATCGTGCACATCTTGCAATGGCCGGTCTCCGCCAGGAAACGCAGGATATCGACGCGGCTGACCATCCCGACCAGCTTACCGTCACGTACGATCGGCAGACGCTTGATCCGTTTTCTGGCGAGAAGGGAGATGAGATGCACCAAGGTCTCGTCCTCAGACGCCATAAGAATATCCTTGGTCATCGCCTCTTCGACCTTGCACTCTTTCTCGTCGAGCAGGCCCCCGCTCCTGGCACTGCCGGAAGCCATGAAAGAAAGCCAGCCCCCGCCACGGCTCGCCTCCCGCGGCTTCATCCGCCGGACGAGATCTTCCTCGCTGACCATGCCGCGGATCTTCCCGGCTTCATCCACCACCGGCAACCCGGTAATCCGCATCTTCATCATGATATCGGCGACCTCGCCGAGGGTCATCTCCGGGGAGACGCTCAATATGTCCTTGGTCATCAGGTCGCTCGCGATCACCATGCCTCATCGTCCCATGTCTATGCGCCTTCCGTGTGCCCACTACCTCAAGCCTAGCGCAGAAATCCTGCGACAAGGTTAACGACAAAAAAGGCCGGCTCTCGCCGACCTTTCCTCGCGGGCTTGCAAAGAGGCTAGAGGTGTTGCGCTATCATGCGAAGGTCGGCACGCCGAGAACGCCGTGGAGGCTTGCAACCGCCTGGTCGCTGAGGCCGAGTTTAGCGGAGAGGTCACGGAGATAGGCCCTTTCCGCATCCGTATCGACATTGATCGCCAGGAGAGACGCCGCATAGACCTGGGCGGCGGTCTGCTGATCCGGCACCGCGCGCGCCAGCGCATCGATGTCGAGCGGCGCCGCCGCTTCCTCCGTGACGAATCGACGAGTCTCCTCATCAGCGCCGGCATCTTCGAGCTTGTTCAAGATGCGCTCACGCTCGCGCTGGTCGATCTGACCATCGGCCTTTGCCGCAGACAACATGGCCTTCAGAGCGAGAATAGCCCGGCTTTCAAGCGCTTCCGCTTCCTCGGTAGTCTCCGGCGGTCGCATGCCGACAGGAAGGTCCTGTTCCCCAGGAAGATCCTGTTTCCTCTGATTGGCCATCTTTTCCTGGATCGTTTTGCCTTTGTTCAAGGCGTCATAGGCAGCGGTGCCGAGCACCGCCATGAGGGCGCCGCCAATGCCGCCCTTGATGCCGCCGCCAAGGAGCACGCCGAGAGCCGCCCCGATGCCGCCGATCATGCGCTTGTCGCGTTTCGCCAGCAGATCCTTGGCCTTGTCGAGCATATCCTGCGCGCCGCCACTGCCCTGCCCGGCCGCGCCACCCCGCCCATCCGCCGCCGACTGCCGTGTCGGGTTGCCGGACAGCATGTCGCTCAGCTGATCACCGAGTGAGCCAAGCCCGCCATTGTTCACCGCATGCTTGATGCGATCGAGCGACTTGCCGGAAAGACCATCTCGCTGGATCTGACGAAGCAGATCATTGAAGTCGACCATGCTATTTCCTCTCCATACTCAAAAGCTGTTGGCAGCCTATGCCTGTCAATGTGGCCGATCCATCAGGCCATACAAGGCTTCTATTCAGTGGGGCATCGGATCGTCCCCTCGCCTCGTCAGGCTATTTGTGGTTAGACAGATCGGTAGCGGGGCGCTCTTCACGCTGAAATCGGTGAAAACGCCCTCTTGCCGTCAAGATGAACGTGCGTTCGGGGAGTGACACTGATGTCCGACAAGAAAAAACCACTTCGCAGCACCGCCTGGTTCGGTCACCCGGACAAGGACGGTTTTCTGCATCGAAGCTGGATGAAGAACCAGGGCTATCCACACGATCTGTTCGACGGCCGTCCGGTGATCGGCATCTGCAACACCTGGTCCGAGCTCACGCCTTGCAACGCGCATCTGCGCGACCTCGCCGAACGCGTGAAAAACGGCATCTATGAAGCCGGCGGTTTTCCTCTGGAGTTTCCAGTGTTCTCCACCGGCGAGAGTAATCTCCGACCGACCGCGATGCTGTTTCGCAATCTCGCATCGATGGATGTGGAAGAGGCGATCCGTGGCAATCCCGTGGATGGCGTCGTTCTGATGACCGGCTGCGACAAGACCACCCCTGCCCTCCTCATGGGCGCGGCAAGCTGCGACGTTCCGGCCATCGTCTGCTCCGGCGGACCGATGCTGAACGGCAAATTCCGCGGTGAGGAACTCGGCTCCGGCACCCATGTCTGGCGTTTTTCCGAAGCCGTGCGCGCCGGCGAGATGTCCCTTGAGGATTTCATGGCAGCCGAGGCCGGCAACTCCCGCTCCGCCGGCCATTGCAATGTCATGGGCACGGCCTCCACCATGAACAGCATGGCCGAAGCCCTCGGCATGAGTCTCCCCGGCTGTGCAGCCATCCCGGCAGTCGACAGCCGGCGGAGAACAATCTCGCAGCTGACCGGCAGGCGGATCGTGCAGATGGTCAAGGAAGACCTGCGCATCTCCAAAGTGCTGACGCGCGAAAATTTTCTGAACGCGGTGCGCGCCAATGGTGCGCTTGGCGGCTCGACCAACGCGGTGATCCACCTGCTCGCCATCGCAGGGCGCCTCCCCGGCACCGAGTTCAGCCTCGAAGACTGGGATGAGTTCGGCCGCAACGTGCCGACGCTGGTGGATATCCTGCCATCGGGCAAATGGCTGATGGAGGATTACTATTATGCCGGCGGCCTGCCAGCCGTCATGCGCACGCTCGGCGAGAACGGCCTCCTCGACAAAGATGCGCCGACCGTCACCGGGCAAAGTATGTGGGAGAACGTGAAGGGCGCCGAGAACCACAATCCCGAGGTGATCCGCAGCTTCGACAACCCGCACACCAAGGAAGGCGGCATGGTCATCCTGCGCGGCAACCTCGTGCCGGAAGGTGCTGTCCTCAAGCCGTCTGCCGCCACGCCGGAATTGATGCAGCACAAAGGCCGCGCCGTCGTGTTCGACACCATCGAAGACTACAAGGCACGCATCGACTCGCCAGATCTGGACGTCGACGAGACCTGCGTTCTCGTGCTCAAGAATTGCGGCCCCAAGGGTTACCCCGGCATGGCCGAGGTCGGCAATATGGGCCTGCCCGCCAAGGTGCTGAAGAAAGGCATCACCGACATGGTGCGCGTCTCCGATGCCCGCATGAGCGGAACAGCCTACGGCACCGTCGTCCTCCATTCCTGCCCCGAAGCCGCCGCGGGCGGGCCGTTGGCCTTGGTTCAGAATGGCGACGTCATCGAACTGGATGTCGAGAGCCGACAGCTCCATCTCGACGTCTCGGACAACGAACTCGCCGAACGCCGAAAGTCCTGGACCGCCCCCGAACCCGCCATGACCAGCGGCTACCAAAAACTCTATGTCGACCACGTCATGCAGGCCTCCGAAGGCGCCGACCTCGACTTTCTCCAAGGCTGCCGCGGCAACGCCATCCCCCGCGAATCCCACTAGCGGCTGCGAGCCGCGGCGTTGACTTAGGTTGGTGCATGGGTTGAGGGATGGTGTCTGATTGCGGGGATATGCGTGATCGGCATGCACAGCTGGTGAAGGTGGTGAGTAGCCTTCCGTTTATCGGCTGCGCCTGCCGCCGAGCTTGCACACGATAATCTGTGAGGCTTAGACCTGCCTGAAATCATTCAGCTGTTGAGTTTCATTCCAGCAGGAGGGGATTGAGAAATAGATTACATCACTTGGAAGATTTATTGATGGCATTCATTGAAGGTTACCATCATGAAAAAAATGAATTTTTGCGCAATCCTTATGATGATAATTCTAGTGAGCTGCAGCGCAACGCCGCTTTTTCCGAATTCCGTCGTCTCGAACGATCTCGACTTCATTACGTTGCAGGATCCTCATGTCTTTGAACGGCTCGATTTTTCCGATCGTAAATGGTGTGAGATGCCCGATAAGCGCCACGACGATCTCAATGCGGAGGGCACGTTCGTTTTCGGGGCCTATTTCAGCGATGGAACCCAGGTCGACATTCTCGCTCATCCGGACTTCGATACAGTCGAAAACGCCGAGCGACATGTCCTGATGATCGCCGAACCCCTGGGACGGCTGCCGAGGTTCATACGGCTGGGATTGTCACATGTCGTCTTGCATGATGGTGACGAAACGGCATTTTCCGAGGATCTCGGTCGTTTTTTTGTCCTGTATTCGGAAAATGTGAAGACGCGTCTTCGCGATCACGACATCGAGGAAACACTCTTTCACGAGTCCGTTCATGCCACGTTAGATGCAAATTACGCTGAAAGCGCCGGGTGGGAGCAGGCGCAGCGGTCGGACGGCGCTTACATCACACGCTATGCGGCCGACAATCCAAAGAAGGAAGATCTCGCTGAGTCCGCTCTGTTCGCCCATGCGTTGCTGCGTCATCCTGCGCGGTTGCCCGATGAGACCGAACAGGCGGTGAGAGCACTGATCCCCAATCGCCTGGGCTACCTTGAAACGCTTTTCGACGACCTCGACAACATCGCCACGAAAACCGATCGAACGCCGACCTGTTGGTAATCGTCCCCTCTCCGATCTCCCGTCCGATATCGACGCAACCGACTACGACCTACCCGCAATCGGACGGCGACATTCTGACCGGACACCGACCAAAGTAACCGCCGCGGCTCGCAGCCGCCCGCCTAGGCGTGGCCGGCTTGGGAGGAGAGGAGGGAGAGGTCGATGCCGAGCTTGGTCATGGCGCCTTCCCATTTGGCTTCGTTATCGAAGCCGAAGACGAGCTGATCGTCTGCCGGGACGAGAAGCCAGCCATTGTTCTGGATTTCCTGATCGAGCTGCCCTGCCCCCCAACCGGCATAGCCAAGGGCGAGGACGCAGCGTTCGGGGCCGCTGCCGCCGGCGATCGCCTTCAGCATCTCGGTGGTGGCGGTGAGCGCCACGTCGTCGTCGATCAGCAGCGTCGATTCCTGAACGATATCGGCGCTGTGCAAAACGAAGCCGCGGCTGGATTCGACCGGTCCGCCGAAATGCACAGGCAGGTCCGGATGGGGAGCTTCGGTCTCCATGCCCAGATGGTCGAGCAAGGCATCGAAACGCATGCTGTCGATCAGCCGATTGACCACCAGCCCCATGGCGCCATCGTCGGAATGGGCGCAGACATAGACGACCGTGCGGGCAAAGCGCGGGTCTTCCATATGCGGCATCGCGACCAGCAGCTGGCCACTCAGCGCAATCTCGGATTGGGTCGTTTCAATGCTCACCATATCTTTCATTTAGACCGTCCTTACCTCCCCAGCAAGGGCGGGACGACATACTCTGCTGTGATCGCCTGGATATGGCTGTTACATGACTCATATTGCTGCCCGACAGGCGCTGAAAGGCGGCCATTGCTTCGCCCACCCCGTCATGTCAGATTGCCTTCAGGCACGAAAACTCATTGGATCGAGGGAGAAAACGAGACATGACGATCAAGGTTGGGGACAAGCTTCCAAACGTCACGCTGCGGCGCCTTGGCGATGATGGAATCGACGAGGTGAGCACCGCTGATCTGACTGATGGCAAAAAGGTCGTGCTGTTCGCCGTGCCCGGCGCTTTCACACCGACCTGCTCGGAACAACACCTGCCTGGGTTCATGCAGCATGCCGATGCGATCAAGGCCAAAGGCGTCGACAGCATCGTCTGCGTCACCGTGAACGATCCGTTCGTGGTCAGTGAATGGGCCAAGATCATGGGCGCCGACGGCAAGGTCGACATCCTCTCGGATGGCAATGCGGAGTTCACAAAGGCGGTCGGCCTCGAACTCGACGCCAGCGGCTTCGGCCTCGGCACCCGTTCCCAGCGTTACGCGATGATCGTCGACAGCGGCGTGGTCAAGACGCTCCTGGTCGAAGACGTGCCGACCCAGGCCGAAGCCAGCAGCGCCAACGCCATCCTCGCCGCCCTCTAGTGGCTCGGCCACATCGTTGACTTGGGAGCGGTGTCGCTGAACGTGCCCTTCATGGGATGGGTATGCGGGCAGACTGATGTTGATTGGGATCAGGCGAGCTTGATCGTCTGGCCGGTGCGCAGGCTTTCATAGGCGGCATCGGCCAGGCGGAGCGCTTCCAGGCCTTCCTTGAAGCCGGCGAGTGGTGTTTGCCGTTTCTCAGTGCAGTCTACGAAATGATCGATCTCGGCGATGTAGGCGAGCGTATAGCGTTCGATGAAGAAGTCCATCACCGGGTCTTTGACATCCGTGCCGCCATCCCCCCAATAGCTGAGGCTGGTGCCGCGCTGATTGCCGGCCTGCAGCATGCCGTTCTCGCCGAACGCTTCGATGCGCTGGTCGTAGCCGTAGACGGCGCGCCGGCTGTTACTGATGTGGATCAGGGCTCCGCTGGCGGCGCGCATGGTGATCATCGCGCTATCGATGTCGCCAAGCGTCTCGATCTCCGGGTCGACCAGATTGGCGCCTGTCGCATGAACCGAGATGATGTCGCCTGCGAAATAGCGGGCGAGATCGAAGTCATGGATGGTCATGTCCCGAAACAGCCCGCCGGAGACTTTGATATAGGCGGCGGGCGGCGGTCCCGGATCACGCGAGGTGATGGTGAGTTGCTCGAGCTTGCCGACAGCGCCGTCCTGTAGCCGCTTTCTCAACTCCATGAAGGTCGGATCGAAGCGGCGATTGAAGCCGAGCATGATCATCGGATCGAGATTGCCGATTTCAGCCCAGCATGCCTCGACCCTGGCCATGTCCAGATCGATCGGCTTCTCGCAGAGAACGGCCTTGCCCGCCTTGGCGGCACGGGTGAGAAGATCGACATGGGTGTCGGTCGGCGACGCGATCAACACCGCATCGATGCCGCCGTCCTCCATGATCTCATTGACCGAAGCCGCGGCCTTGGCGCCGGTGGCCGCAGCCGTCTGCCTTGCCGCATCGGCAACGACGTCGAAAACCGACACGAGTTCGGTACGCGGGTGTCTGGCGAGATTGTCGGCGTGCATCCGGCCGATACGACCGCATCCGAAGACGGCGATACGAGGCATGGTTACTCCGTCCATGAAGAAGTGATTACTGATGATTGCCGCAATTGGCCGGAGGGATCAATGGCATGCGGGGTCGTCCTCCAAGCGCCACTTACCGGCTTCAGGCCATCAGCCCGTCAATGAGATTGCCGGCATCGACCGATGATCCGCCGAATGCCGTACCGCCTGGCACCACATCGTTAACCAAAAACTGGCGTCTGCAAACGATACTGGGCCATCCCAGCTTTCTTGCGGGAAACGCGAGTATACATGCCCAGAGCCTTAGTGCTTGGTTTGTCATGGGTCGATGGCTTCAAGTCGATCAATGACGCCTTTGGCCATGCTGCCGGCGACGAACTGCTGCGTCAGGCCGCCCGCCGCATGACAGCCCTCCTCAGCCCGGGCGACATGCTGGCTCGCCTCGGGGGTGACGAATTCCTCATCTTGCCAAATCTGGGTAGCCGCCCCGAAACCGTACAGGCTCTGGCGGAACAGGTCATCGAGAACCTGGGCAAGCCGTTCGCCCTTGGGAACAAGGAAACATCGAGCGGTGTTAGCATCGGCATTGTCTTTGCCGATCACGATCGGCGTGACGCGGATCGGCTGCTAAATGACGAACACGCGCCTGACAATCGCGAGGCCGAGTACCAAGCCCAAAAGCGAAAGGCCGAACGAACCGA